>JAYZBD010000084.1:0-38573 GCA_036339395.1 Planctomycetota bacterium | reverse complement strand
AAAGATCGGTGAGTGCGATGTCTGGCTGCTGCCAGGTCCTCCTGCTGAACTGAAGTCCTGTTTCGAGGCGCATGTCCTTCCAGTTCTGCCGTCAAATGAACCCGGGGAACGATCCTGGGTCGAGCGTGTCAGGTGTCATGGTCTGCTCGAGGCCGAGATCGTAGAACGATTGGGCGAGTTGCTTGACCGTGACAACGTGGTCCAGGTTGGAACACGCATGAGTCGCGGCATCTTCATCGCAACCGTACATGCTGCCACCGGGGAGCAGGGAGAACCTGTTGTTGCTTCCATCGAAGAACGACTCCGTCCACATGTGCTTGGTCGTGGAGATGTGACCATGTCTTCAAGCGTGGGGAGTCTCCTTCTCGAGCAGGGTGTGACGCTCGCCACAGCCGAGTCCTGTACCGGTGGAATGGTCGGCGCGTGCATCGTCGATACCTCGGGATCCTCCAGGTGGTACCGCGGCGGTGTTGTCTGCTACACCAACGAGTTGAAGCAGTCGTTGCTGAACGTGCCGGGATCCCTGTTTGAGCCAGGTGCCCCCGGGGCCGTATCGGTCGAAGTCGCCTCGGCAATGGCAAGCGGTGTACGGACAACCACGGGAGCGGACATCGGGATTTCCATAACGGGCATTGCCGGTCCGGACGGGGGGACGCAGCAGAAGCCGGTCGGAACGGTCTGGATCAGCATTGCACGTGGCGAGGATGTGACGTCTCGGTGCTACAGGTTCCCGGGAGATCGCACGGCCATTCGTCGTCGAGCACTGTCGCATGCCCTCCAACTGCTTCGCCTGGTGCTTCTTGGTGAAGTTGAATCGGCATCCCTTCCATGGGAGTCGACTGGATGAGCGACCTGGAGACGATTGCCTACCTGGGTTTCGGAAGCAATCTCGGGGATCGCCTGGCGGCGATCATGGAGGGTATCGACGTACTCGACGGTACCGAAGGAGTCAGGGTACGTCGGGTTGCCACCATCCTCGAAACCGAGCCCGTGGGAGTCGAGGGACACGAGGCCTATCTCAATACGGTCGTCGAGATTGAAACAGGCCTGCCGCCAAGAGAGCTCCTTGATGCATGCCTGTCCGTGGAACGATCGATGGGACGTGAGAGGACTGATGGGGGGCCGGTCGAGCCACGCCGTCTCGATATCGACCTGCTGCTGATCGTCGGTGAAGTGGTGGAAGAGCCCGGCCTCCGGGTGCCGCACCCGAGAATGCATGAACGGGCATTCGTCCTGGTTCCGATGGTCGAGTTGGCGCCGGAGCTTGTGCATCCCGGGATCGGCATCACCATGAAAGCCGCCCTGGTGGCGGAAACGGACTTGAATGGTTCCCTTGAGGGCCGGTGTGCTATCCTCAAGCCACGATCATTGCTTGATGAGGGGCCGATGTCAGGCCCAGCGGGCTTGTCGCCCGGTTGAGCGTGATCCCAGGAAGATGATTGGAGTTGTCGATGAATTTCACGATGATCTGGACGGCACCAGCCGTCATGGCACTGTCCTTGACCGCGTCACAGGCCGTTGCGGGCATGGAAGTTGAACAAGTCGTTGCCGGTGTGACCAAGGCATACAAGGCACCTGGAGCAATGACGATCACGTCATCGATGAAGATCGAGTTCGGTGGTGAGCAGATGGAGGAAGGGTTCGGGAGCCGGTTCGACTCAAAGGGAAACATGGAACTGGACCTTCCCAACCTCGAGGTCATCGCCCTGGATGGATATGTCTATGTCACCATCGAGGGAGTCGATGCTGCTTACCTGAAGCGACCGATCGGTGATGGTGTGGGCAAGACGCTGACCGACATCTTCGGTGCTCCCGAGGTGGTTCCCTGGGATGTTGCTCTTCGAACGGAGAAGGATCCTGGTGACTGGGTCGGCCAGATGACCTACGGGCTCATGCAGGGAGCGACATTCTCAGGCGTATCCGAAGGCAAGAATCCCACGACCGGGAAGCCAGCGACCGTGCTTGAAGTCACATCTTCCTCTGGAAGCGGCAATCTCTACATCGACCCGGACACGATGTTCGTCAATGCATTCAACGCCTCCTTTGCCATGCCAAACGCGCCTGCGGAGATGCAGACCTCGATGGTCATGACCGTGGAGACAAAACTCTCCGAGACACTTGATCCACCAATCAGTTTCACCCCCGGTGACCGAAAGGTGGCGAGCTCGATCGAGGAACTCATGCCCGCCCAGGCTCCAGAGCCCGTGGCTTCTGGCCCAGCCCCTGATTTCACGTTGCCCCAACTTGATGGCATGGAAGTAACCCTCTCGAAACTCAAGGGGAAGATCATCGTGCTCGACATGTGGGCAACATGGTGCCCACCTTGCAAGAAGGGCCTTCCGCTTGTCCAGAAGTTCTCGGATTGGGTCGAGGCGAATCACCCGGGCAAGATCAGTGTCTATGCCGTGAATGTATGGGAACGTGGGAATGACAAGTCGGCCATCGTCGAGAAGGTCCAGGCCTTCTGGGAGAAGAACAAGTACACGATGCCGACGCTCATCTCCTATGACGACAAGATCACGAACGACTACAAGGTCGGCGGCATTCCCGTGACGGTCATGATCGATGCCGACGGCAACGTGGCTGCGAGGCACTCGGGCTACTCGCCGAATCTCTTCGAGGAACTCAAGAAGGAGGCGGAAAAACTGCTTGGCCCAGGCAGTTGTTCCTCCCCTGGAGACCGGACCTGCATGCAGCGTACATGGCGCATGGTGATGCCGTTTCCAGCCGCCGTCCTCATCGTTTCGGCACTGGTAGCCGCTCAGCAGGCCGGGATGATTGCGACCGATGGGTTCAATGAACTCACCAGGACCATCAGGAATGCCGGGCCCGTCCGGGTGGAATCCAGCCTGGTGTTGGAATCGAGCATCGGTGCTGTCGTGGAACGTACGGATCCACTGGTTGCCGTCTATGTGCTTGATGGACACAGGCGGGGACTTGTCCGCCTCAAGGGGTGGCGTCTGACCGCGGACGCGGGACAGGTCATCGTCGAACATGACCAGGAGCCTGATGCCTTTGTCCGTGTGGAACAGGCAGGTTCTCCATTGGCATCGATTCGAGCCATGCTCAAGTCCCTGCCCGATCCCTACCTGGCGATCTCTCTTGGATCAGATGATCCTGTCTCCCTGCTCGAAGAACTGCACGATGAGCCACTCGGCCTGGTTCCGGTGGAATCAGGATCGGATTCAATCCTGTTCACCGGTGATTCGTCGACACTCGAGTTGTCACTGGATGCCGTTGGTCGCCCTGTCAGGGGTACGCTTGTACTCACAGGTGGCCAGCTCCCGGAGGAGGTTGAACTCCGATGGAACTGGACGTGGACACACACCTCCCTTTCGAGGGATGAACTGGAAGCGGCGATGCAATTTGATCGTCGAGGTCGCCAGCGGCTGGACAGTCCATTGGCGCTTCGACAGCGGGCGGACCGAGCTCGATCCGGGCTTGAAATGACGCCCGCCCTTGAGTTGGAGGGCGATGACGGGGAGGTGGTACGCCTGTCGGGTTTCAGGGGGCAGGTGGTTCTCATCGAGTTCTGGGCGAGTTGGTGCAGTCCATGCATGCGTTCTCTTCCAGCTCTGCAGGATCGCGTGAAGCAGTGGATGGAGGAGGGGCGGAAGGTCGTTCTTCTCACGGTCAATACCCTTGAGATCGAAGGAGAGGATGCTGCATCGCCGGAATCGAGCATCCAACGAGCGCATCGGGTTCGAAAGGCGTACGGCATCGAGGCGCCGATCCTGCTTGACATGGATGATTCCACCGCCAGGGAGTGGGGCGTCGCTGCGCTGCCTGCGGTCTTCGTCATCGACTCGGCCGGCCGGATCGTCACCCGGGTCGATGGTCACGGGCCCGGTGCGATGGAACAGTTGGAAAAAGCTGTTGAGACAGCACTTGCTGCACAGGGGGTGTCATCCCCTGGCGACGGAAGCCAGTGAGTGGGCCAGTTGTTCGACGATGTGCTCCTGCATCTTCTTCGCCTTGCGTGCAGGAGTGTTACTGTCATTGACAATGATGCTGAAGGTGAGCCTCCGCCCGTCTGCAGTCAGTACGTACCCACTGAGACTGCAGACGCCATTGAGATATCCCGACTTGGCACGCACCGTGGCCCCCCCGAGGTCCCGGTTGCCGAACCTGTTCTCCAATGTGCCCTGGCCCGGGGTCGGGAGCGATCCGATGAACAGCGTGTCATTCGTTCGTGAAGGATGGAAGCTTGCAAGCCAGTAGGCCAGGGATGCAGGCGAGACCCTGTTCTCTCGGCTCATGCCCGACCCGTCCGCTACCTGGAGGTTCACGGCATGGGATGCTTCCTGGTTCCTGACAGCATCATGGATCGCCCTGCTGCCGTTGGCATAACTGCCCGGGGCACCATGGACCTTCGACCCGATGGTTTTCAGAAGGGCCTCGGCGTAGAGGTTGTAGCTGTCATGATTGCATCGCTCGAGGATCAGCTGGATAGGAGTGACGATGGTCGGTCCGACGATCGGCCCCTGGAAGTCCGGATCGGTTCCAGTTGCCAGGCGAACCGTGTCGACATTGATTCCCCGTGATTCCAGGCGTTCGGCAAGAAGGGAGCCGAAGAACCCGGGTGCGTCATGAACGGTCACCTCGACGGGAACACGCATTGGTACCGTGACATTGCCCGAGAGCGTGATGGCGTTTGTTCCATGTTTCCGACTGACGCGAACGAGGGTGCTTTCAGGATGTGACCGGTCGCTCTTGATCTTGTTCGTCACATGCAGGGTTCCGGTTGCAGGACTCACGTGGTTGATGTTGGCTGTCCTGGGCCCTGGCCTGGGGTAGAAACGGACGACGTTTCGATGGAAGTTCAGTCCGGCGACCCCGGCGCAGTAGCGGTTGACCAGTTGTTCCGATGGCCAGGAGGGATGGATGTACTCCCGGTCGAAGATCCGGTCGTCGATGATGAGCTCATCGACCTCCTTGATGCCTGCATCGATGGCTGCGTTGGTCCAGAGGTCGAGGAAGGACTCGATATTCATGATGTTTCCGTGGGCGTCGGTCATCCGTTCCAGCAGGAGCGAGTCTCCGAATGCAGGATCGCCCGATCCGAGGACGACGAGGTCATTCCCGGTTGAAATGAGCCGGGTCCTGTATTTGAACTCCGTGCCAAGCAGCCTCGCGGCCGTCCCGCTGGTGAGAAGTTTCATGTTGCTTGCAGGAATCCTGGCGGTCGAGGCATTGATGTCGACAAGCATTCTTCCAGTGGAGGGATCCACCACGGCGATACCCACGTCCTCGAGGTCGATGCCATGAATCCGTATTGCCTGCTCAGCTTCGCCCTGGAGTGAAGCCCCGGCCGACCCGGAGGATGCCGCCAGGAGAAGCAGGATGGAGAGGATGGTTCGAGTCATGGACCTGTCGATGCTCTCTTCATGGAAGCTCGGGGTCATCCCGGCTCCGTCCTTTCCCTATCGGTTCACTCATGTTGCTCCCTTCAGGGAACCATGGCCAGACCTGCCTGGGGTACCATGACCTCGATGACCACATCCGGTGCACAGGACGATCCCGGGATCCGGATCATGCAGTTGCGCCAGCAGCTGGACGACGCTGATCGTGCCTACTTCGTTGATGCCGAACCCCTCATGTCGGATCGTTCCTATGACGAGCTGATGCAGGAACTGGTATCGCTGGAAGAGGCCAATCCCGAGCACCATGACCCCTCGTCTCCCAGCCGACGGGTCGGAGGGGAACCTGTCGAGGGGTTCGAGACACGCACACATGTCCTGCCGATGCTGTCCGTGGACAACACCTACTCCACCGAGGACATATCCGCCTGGCTGGAGCGGGTTCACAGGGGACTGGACCTGGGCGAAGGCGATGAGGGCCCGGTGCTTGCATGTGATCCAAAGGTTGATGGCGTTGCCATTTCAATTCGATACGAGGATGGAATCCTTGTCTCCGCCATGACGAGGGGAGATGGCCGGCGAGGAGATGTCGTACTTGAGCAGGTGCGTTCGATACGTGGCATTCCACTGCGACTTGCCGGGGGCGATTGGCCGGAGGTGCTCGAGGTCCGTGGTGAGATCTACATGACGAACACCGTGTTCCAGGCCCTGAATGAACAGCGTGAGGAAGCGGGGGAATCCCTCTACGCCAATGCCCGGAACGTCACGGCCGGGACACTCAAGAGTCTTGATCCTGCCATCGTGGCCGAGCGGTCGCTCTGCTTCGTTGCCCATGGCCGAGGTGAACTGGCTGGATGGGACGGGGACGGGTCCTACAGTCGATTCATGCAGAAGCTTCGCGGTTGGGGAATCCCGGTGTCGACCGAGATGTCCCTCGTGCAGGACTCCAGTTCGCTGATCGATGTCATTGAGAGCTTCGGGCCAAGGCGAAGCGATTTGGGGTATGGCGTCGATGGCATGGTGATCCGTGTCGATTCCTTCGACAGCCAGGAACGGCTTGGTGCCACGAGCAAGTCCCCCAGGTGGTGCGTGGCATTCAAGTATCCGGCCGACCAGGGCGAAACTGTCCTGCTCGAGGTTGCATGGCAGGTAGGCAAAGGTGGCACCTTGACGCCCAGGGCGACCATGGAACCAATCGATCTCGCTGGAAGTACGGTGCAGCATGCCACGCTCCACAACATCGAGGAAATCCACAGGAAGGACATACGTGTGGGTGATCGTGTCGTCGTCGAGAAGGCAGGGGAGATCATTCCACAGGTCACCGCGGTCCGGATCGAATCACGGAAGAAGAACGCCCGCCCGATCGAAGCGCCGTCCAGGTGTCCAGCCTGCGATGGAGTCGTTGAGCAGGAGGGCCCGAAACTCTACTGCATCAATCCGGAATGCCCTGCGCAACTCCGAGAGCGTGTTGCCTGGTTTGCAGGCAGGGACCAGATGGACATTGATGGCCTGGGCGAAAAACTCGTCAACCAGCTCGTGGACACCGGGCTGGTGTCCCACTTCGCCGACCTGTACGAATTGACGGTCGACGACCTCCTTCCACTGGAGGGGCTTGCGCAGAAGTCGGCCGAATCGCTGGTGGGGGCTGTCGCGGAGTCACGCGACCGAGGCCTGGCACGAGTGCTTGCGGCGGTGGGGATCCGCCAGGTCGGTCGTGCTGCCGCCAGGACGCTTGCAGCACACTACCCCGACATGGATTCCATCACAGCGGCCTCGATTGAGGAACTTGAGTCACTTCCGGACTTCGGCAACGTGACGGCAGGCATCCTTCACGATGCACTGCATGGCCAGCAGGGTCTTGACCTTGTCAGGCGTCTTGGTTCCGCCGGGGTCCGTCTTACCAGTGATCTCTACGAGTCAGGCGGTGGCATCGAAAGTCCTGTGTCGGGCAAGGTCATCGTGCTGACGGGATCGCTCGAGTCAGGTTCAAGGGGCGAGATGACCAAGCGGCTCGAATCGCTCGGGGCCAAGGTCACCAGTTCCGTCTCGAAGAAGACCGATCTGCTGGTTGCTGGAGCCGAGGCCGGCTCAAAGCTTCAGAAGGCACGCCAGCTCGGCATAGAAATCTGGGATGAACCGACACTGCTGGCTGCGCTGGAAGCGTGATCCTGTAGCCTGTGGGGATGGGACAGCTGGCACTTGGAGTCCGCAGCCTGATCATCCGCCTCATGCTCTTCTTCGTCATGGCGGTCCTGCTCGCGTGGGCACTTGGGGGAACCTTGTGGCCCAGGCCCGTAAGCGCCCAGGCAATCGTTGTCCAGGACGGGAACGTTACGTGCTCCTGGACGGTCCGAGTCAGTTCGTACGACCCCGACATGCCCTTGACCTACTCCCTGAAGTGGGAGAATGGGACCGGCTCCAGGACTTACCGCGAAGACTGGACCGAGGTCTGTGGCTTCGTTTTCGATGGGAAGAGCACATGGACTGCAGCCAGGCATGTTGATTCGGGCTGGGTCATGTTGGAACTCTCAGCCAAAGGCCTGGTTTCAAATGGAACGTCCGTTGCCAACCGCCTGGAGGCTGATGCGCTGCTGGTCGAGAAGCGGCCCTAGGTCAACAGGACAAGTGCCATCAGGATTGCAAAGCCGATCCGGTACCAGCCGAATGCAGCAAGTCCGTGGCGTTTCAAGTAGGCAACCAGCCACTTGATGGCAATGGCGGACGTCAGGGTTGCAGTAATGAAACCAAGGATCACCGGGACTGCACCCATGTGTTCTAACATGTCCATCTTGTCCATGTGGCCTTTGTCGTTGGAATCAACAACAAGACGGTAGAGACATGCAGCGACCAGGGTCGGGAGTCCCAGGAGAAACGAGAACTCTGCAGAACGTGCAGGTGAAAGTCCGACGAACATTCCGCCGACGATCGTGACCATTGAACGACTCATGCCGGGCAGCATTGCGAAGCATTGGGAGAAGCCGATGACAAGAGCATGCCGAGGCCGGAGTGCCGAGAGTGAATCAGGCCCGTCGGTACGTTGGAAGATGTTTCCGCGACCGACGAAGACCATCAGGAGACCGCCGAGTGCAAGGAAGATGATGACCGGCAGATCATCCATCAGGTACCGGTCGATCCACCCATGAACAAGGAGACCGACGACTGCTGCGGGCACGAAGGCGATGCAGATGTTCAGGAACAGGCGAAGTCCATCGCGGTCATGTCCCATGAGTCCCCTTGACATGCGCACGATGGTGGGCCAGTAGAGGCCGAGGACGGCCAGGATCGCTCCACCCTGTATGACAATGATGAAGGTGTCCGTTGCGTGCTTCAGATCCGGGGGGGTGTCGAGTCCGAGCATGGATTCAGCAAGGACCAGGTGCCCGGTTGAACTGATTGGAATGAACTCGGTAATTCCCTCGACGAGACCCAGCACGAGGGCCTTCCATGAACCCACATCCAAGGTCGTGGTGAGGCCGGTTACCTGTTCCTGGATGAAAGCGATGAGGGCCTGGAGCATGATTGGTGTGCTATCGAGGTGAAAGGTCAATTTCCGACTTCTTTGGACTCCACGCCTGGAGTCCTTGGGAATACTATGAATCGACCATGCAGCAGGCAGAAGCCAAGCGGATATTCGAGGAACACGGGGTCCGGTATACAGGCCGCCGAAAGGCCGTATACGAGTGTCTCATCGGGACCCGCTCCCACCCGACGGCTGATGAACTTCAGTCGCTGGTGCTGGATGGGGGCTGCCATGTCAGTACGGCCACGATGTACAACACGCTCGCTCTCTTCTGTCGGCTGGGGCTTGCACGCCGTCTTCCGATTCCCGGGGCAGCTGACCGATACGACGCGGACACCACGGACCATCTCCACCTTCGACTCGATGACCTTGGCGAAATACACGATGTGCCGGATGATCTTGCCGAAGCATTGTTCTCCGTCATGGACTCGAAGATCCTTGATCAGATCGAAGCCCGGATGGGCATTTCCGTCGATCGTGTCGGCCTGCACCTGATCGGTCATCGCGGCAGCCATGAGTGAGCCTGCTTCCAGTCAACCTCCAGCGGCGAACCTGGCACTCATTGGAGCTCGGGGGGCAGGCAAGTCGTCAATCGGTCCTGTACTTGCAGCTCGCCTGGACATGGATTTCGTTGAAACGGATGAGCGTGTCCTTGCCATGTTCCAGGAACAGACCGTCCAGGAAGCCTGGCGAATTCATGGGGAAGCCGCCTGGAGGAAGGTGGAACTGGAGGTTGCCCTGGACCTGGTTCAAGGGGAGGCCCAGGTCATAGCGATGGGGGGCGGTATGCCGGTCATCCCCGGGGTCGGGGAGGCGATCCGCGGAGCGCAGGAGGCTGGTCGACTCGTGGTCATCTACCTCGAGGCGACGGAGCAGTTGCTTGTCCAGAGATTGACAGGTCGGGAGGGTGATCGCCCGTCCTTGACGGGGAATGGTGTCATCGAGGAGATCGAAACGGTGCTTGCCGACCGTGATCCTGTCTATCGCGCATTGTGCGACATGGCGTTCAGGGCCGTGGAGGAACCGACAGATACGACGGTCGATCGACTGGTTTCAGTTCTTGGTTGACCGATGCGGAGTGGTTCAGCTCGGGGTGACCCGTCGCTTCATTTTCCGCTTGCGATTGATCATCTTGCGACCAAGCCTGGTCTTCATCCTGGCGCGGAACCCGAACTGCCGGACGCGTTTCCGGTTGCTGCTTCGCTTTGGGTAGTGCATGGCCATGATCGAAGATCCTCAACACCCGGTCCTGCGTCCCCTGTTGGACACGGTCGGGAAGCGGGAAATCATACAAGAAACACGCCAGGATGCCAGTTGATACCGGCATGGGCCTTGCATGAGGGTATGATCGGGGTGTTGGGAGTTGCGTTGTTGCGAGGGTTTGCCAGTCGGTTGCCGGCACCGGAATTCCGGGTCATCGGCAGCGGGACTGATCAATCCACGCTCTGGAACAGTGTGCCAGCCAGCGGATCAACCTGGTCCGCAATGGCAGGGAGCGGGCATGGACAGTGATCGTCTTGAAAAGGCCGAAGAGATCCTTGGATACAGGTTCACCGACCGTGAACTGCTGGCCAAGTCGTTGATCCATGCATCTGCAACGGAAGAGCGGGTCCTGAGCAACGAGCGTCTCGAGTTCCTCGGAGATGCCATCCTCGGGATGGTGATCTGTGACTACATCTTCTCCACGTTCGGTAATTTGCTGGAAGGAGAAATGACGAAGATCAAGTCAACGGTCGTAAGTCGAAAAAGCTGTGCCAAGGTTGCCGAGCAGTTGTCACTTGCAGAATTGCTTGAGCTGGGCAAGGGGATGGCATCTCGATCGTCCCTGCCACCCTCGATCGGAGCAGCGGTCTACGAGTCCCTGATCGGTGCGATCTACATTGACGGTGGTTTGGAACCTGCTCGCGAGCTCATACTGCGCGAGATGCGGCAGATGGTGCACCAGGCGGAGGAATCAGGCCATCACCAGAATTTCAAGTCGGTTCTCCAGCAATTGGCACAGCAGGAGTGTGGACATGCACCGATCTATACCGTGCTTGATGAACAGGGACCGGATCATGCAAAGTGCTTCGAGGTCTGTGTCGAGTTCAACGGCCGATCCTTTCCGCCCAGCTGGGGTTCAAGCAAGAAGGAAGCCGAGCAGGATGCCGCATTGGAGGCACTGATCGAACTTGGCAGTGCAGTTCGAGATGAAGATGGTCGCATCTCGATCAACTGATTTCCAGTGAAACGTCCCGGATCGAGTCAGGCCAGTGCAATCAGCACAAGGGCAACAAGAAGGCTGCCGACGATGGTGATCGACCAGCATCGTCCTGATGTCCACCAGTTGCGGCCCTGGGGTACCGGGTGTACGAGCCGCAGTGTCGGTGCAGCTTCTGCAAGAGATCGCCCCGTCCTTGCATGATCCTGGGCGATGGCGATGATCAAGGATGCATCGAAGGGGCGAAGCCCAAGGGTTCCTGCTGTCATCACGAGCCCCTCGCGTTGCTCTGGTGAGATGGGGCCTCGCTTGAGCGAGTCGTAGGCAAGTTGAGCCAGCTTCCATCGGGGGTCGACCGTCCCAAGCTGGATTCGTGCCGCGGACAGGTTCTCTTCCGAGATGCAACTCCGTGCGGCCATTCGATTCCAGGCGGCTGCCGATTCAGGATCCTCATGGCCTACAAGCCGATATCCGTGTCTGTTGCTGCGCATCATGATTCTCCTCCCAAGGGGCAAGAAGCCCATGGTTGAAGAATGGAGCCGAGCACCCCCCCCGGCAAGGCAAAAAGTACGTTCGCGGGGCCTGGTGGTTGGGGTTGTAGGGACTCTGCGGCCTGGGTGGGCCGATGGAGTCACTTCCCGGAAGGCAGGACCTCGCGTGTCTTTCCATCTGCTGCATGGAGTCGAAGTTGGCCCGAGGATTTTCCATCGCTCCCGGCGCTGACCACGGTCATGCCTCGTTCATTCTGGATCGTCATGCTTCCGCCTCGACGGTTCCCGGCGATACCCGAGGTGACAACCGGAACACCATTTCGATTCATCAAGTTCATGACGCCGCCTTCCTCGGTTCCAGCGAGAACACACATGGACTTGCCCCAGGGTGAAATCAATGCAAGGGTCGGCCCCTGCTCCGGGCGGATCTGCATGGTGATCATCATCTTGCCTTCATTGCTGCCGAGGTCCAACCGCCCATTTCCCGACTGATCACTCCGGAGCATGCCGACGGTTTCTCCATTGGCGGATCGAACCTGCAGTTGTCCTCCTCCTTCCGGGCGAAGACCTGCTCGTACCGCGGTGTGTCCGTTGCTGTTGAGAATGACCATCCCGGGTGTGGATTCGACCGCATCGGACTTGATGTACACGCCTCCATCCAGCGACGAGAGGACGATGTGGCTGCCATTGTCATCAGCCATCATTGTCAGTCGATCCGTGCCCTCGTTCGGGAAGAGCGACATGGACATGCCGCCGGATGATGGCTCGACAAGGAAGCCGTCATTTCCATTTGCATCAAGGAGAACGACTCGACCACCATCGGGTTCGCCACGAAGTTGAAGCATTGGCTCAGGGGATGTGCCGAAGAGACTCAGGATTCCATGGTCATCCGCACCTTCCATGCGTGCGGCCTTCTGCCCATCTCCATTCCATGTTGCAATCGCACCTCCGTTGGAGGTGGCCCATGCTCCAGCAACACTCTTGCCCTCCGTATTCCAGATTGCCAGGTCGCCTCCATGTTCGTTCGAGGAGAGTCGTATGACATTCCGGCTGCTGGAGTTCCAGATATCGAATTGGCCTCCCGTATCTCCCGTGGACAGGGCCATCGCTACATTGCCTTCATCGTCGACGATCTCAAGCCGCGAAAGCTGGATGGTCTCGAAGCGGATGTCCCCTGCACCTGAGAGCAGCAGCAGCGGTGTTGCCAGGGCAATGCCGGCAAGAATGATGCGATGGTGTCGCAGTTGGGTGTCACGCTTCCTGAGCCTTGTTTCGAGGTTCTCAAGCCGCTGATTGATGGTTTGAAGTTCGGTCATGGTTCGTCTCCTGTGGTCTGGAGAACGGTTGTACCACACCAATCATTGCTTCGCAGTTCAGGTTCTCATGGCGATTCATGTGCCTGGCGGGGTGGGATGGTCGCCCAGCCTCGTGCATACATGCTGCTGGGGACGGCCAGGTACCCCGGGTAGTCCTTTCTCGCCTGGTCGAGCAGGTCTCGATGAAGGTCCACGATGCCGACCGGATCGGTTGTCTCGAGGAGGACTTCCCCCGTTGGAGCAACGGCGATGGATGGCCCGCCTATCTTGACGCCTTGTTCCTCGGCAGGACGGTTGACCGACAGGACGTACGTGCAGGTGGTCAGTGCATTGGCGATGAAGACTGGTCGCCATTTCCACCAGGTCGCTTCTTCCGTCGAGCGAGGTGCAATGACGCACTGGCATCCACGGGCTGACAGCAGGTGCGTTCCGGTCGGTCGGTTGACATCGCTGCAGATCTGGATCCCCAGTTTCCAGCCGAAGGCATCGATGGGCGTGGGGGGTTCATCTCCCGGTTCGTAGTGGTCGATCTCGTGGAATCCCGGTTCATCAGGGATATGGACCTTCCTGTAGGAATGCAACTGGTTGCCCATGTCATCGAACAGGATGCACGTGTTGAAACGACGTCCTGACTCGTCACGGACAATCGCGCCGCCGAGCAGCCCGATTCCGGTGTCGGCTGCCAGGCGTGACTGCATCGCCTGCAGTGTTCCCCCTGGTTCCTCGGCATCTTCATCACGACGTTCCTGCGTAGCGGGTACCCATGGAAGTACGCCAAGTTCAGGCAGGACTGCAAGGGAGGCTCCTGCATTCCGGGATTCCTCAAGCCTGGAACGAAGACGATCTTCCCCGTCATGTCCATGGAAGACGTCGCTGATGAGGGCGATACGAAGGCTGTCTGTTGTCATGGAGGTCATGGTACCTGCTGCCTTGAGGGTACTGATGTGAACGAGACTCGTTCTCGATTGCCAAATGAGCCTGGTTCTCAATGGTTTCCTGCTGGACCTGGATCATAATCATGTCGATGGGGGACTGGGCGACTGGCTCTGTCCATCGCCCCGTTCCTCGTCAGGGTTCCCGGTGGGGCCCACGTAGTCCGTCAGTAAAGGAGATCAACATGATCCGCTTCGAACAAGGTCAGTGTGGATGTTGTGCACACTTCGGCGAACATCACCAGGATGATTCCCTGACACAGATTCGTGTCAATGGAGAGGCTCCTGATGGGTACACGCAGGAGTGTGGACTGCCGGCAATGGCTGACATCAATCTCCAGGTCGCGGCCAACTCGACTTGCGATGGATACCAGGCAGCCTGAGATCCCCGGCGAGAGTCGTATTCAATCACACAAGCATGGCCCTGGTCCAGCATGGACCGGGGCCTGTTTCTTGTCATTGCCGGTTGTCACATCACGATGCTGGAGAATCCACAGTCGACGTAGAGCACCTGCCCTGTTACGCCGCTGGACAGGTTGCTGAGCAGAAAGACGGCGGCATCCCCGACTTCTCGTCCTTCGACGTTTCGACGGAGTGGAGCTCGTTCTGCCACGACATCCATGATTTCTCCGAAGCCTCCGACGGCCATGGCGGACATCGTTCTGAATGGACCACCCGAAATGGCGTTGCACCTGATTTCGTTCTGCCCCAGCTCCAACGCGAGGTAGCGAGTGGTCGATTCCAGGGCCGACTTGGCTACGCCCATGACGTTGTAGCCCGGCGCCGCCTTCTCTGCGCCATAGTAGGAGATCGCAATCATCGAGCCCCCGTCCTTCATCAGTGGTACGGCGCGGTCTGCCATGGCGGCATAGGTATATGCACTGATGTCGACGGCATCCCTGAAGACTTCCCTCGGCGTATGTGTGAACGCGCCTTCCTTCAGCCAGTCCTTGTCTGCAAAGGCGATCGAATGGACAAGGAAATCCAGTTTCCCATGGTCGGTTTCAATCTGCTTGAAGACCGCATCGAGTTCTTCATCAGAGGCGGCATTGAGCGGCTGAAGCCATGGATCATCAACGCCCAGTGACTCGCAGGCCTTTCGAACGCGTCGTTCCATCTTCTCACCGGGGAGGTGGGTAAAGAGGCAGGTCGCTCCTTCTCGCAGAAGAGATTCAGCGATGAAGTATGCATAACTTCGCTCGTTCGCGATGCCGACGATCAATCCGGTTTTGCCTTCCATCAAGCCCATGGCTGAAGGCTCCTTTGGAACAGGTGCATGGTATTCCAGTCGTGAAGAGTGGGGATCATGCCACCAACATGTCCTCGTGGCAACCCGGTGGGATCAGGCAGGCGGTTGCCTGGAGGCGTGAACGGGGTTTGTGCCATCAAATCCCATTCCTGGCTGGGAACTGCACCATTGAAGCATCTCGATGATGGACTCCCGGCAATCCCGCATCGGTTCGAGGTCCAGGGCCTGGACCGAGTGCCGTCCATCGAACCGAAATGGTCGCTGTGTCAGCCTGACACCGGTTACGGTCGCCATGGGTTCCCGCCGCTTGAGGACATGACGGCAGGCGAATTCCTCCAGGGAGGCGAATGCCAGGGCCAGTGCATAGGGAACTCGCCAACGGGGAGCCGCCCGTCCGATGTGTTCGCCAAGGAACTGCAGAAGCTCAAGTACGGTCCAATTCTCGTTGACGAGCAGGTATGGCCGTCCCGGGTCCCCGTGGTCAAGTGCCTTGCAGATGCCCCCCGCGACATCACGAACATCAATCATGTTCAGATCACCAGCGAGATGCCCCTTGATCCGACCGTTGCAGAAATCCCTCATCATCCGTGTCAGTGGCCCCATCCATCGGTCGCCGGGTCCTACGGGAATGCTGGGCCGGACGATGACGACATCCTGTCCGGAGCCGGCAGCATCCATGGCAGCCTGTTCGGCAAGCCACTTGCTCCTGCAGTACGGGCCGATCATGTCATCCAGCGTGGTGACGGTCTCCTCGGTGATCGTGTCCCGCCCACCCGGGGGGGAGAGGATTGATTCAGTCGACACGTAGACGACGCGCTGTACACCCGCGGAACGACAGCATTGAAGTACATTTCGGGTTCCCTGGTGATTGACCTCCTCGAACTCGCTGGAGTTTCGTGCCCAGAGATTTGGATTGGCTGCAAGGTGAACAGCTTGATCGCAGCCCATCGCTGCTTTGGCGATCGCACCGGGGTCCCGGATATCAGCCATGGCGAGATCCACGGAATCCAGGGGCAGGTGGTCCAGTGGAGTTCCTGGTCGTTCTAGTATCCGGACCTTGCGACCCATCCCAAGGAGCTGCTCTACGAGATGAGACCCGATGAAGCCACCGCCACCTGTGACAAGAACCAGGTTGTTCTCAGCGGCATGCATTGGCATCAGGCCACCAGTTCATCGAGGCGGGCAAGGGAAGGGGTGTCACGATCTGATTGCATTCTCGTCACCAGTGCACAGGATCGACGATTCAGGTCGCAAGGCAGGGTCGATGCGAGTGTTACCAGGTGCCCATTGAAGTTCTCTATCTCCGTACGCCCCTTCTCGATATCGCCCGACATCGAGCAGTAGGTGTTCCTGAGGCTCCGTGCGAAGGAGCCGGCCATCACACGTGCAAGCAGGGGTATCCGGAGGATCCTGTTCACGGTATCGGGATGAAATGGTCCGATCGTTCCCAATGGCACCTGGGCATGTGCCAGGATGGCGTGATTTTCCCGGAGGAACCGGAAGAAGAGTTTCCGTGCGCGAGGAATCGTCAGCAATTGGCTGTTGTCACAGCCACTGACGGCGGCAAGGGGACCGATGGCGGCGTTGTACATGAGCTTCGTGTACTTGAAGGGCAATATGCTCTGCACACGACGAACAGTGAATGCTCCATGGAGTTCAAGAAGGTCAACCACCAGTTGGTAGCCTGGCGGGGGAGGTGGGTTCGAACCAGATCCAGAGGGTCCGATGTGCAGGTCTCCGGGGCGGGTGATGTGGACATGTGTCTTGTCGGCAATGCATTCCGAGACATAGGAGGCGATGCCCTCGAATCTGCAACGTTCAGCCAAGGTCATGTCGAACCCATTCTGCACCGGGATGATGTGCGAATCCGTCCCGATCCTTTGAAGAACAACTTCATTGTCGAAGCACTTCGTGCACAGGAGGATGATTCCTCCGCCGGCCGGAGTCCAGGATTCGAATGATTCCATGTGGACTCTCGCCGGGGGGCGATCATCCACATGGATGCCGTTCTCCTCGCCCCAGCGAATCTTGCGTTCATTGATGTCGACAACGCGCACATCCATGCCTCCAGTTGCCAGGGCATGGGCGAGTGAACAGCCGATGCCGCCAGCACCTACGACCGTGATCTCGCTGGGGGGCGGGCTGGCCATGGGCATGGTTCCTTGGAACACGCGCGGAGGGACTCGAACCCCCAACCCTCGGCTTCGAAGGCCGATGCTCTATCCAGTTGAGCTACGCGCGCAGGGTCGGGACGGAGATTGTATCGCCTCAGGAGGCGGTGGGCAGGTCTTGGGCAAGAGCGGGGTCGAAGAGCCATGGCCGCTCGCTGGACAGGTCTGCATCCGGCACCAGGCTCCTTCGGATGAGCAGGACCAGCGCCGCCAGGCTCTCCGGGTCATGAATGCTGACATTCATGTCGGCATCTTTCCTCCTGGCTACATCCGCCTTCAGGCCGATGCTCAGGCATGGTGTTCGGCCGACCTCGGGCCATCCCGAGGAGGCATCAGCCATTGCAATGAGCAGGTCGGCTCGTTCAACCAGGTGGCGTGAGAGCATGATGGCTTCGGATTCGATCGGGTCGTCGGTTCGGCGTTTCCCGGGCGTGTCATGCCACCGGACTATCAGTCCCTTGCAGTTGATGTCGCAGGCAATCCAGTCACGTGTCGTTCCCGGCTCGTCATGGACGATGACACGTTTTCGACCTGCCAGGGCATTGAGGATCGAGCTCTTGCCGATATTCGGTTCCCCGACCACGACGACCATGGGAGGTTCCAGGAGGTGCCTGAGCCGTGCGGACCGATCGATGTCAGCGGCAGTCAGGAGGGGAGTGTTCTTCCAGATTGTCGACTGCATTGCCAGGAGATCGATCGCAAGCGGCGAGGACGCCGTTGCCAGGATACGGAGCATTCTCGCCTCGACTTCATCACCTGCTTCCGGATAGAGCAGTTGAGGCTCGGGGATTCGATGATCAACTCGAATTCCGAGTGCATGCATCCAGTCGAGGAATCGACGGCGTGTTCGCAGTCCTCCATGTGGCATGACCTGCGCCACGTTCTCGGAGAGTCGTGTTACCAGGCACTGATCGATGTCACCCAGCTCGCGTAGACGAACGCAGCCCATCGGCCAATCGTCCTCGCCGCAGAGTGCCTTCAGTCCGGAGTCCACGTCCCCGGCAAGTTGCAGGATGCAGACTGCTCCCGGGTTCTGTGAAGTCATTGCCGTAACGGTACAGTCGAGCATCACCGATGGCCTTTGCCGGACATCATTCCTGGTGGCCCGGCTCTGAGGCTAGTACATGTCTCGCCGTGGCCACGATGCCAAGAAGGGTGAGGTGTGGAACGATGCGATCGACAAGTTCATCCTCGCCGAAGAGCATCTCCGCGTCGCCGCCGGTCACGACGACCATCGGGAAGGCTCCATAGGCTTCCGCGTACTGTTCGACAAGGCGCCTGACGAGCCCTCGTATGCCGTGGTAGACACCTTGGAGCATCGCTTCCGATGTCGACTTTCCATACTCGCCCTGCGCCGGGGTCGTAAACTCGACCTCTGGAAGTGCTTCCGTGAAGTCGTGAAGGGCGCGGAGTTGCATTCGTGCTCCAGGTGCGATCGCTCCACCATGGAAGGTGCCGCCTCCATCGATGAAATCAATCGTGACTGCCGTGCCTGCATCGACGACGACACAGGCCTGCTTGACGGTATCGAAGGCAGCGGCGGCGTTCAACAGGCGGTCAACGCCCGTGATCGTCTCGGGATCCAGGTCTTCGGCGATGGGTACGGGGAGATCATCACCGACACGGTAGACCTCCTCGGACAACTGGTCATTGAGCATGGAGGCAAGTCGATCAGCGAGGGAGTCGTTCACCGAGGCCATGAGTATGGCTCGTGTGTCATCGGTCGTCAGCGTTTTCCACCAGGTGAGGATGCGATCCACGATCCCGGCTGCATCATCATTTCCGAGGCTGGCGGTTTCTTCCACGTTGCCACCGAGCACCAGGCCCACCTGGGTACGGCTGTTTCCAACATCGACAACGAGCATGTTCAACGTTCCACTCATGAAGACGGGATTGTAGTTCATCCACCTCCCGATCGTCACAGCGGCACCCCGCTATCATTCCCACATGAGTGCGACGGACACAGCTCGAATCATAGATGGACTGGAACTGGCCGAAGCCGTTCGTGGGAAGCTTGCCGATCGCATCAAGCTCATCCACCAGGAAGGCTCGAAGGTCAGGCTTGATGCGGTCATCGTCGATGGGAACGCGGCAGGGAGCGTCTATGCGGCAAGCCAGGCCCGTTCCTGTGAGCAGCTGGGGATTGAATACGAACTTCATGAACTGCCAGCAGACGTAGAGGAGTCCGTTGTTCATGAAACAGTCTCCAGGCTGAATGCCGATCCGGATGTCCACGCCATCATGGTGCATCTCCCCCTGCCGCCGGGGATCGATGCCGAGGCCGTGCAGTCGGGCATCAGTCCTTCCAAGGATGTGGAAGGAGTCAATCCCGCAAACATCGGCAATGTGATCTACGGCCGGAGGAGTCTCGTGCCATGTACTGCATTGGCGACAATCAAGATGATCGAGTCTACGGGTTGCATCCTCCAGGGGAAGCGTGTCGTCTGTGTCGGGGCGTCCCGCATCGTCGGCAGGCCGGTTGCCGTGCTGCTCATGCAGGCCGAAGCCACGGTCATCTCGACGAATATTCATACAGTGGATCTTGCATCACTGACACGTGATGCAGATGTTGTCGTGACGGCTGCGGGTGTCCCCGGGCTTCTGACAGGTGACATGATCAAGCCGGGGGCCACCGTGATTGATGTCGGAATCAACAGGGTCCTTGATCCGGAAACCGGCAAGACCCACACCACGGGTGATGTCGAGTTCGATTCCGTCAGCCAGGTTGCCGGGTGGCTTTCCCCGGTGCCCGGGGGAGTGGGCCCGATGACGGTCGCCATGCTGCTCCGGAATACGGTTGATTCGGCCGTGCAGAATGGGATCAGCTGAAGAGCCGAGCCGATGCTTCCCTGTATCGTGCCAGCGTGTTCACCACGATTTCATCAGGGAGGACCGGCCCAGGAGGGGTCTTGTCCCATTGCCCTGCTTCCACGAGGGTCGTCAGGTAATTCCTGACGTACTGCTTGTCGAAACTGTCCTGGTCTCTGCCGGGCTCGTAGTCCTCTGCAGGCCAGAACCTTGAACTGTCGGGAGTCAGGATCTCGTCAATGAGAATGAGTTCGTCTGTTCGGTTCCCATCGTCATCAAGGGCCCAGCCGAATTCGAACTTGGTATCAGCCAGCAGGATTCCTCGTTCTGCCGAATACTCTCTTCCCCAGGAGTAGATCCTGACGGCCACGTCACGAAGATGCTCCATGACTTCAGCGCCGGCAATGCCACATGCCGTGTCGAAATCGATGTTCTCATCATGGCCTTCCACGGCTTTCGTGGCAGGTGTGAAGATCGGCTCTTCCAATCGATCACACTGCTTGAGATTTTCTGGAAGTGTGATGCCGCAGACCTTGCCGTTCTGCTGGTACTCGACCCATCCAGAACCCGTGATGTAGCCACGCACGACGAATTCAACAGGGATTACTTCTGCAGCTCGCCCAAGCATCATCCGGCCCTCAAGTTGTGGATGATGGCACTCGTCAAGGCCGGGGACATCGGTGGGATCCGTGCTCAGGAGGTGATCCTTGATGATGTCCTGTTCTCGAACCAGTCGAAACCACTCTGTACTGATGCGGGTCAGTTCCTGGCCCTTGCCTGGTATCGGATTCGGCATGACCACGTCATAGGCACTGACCCGGTCTGATGCGATGATGAGCACTGAAGGGCCCGAAGTTTCGCTGGAGGGGACCTGGTAGATGTCCCTGACCTTGCCTTGCCTTCTGCCTGGCAGCGGCAGGTCGGTTGTGTGGACTGCTTCGTGTGTCGTGGTCATGGTGGGGCCTCCTTGAAGTGCGGTCAGTATATCCACCTGGCTCCGGCCTTGCGATTCACGCTTCGGCCGTCACAATGTCCGCTACTTCATAGTCACTTTCTCCAGCGTGGGATCCAATGCTTCGATTTGCCGTTCATGGTACCAGCGGTCCAGGCCCAGAGTTCTCGCTGGAGCATGTCATGCTCTTCGACCAGGAGGACCTGGTCGTCCCCGGAACCGTTCAGTTGGTTGATGGGCAGATCGAATGTACTCGGTCGGGGAACCGGGCAGTTGGACTCGGGTTGCTCTTTGATACCGGGCCATCAGGGAAATTGTCACTCCAGACCTGCCTGCTTCCCGACCGGAAGGAGCCCTATCGACTGATGGTCGAACTGGCTCGTCACAGGATCGCCATCTTTCTTGCAAAGAGCGAGGAATGGCAGATGCTTGATCTCAGCGATGACCATCCTGCGATGCAGCTCTGGGAATCAGCCCGCCAACACCTGACAAAGGCGCTCGTGACACGGAATCCGATCGTCGCCGATGAAGAGGCCATGTCTGCATTGAACAAGGGCATCGAGGCATCCGAACGCCTGGCCATGGCGCATGCTGAAATCCTCCTGCATCGTCGCTTTGCTGTTCGCCCGGCTTCAAGGACATCTCTTGGTTCACGGGTTCACCCGGGGCAGCAGGGGGGCGCGTTGAAGGAACTTGTCGACACGCACTTCGATCTCATCACGATTCCAATGAGTTGGGGGCGACTGCAGCCCTCGCCCGGGAAGTATGACTGGAGCGAAATAGATGCCTGGATGGCATGGGCTCAGGACACGGGGACGAAGGTGCTCGCGGGGCCGCTGGTCGATCTCAATCCCGGTGGACTGCCAGGGTGGTTTGCCGAGAAGAAGATCTCTCCCGATCAGATCGGCGATTTGGCCTATGACCACGTCGAACAGGTCCTTCACCGATATGGTGACGTGGTCGGCATGTACTGCACGACGTCCGGCGTGAACACGAACAGCGTGATGCAACTGTCTCGAAAGCAGATGGTGGACATGGAACGGTCCCTGGCAGTCCTTGTCCGCCAGGGTCGCCGGGGACGACGAGTCATGATTGAACTCAGCCAGCCATATGGCGAATTTCTCTTCCGGAATGAGAAGGCGTTGTCACCATTCATCTACATCGAGCAGTTGATCCAGGAAGGCATCAGGCTGGACGCGATCGGACTCAGGCTTCTCTGTGGAGGCGATCATGCCGGAATGGCAACTCGGGATTTCATGCAGATCGCTCGTCTCCTTGATCGGTTCTTCCTTCTCGAGCGTCCCCTTGTCCTGACGAACGTCGGCGTTCCAGGTGAGCCGCTGGGGCCAGGAGGTGGGTGGTGGATGAAACCATGGTCCCCGGAGCAGCAGGCATCCTGGGCATCTCGCCTGCTGCCGCTGGCCCTGTCCAGGCCGTACGTGGAATCCGTGCAGTGGACGGACCTGTACGATCACGAAGGCACGTCCCTGGCTTCGAGTGGACTGATCGATCCGAAGGGGTCTCCCAGGCCAGTCTTCAAGAAGTTGCTGGCATTGCGGAAGCGACTCATGGCGCCCATTGGACCATTGACCCTCCCGCGGAAGGAAGATCCATCATCGAATTGAAGGATTGCATAGAAGGGTTCATGGCATGGTCCTTGCCTGTCGTGGCGGCTTGTACGCTCGTACTGGGCTCTTCCCGCAGTCCATGGCCTGGAACGTTGTCCGGCCAGGGGCATCCCTGGCAGGTCGATCTTGCAACAGCCACGGGTTCTGAACTTCGCCTGCTTCCAGGGATTGGCAGGAGCCGTTCACGCGCTATCATGGAGGCGCGATCCGCCTGCGGCGGGTGCTCCCTGGTGGACCAACTGGACCAGGTCCCGGGCATCGGCCCGGTGACAGCGGCGCGACTGGTTGAATCCGGCCTGTTGCTGCGCCCATGAGCCACTCCCGAAGTCGGTCGCGAGGAACCATGAGCCGATGTGCCTCAGAGGCTGGTTGGCTCGAGTTGATCGAGCAGGATCCGATCATCGTCGACCTGGTGAACACGATGGATCGCGGGGGGACGGTGCGCGCAGCGGGCCGTGCCGGATGCAGTACACACGTTGTTCTTGCTGCATTGCATGAACTGCGTGACGCTTCTCACCTGCTGATCACGGCTCACCTTGATGAAGCCGAGGAGGCGGTCGAGGTGCTCGGGGGCATGGGAATCGAGGCGATCCGCTTTCCTGCGATCGAGACCCTTCCAGGTGAGGGTGGCGTTCGACCCGACCTGCTCATTGACAGGATGATCGCATCCACCGAAGTCTCAAGGGCAGGCGGGTCCAGGAAGGTCGTTGTTGCGCCCATACATGCCCTGATGCAGCGGCTCCCGCTGGAGGAGGAGCTGGAAGCAAGGTGGCGTGTCCTTCGTCCCGGTGACACCGTTGACAGGTCGTTGCTTGTCTCATGGTTCATCGATGCGGGGCATGCACGTGTCATCTCCATTTCAGACCCCGGCGAGTTTGCTGTTCGTGGCGACATCATCGATGTCTTTCCACTGTCAGGTCTGCCAGCTCGAATCGACATGAACGAAGACACCATCGAGTCGATCCGAGCCATCGATCTTGACACGATGGGGTCCGATCGGAGGGTTGAACGACTCGACCTGCTCCACCGGAATGCGATCGATCCAATCGATGGAGTCGGGTCGATGCACACGCTCCTGGACAGGATGGGAGAGGGGTGGAGCGTCGTCGTCGACGACATGGCGGAGGTTGCCGAGCAGGCCGCCAGTTACATGGACCGGATCGAGGATCCGGATCGCGTGGTGAACATCGAGGAACTCATGGCATCGGCGTCGACAATCGCCGATGCATTGCTTCAAGTCAGCGAGTCGGATTCGTCGGCCGACGTCCATCTCCCGGTTCGATCCTGCCCCGTGCACGCGACCGATCCCGTTGAGGCGATCGGATCACTTCCCGGCCTGGCTTCTGGTGGGCACGTTGTACTCTGCTGCAGGACTTCCGGCGATGTCTCTCGCTGCTCGACGCTCGTGGAATCATCAACGATGCCACCTGCCGATCGAAATGCAATCAAGGTCGTTCACCTGGACCTGCCACATGGTTTCCGATGGAACTCGCCGGGCGATCGTGCCCTGGCCCTGGTCGCCTACGACGAGTTGCTGCATCGTGCACATGTCAGAAGGCGTCGGCATGCTGCAGGAGAAGTGCGGCCCCTGGACGCCTTCATAGATGTTCAGCCGGGGGACATGGTCGTGCACAGCGATCATGGGATTGCGAGATTTGCTGGATTGACCGTGATGTCCCGTGGCGATGCCCCGGAAGAGGAGTTCCTGACACTGGAGTTTGCCAAGGAAGCGAAGCTCCATGTTCCGGTTGCGGACATCGAACTTGTTCAGAAATACATCGGCGCCTTTCGTGGTCAGCCGGAGCGGTCGATCCTGGGCGGCAAGTCCTGGTCACGGCGAAAGGGCCGGGCATCCGAATCAGTTCGGGATCTTGCTGCAGAACTTCTCCGGGTCCAGGCATCGCGGGAGGGAGTCAGGGGGGTGGCCTTTCCCGAGGACACTCCTTGGCAGCAGGAGTTCGAAGCGTCATTCCCATGGGATGAAACAGAAGATCAGTTGGAAGCAATTGCTGCCGTGAAGCGTGACATGGAGTCGCTTCGGCCCATGGATCGACTGCTCTGCGGAGATGTCGGTTTCGGCAAGACGGAAGTGGCGATCCGCGCGGCATTCAAGTCCATCGAGGCGGGCAGGCAGGCAGCCGTTCTCGTTCCGACCACGGTGCTGGCTGAACAGCACGAGCGCACCTTCGCCTCAAGGTATGCCGGCTTTCCATTCAGGGTTGCTTCCCTGAGCAGGTTCAAGACCCCAAGGGAACAGCGCGAACTTGTTGAAGATGTCGCAACCGGGGCGGTCGATGTGCTCATAGGTACACACCGAATCCTGAGCAATGATGTTGTCTTCAGCGACCTCGGGCTTGTCGTCATCGACGAGGAGCAGCGCTTCGGGGTCGAACACAAGCAGAGGCTCCTGCAATTGAGGTCGACTGTCGACGTCCTGACCATGACGGCAACGCCGATTCCCCGCACCCTGCACATGTCGATGCTTGGACTCAGGGACATCTCTTCGTTGCGTACCGCTCCGCAGGATCGAAGGGCAGTCGTGACCGAACTCATTTCATGGAGTGATGAACGGATCAAGTCGGCGCTCCATCGAGAGTTGGCCAGGGAGGGCCAGGCGTTCGTCGTTCACAACCGGGTCAAGGATCTCGATGATCTTGCCCAGAAGGTACGCCAGCTTGTGCCAGGGGCGAGGGTCGTCGTCGGGCACGGGCAGATGCCTCCGCGTGTGCTTGAACAGGTCATGCTTCAGTTCACCCGAGGAGAGGCGGACATTCTCGTGTGCACGACGATCGTTGAATCTGGAATAGACATCCCGACCGCCAATACGATGGTCATCGACGAGGCGGACCTCCATGGCCTGGCCGATCTGCACCAGTTGCGAGGTCGAGTCGGTCGATTCCGTCACCGGGCCTACTGCTACCTGGTTCTTCCTCGGACACGCATGGCCAGTCCTGATGCCATGCGACGACTCAAGGCGGTGGAATCGTTTTCCATGCTCGGTGCGGGTTTCCGTATCGCCCTGCGTGACCTGGAGATCAGGGGAGCTGGCAACCTGCTCGGGCCCGAACAGTCGGGCCACATTGCAGCCGTCGGGTACGAGCTCTATTGCCGACTGCTTGAACAGGCGGTGGAAAACCTGAAGGAGGGGCGTGATGCTGTTCCGGTTGCATCAACCATCGACCTGGGCATCGGGGGATTGGTTCCTCGCGTCTTCGTTCCTGATGATGCCAGGCGCATGGATGTCTATCGTCGGCTTGCCAGGGCAGGAAGTGTCGAAGAACTCGAATCGATCGTCACGGACATCACGACTGCGTACGGTGCACTTCCTTCGCCAGTCCAGGCCCTGGTCGAGCTCGCTCTTGTCCGGATTCTTGCAACTACGCTCGGCATCAGTTCCATCCGGAAGCATGAGGCGGACATCATCTTCAGGGCATCCAGCCCCCGGGCGATCGAGCAGAAGCTCAAGGGCCTTCCGGGAATGGTTCGATTGGTACGCGGGGCCGGCAGAGGGCTGGCTGACGCAGAGATCTGGTGGAGACCTTCCGCGTCTTCAGCGGAGCATGCTTCCCTGCTTGCCCTGCTGAGGAATCGACTCCAGGCGTGAGGAGCCCCCAATTTGGGGAGGTTCCATGGCCGTCCGGCCGATTGAATATTGTGGACTGTTTCTACCGGCGGCCGGATGGCTGCTGATCCAGTTGATGCGTGTCGTCGCCGAGGCGGAGCCCCGGTGGTACCCGAGCAAGGAAAACGCAACGATGTCCAATGATCACCGACGAGAAGTTCTTCCTGGCACACGAGACTCGGTTACCCACAAGTTCAGCATCAACGGGTACGAGGCCTACTTGACCATCGGCCTGTTCGAGGATGGAAGACCCGGAGAGATATTCATGAAGATCTCGAAGGAAGGCTCGACTCTCTCTGGACTCATACAGGGATTCTGTCGTTCCTTCTCGATCGCGTTGCAGTACGGGCTGACCATCGAGGACGCGGTGGCACGATTCAAGGGAATGCGATTCGACCCTTCAGGGCAGACCACCAACCCCCGCATCCCGTTTGCATCGAGCATCCTCGATTACGTTGCCCGCTACCTTGAAGACGAGTTCGGCTCTGCAGGATCCGAGACCGTAATCGTGACACAACGGGACCAGAACGTCGCCTGACCACGCAGGTACCAGTCGCAGTTGGCTCATTCAGCAGCCGGCTCGACTTCGACGGGTTCGTCGACGGGTTTGTCGACGTTGGCGGCATCATCTGCCTTGGGTGGCGCATCCTGTTCTGCCGCGATCTCTTCCGCCGGGACGTCCTTCTTGGGTTCCTTGATGATCAAGTTCCCCTCATCGTCGAATTCCATTTCCTCACGTTCCTCAAGGGGCTGGTCAGGTTCAACGATGAGCGTGATCTCGGTCTTGAGATCAGAATCGAATTGGATCGGAACCGTGTATTCGCCGATGCGACGAACTGCAGCAGCAAGGCGGCAGGACCTCGGTCCCACGTCGAATCCATTTGCCTGCAGGGCATCGCAGATGTCTCTCTGGGTCACTGAACCATACAACACACCCTGGTCATTGCAGGAACGTGTCATCGTAAGCTGGACCTCTTCCATTCGGGCAAGCAGTTCGACGCGGGCTTCCCTGAGGCTTGCAAGATCAGAGAGTGCTTCAGCTCGTTCTGCTTCCAGGGAGTCGATCCGTCGCTGTGTCGGGGCTTCTGCATAGCCGTGTGGCAGCAGGTAATTCCGGGCATAGCCTGTTTTCACGCGGACGACATCACCAACGATGCCGAGGTGCTCGATGTTCTTCAACAGGAGTAATTCAATGCGTTTGGCCATGTTCGCTGTCCTTTCGAGAAAGTTCAGGAGCCTGCTCGTGTCAGGCCCCAGCGAGTACTGGTTGTAATCGATGGATTCTATCTGAACATCCCGGGGGCATGTTCGGCTGGATCCATCAGAAGGGTATTTCCTCATCAGGCACTGATTGCTGGGCAGCAGGAGCGGCTGCAGGGGCTCCGCCCTGGCCTCCATCACCACGTGAGTCGACGAATTGGAAGTTCTCGACGACCACCTTCATCTTGGACCTGTTGTTGCCATCCTTGTCCTGCCACTGGTCGAGCTTCAGCCTTCCCTCGACGAGAACGGGGCGCCCCTTCCGGAGGTACTGCTGCATGACTTCAGCCGTTCTGCCCCAGGCTTCACAGTCGACGAAGGTCGTTTCCTCACGATTTTCATCCCCGACTCGATACTTGCGATTCACGGCGATGCCGATATTCGCGACTGCGGTATTGTTCGACGGGGTGTGTTTCAGTTCGATATCACGCGTGAGGTTCCCCATGAGGAATACCTTGTTGAGGTTGCCGGCCATGATCTGCTTCCTTCCTTGCTGGTGGGTTCAATGATTCTGGAGTGAGCATCCTACTCGAAGCACCTGCCTGACCTGCATGTGCGGGCACAACTTCGCAACTGGAAATCAGGCCTCTGCAGTCGCTTCTGCAGCTGGTTCGTCCTGGTCGTCGCCATCCTCCTCTGGAGCCTCGGAGACTTCGGCATCAGCAGGGGATTCCTTGGATTCCGGGCCTGGATCCGGGGCATCTTCCCCCGGGGTCCCGGAGGCTTCAGCATCAGCAGGGGATTCCTTGGATTCCGGTCCTGGATCCGGGGCATCCTCATTTGAATCCTGTTCCTCTGCATCATCCTTTCCACCGACCGTGACGTGGGAACTGGCATCGCCGCTGTCCTTGGCACTTGCAGCCTCTTCTTCCCGAAGCTTGATTTCATCCGCAAGGCTCTCTCGGCCATCAGCGGCTTCGATCTCTTCTTGGTTGATGTGGTCTGCGCGTGTCACCAGGCTTCGCAGGAGGGACTCGGATTGGTTGCACAATCGCTCGAAGACCTCGATCTGGGTGGGGTCACAGTTGAAGTAGCAGAGGAAATAGACGCCTCGCTTGTTTCCACTGATCTCATACGCCAGTCGTCGCTCGTCCCATTTTCTGAAGCTCACGACTTCTGCTTCGACCCGCGTCAGCAGGCCATGAATGTGATCGCTCGCTTCCTGCATGTTGGAAAGCGAGGATTGTGGAAAGAGGAACATGCCCTCGTAAATGCGTTTCTCGTTGTCAGACATCGTTCTGGTCTTCCTTCTTCATGTGTTCAGTCGGCTTGTGAGCCGTTGTTGTATTGATTCATTGCGGACGTGATGCCGTCCTTGATCCAGCACGTCGCTGCATTGACGGCTCGTTCATACGAATCGTCCATGGTGTTCTGCTGGTCGGGGTTGAACCGCTCCAGCACGTATTTTTCCAGTGGTTGGTTCGGGTGTGGAGCATCGATCCCCAGCCTGAGCCTGCACCAGGCATCGTCACCGAGGTGCTGATTGATGTTGAGGAGTCCGTTGTGTCCTCCATCGCCTCCCTCGGAACGCAGTCGAATGGTGCCGCATGGCAGTGCGGTGTCGTCGACCACGACAAGCAGATCCTCGGTCGAATTCAGCTTGTAGAACTGGATGGCCTCGGCTACGCATTCACCGGAGCGATTGACGTAGGTGCCTGGTTTCAGCAGGATCACCTTCTCTTCTCCATCCATCGACTCGATGGTCGATCCCCTGAAGCGGCTGCGAGCCACCTCGCCTGGAGCCATCCGGCGGGCCAGGCGATCAAGCACCTCGAAGCCGGCATTATGCCGCGTCTGCTGGTACTCGACTCCGGGATTGCCTATTCCAACGATCAACTTCATCGCTTCGTGTCCTTCCAGTGGGCTCAGCCCTCCTGGCCTCCTTCGTCCTTGGAGTCATCCGGTGCAGCTGCCTCGGAAGCGTCTGCATCGCCTTCATCTTCCTTGGCCTTCGTGATGACTTCCGGCTCCTGGCCATCTGCATCGACTTCGGCTTCCTCGGCTTCCACTTCCTCCTCCTTCACGAAGGTGATATGGATGATGTGCTTGTCTCCTTCAAGAGTCGTCGTCACACCTGGAGGCATGGGAAGGTCGGCGACCGTAATAGCCTCCTCCATTTCCGTGATGTCGACCAGGATCTCGGTGGGGATGTCGGACACCTTGCACTGGATCTCGATCTCGTTGCGAACGGTTTCAAGCATGGCGCCGGGTTCGCTTGCGAGCTTGGGCGTGCCGACCGTATTCACCGCGACATTCACCGTGACGACCTGGTCGAGGTCCACGGCTGCGAAATCGACGTGGATGATGTTGTCTCCGAGAAATCCAAACTGCAGTTCCTTGACAAGGCAGGTCTCGGTATCGTTCTCTACATTCAGATTCACGACTCGAAGGCCGCTTTGGAGGTGCCCGAGCAGTTCCTCTTCATCGACGCTTACGTGCTTCGTGTCTATCTTCGCCCCGTAGACAACAGCAGGGAGTCTGCCCGCCTTTCGAAGACGGTTGGCATACCGGGAGCCTGTACGTTCCCGGGTCTGTGTGTCGATGGTGATGGTTTCATTTGTCATTGATCTTCCTCATTTCTCATCAGGCGGCGCCGTGCGCCGGAAGGGGTTCATGTCAACGCTTGGTCCCGGTTCCTCGCTGGAAGAGCGCCGAAACAGATTGGTCATGGTGAATGCGGTGGATTGCCTCGCCAAGCAGGGGCGCAACGCTCAGGTTGACCAGCTTGTCCCTGATCGGGTCCAGTCGACCCTTGTCGGGAATCGAATCGGTTACGACAATTCGAGAGATCGGTGCATCCCTGAGTCGGTCCAGGGCGAGTCCAACGAGGACGGGATGCGATGCTGCAGCAATCACGTCCTTGGCTCCCTGCTCAATAACGAGTCGTGCAGCTTCGCAGATGGTCCCGGCCGTGGAAATCATGTCGTCGACCATGAGGACTGTCCGGCCCTTCACGTTGCCGATCAGGTTCCTGGAGGCGACCTTCATCCCCGATTCCCGTCGCTTGTCGACGATGGCCAGGTCGGCATCAAGGACGCTGGCGTAGGCATTGGCCACCTTGACGTTTCCGACGTCAGGGGAAACGATGACCAGTTCGCCCAGTTCATCCCGGATGTCCTTGAAATATTCACAGAACACGGTTGCTGCAGTGAGGTGATCGACGGGGATGTCGAAGAAGCCCTGGATCTGTGCTGCATGGAGGTCCATGCAGAGTACCCGGTCCGCCCCGGCTGCAACGATGAGGTTGGCGACAAGTTTCGCCGTGATCGGGGTTCGGCCCGCATCCTTCCGATCCTGTCGTGCATATCCGAAGTATGGGATGACGGCCGTGATCCGCTTGGCTGAAGCTCGTCTCAGGCAGTCGATGTAGATCAGGAGCTCCATCAGGTTCGCGTTTACCGGGTCGCAGGTGGATTGGACGACGAAGCAGTCCCGTCCACGGACATCTTCTTCAACTCGGACGATCAATTCGCCGTCGGGGAAGAGTTCCGTCGTTCCCTGCCCTATTGGAAGCATCAGGTGCTGACTTACGGCGTCAGCGATGTCGGTGCTCGCTCGGCCTGCGAAGATCTTGAGGTGGTCTCGGTCCACGGCGCTCATGATGTGGTCTCCGTGAGAGAGGTTTCAAGCCGGCTTCGGAGAATCGCATCGACCTCGGCCAGTTGATCCGGTGTGTTGATGGACAGGACGTCTTCCGGTGGCACTGCCGCTACGACTTCGACGGACCCGCCGGTTCGAAGCAGCTGTTCCGGGATCTCGGTCAGGTAGAACTCGCCTGATACCGGGTTGGGTTCGAGTGTTTCAAGTGAGCAGAAGAGTGCCTGCGAGTCGAAGAGTGCATAGCTTGGATAGATTTCATGAATCATCAATTGTTCATCAGTTGCATTCCGATGCTCGATGATTGATTCGAATCGTCCCTCGGCATTTCGAATGATCCGTCCGTAGCCTGTTGGATCATCGATGATCGAAGTTGCCAGGGTTGCTGCTGCGTTGCAATCCTCGTGAACGGCGAGCATCTGGGCGAGGGTCTCCCGCCTGATCAGCGGACCGTCACCTGCAAGGACATAGGCATTGCCATCGAATGAGTCCATCGCCTCGCGGCAGACTTTCACGGCATGCCCTGTTCCCAACTGCTCTTCCTGGAGCACGAACTCGATGTCGTCGTCCTGGAATGCTGCGCAGACATCATCAGCTCCATGTCCGACGACAAGAATGATCCGGCTGACACCGGATGCACGTGCGGCGTTGACAACCCAGCGAACCATGGGCTCCCCGGCGACCTCGTGCAGGACCTTTGGCCGATCATCGCCCATCCTTGTGCCCTTGCCGGCTGCAAGAATGATTGCAGCGAGTGGTCGTTGTGTTGATTTCTGGTCATTCATGAGAAAGCACTTCAACTGGCCCGCCAAGACTTGAACTTGGAATGCCTGTACCAAAAACAGGTGTGTTACCAATTACACCACGGGCCATCTTGGGTGTGGATGGTGAAGGGAAGAGATCCCTTCCGTCCGCGTTCTCCTGCCACCCGGAGCCCGGGTGGTACTGCATCACGTGTCGCGGACCATGGCCAGGATTCCCCGACCATACCGCGGCTGTCATTCCCGAAGCTGGAGCCACCCGTCAACCGCGACCAAGGACCCCATGCGGCGCCACGAAACGTGTCACCGACGGCTTCTCACGAGGGAAGAATCGGGGATTGTAAGCCTGTTTCAGGCCCAGTCAAGCACGGGGGGGGCTTTCCAGCCTCCTGTGGGCATCAGTAGGGGATGTCATCTTCGTCTTCGGTTGGAGGAGGGGGTGGGGCCGGCTCTCGTGGTTTCTCCGGAGGTGGGGGAGCAGTGGGTGCTTTCTGAGCAGGGGGGGGTGCCGGCGGAGTTGGAGAAGGCTGCGCTTCTCCAGTTGGGAGGTAGCCGGGGGACCCGATGTCAGCTTTGATGTAGACCACTTTTCCCGAGGCAACGCGGCTGCCCTCCATGTCCTTTTCCGTGAGTGACCAGTTGGCTGCTTCTGATGCCGATCCAGGGTCAAGTTGTTTCAGGTATATGCTCTGGCCTCGCCGGCCCGGGTCAGGCCAGCCCTTTCCCCGGCCATAGTTCACTTCACAGATGACGTGTGCATCCGCATCGAGAAGTTGAAGCACTTCATTCGTTTCCGAGGGCTTGTTTGCAAGTGAGCCCCAGGAGACCGGGATGACGAGGTATCCCACTTCCGCGTCCGGGTCATCCGTCCATGCTTCAAGAAAGTCTTCGCGAGTTGCAGCGTCGCCATTGATGAGGATGGCCACGCCGCCTGCCTTGAGGGAGCCATCCAGGAGGCCCCAGTCGGCCGAATCCTCGTCATCGAGTTTCCAGCCGGAAAGATCAACAGGTGTCGGGCCGAGGTTCGCGATTTCGACCCATTCGGGCTCACCTTTCCGCTCAGGGGAGGCTGGGTCGTACATGATTTCCGTGATAAGAACCGCCGGGCTGGAGGTCGCTGCAAGCGATGTAAGGAGGGCAGGAAGCAGTGATGACATGACAAGACCTTAGCGTCTCGCTAGGTTTCACGAGATATGGAACATGATCCAGCACCATGCACCGCGGAACTGGTCATTGCAGGCTGCCGTGAAGGCATCTTTCCAATGGTGGATCCCGATTCAGGAGAACTGCATTGGTACGCCCCCGACCCGAGGGCAATCATCCCGCTTGATCAATTCCATGTTCCACGTTCGCTTGAACGTACGATCCGGTCCAGCAGGTTCGAGGTTGAAATGGACCTGGATTTCAATGCCGTCATCGAGACCTGTGCTGGTTCGCGAGGTTCCGAGGAGACCTGGATCGATTCAAGAATCCACGCGGCCTACCTGGATCTGCATCATCGAGGGCAAGCTCACTCCGTCGAAGCACGAAGAGAGGGTGCGTTGGTCGCGGGGCTGTATGGCGTGGCAATCGGCGGAGCGTTCTTTGGTGAATCCATGTTCAGTGACCCCCATCGAGGCCGTGATGGCTCAAAGGTCTGCCTGGTCAGGCTCGTGGAACACCTCCTGGAACAAGGATTTGTACTACTCGATGTCCAGTTCACCACGCCACACCTGGAGCGCTTTGGATGCATCACTATTCCCCGTTCCGATTACCTTCATCGCCTGGAAGCAGCCCTGGCTCTGGAGGTCCAGTTCTGACTGGATCCTGAAATCATGAAATTGGATGTTCAAGCCCGCATTCTGGCGATGAAAGACGTATCCTTTCCTTGAGAAGGACTGCTTTGACAGCCAGGGACGGCCATGCAGACCACTCGAAGATTCGGCAAATCAATGTTTCAACGCCGCGTGCTGATCCTCGCCGCGTGCGCAGTGGTCGTCAACCTTCTCCTGGCCGCTCAGTTGTTCCGTCTTGCAGTTGAGCAGGGGGAGGAGCACCTCCAGGTTGCCCAGTCGAGGCTCCATGTCCAGACATGGCTGCCAACATGGCGAGGGAGCATCCTCGATCGCCATGGCCGGGTTCTTGCCGAAGATCGGCCAGCCTATGACGTGTCGCTTTCCTACGACGCGATTACCGGGTCCTGGATTGATCGAAAGGCTGCGAGGGCGGCACGGGAATCAGTAGGGTCCGAGCGTTGGAGAGCATCGGGGCCAGGAGAACGCGATGCCTTGATCAAGGAGTACCGGCTGCCGTACAAGGAACAGGTCGACGAGATCTGGCACCTGCTGTCAATGACATCCGGGCAGTCTCCAGACGAACTCGAGGCGACTCGAAACCAGATCCTCCAGCGAGTACAGCACATGGCGGCAGTCGTCTGGCAGCGACAACGCCAACAGCATGAAAACAGGTTCGGTACCCTTGCCGATGCGCCGGAGTTCCGGGAACGCCCCATTGCTGAACAGGAAGCGTTTCACGTGATCCTGCCGAATGTCGACGATGCCCAGGCCATGCGACTCCAGCAAATGGAGGCGGTCTATCCCGAACTGGTCAAGGTGGAGTACTCCCGGTCCCGCTGGCGACCGGAATCGGTCAAGCGAGTCGTCATTGACTGCAACGGGTTGCCGCGGGGTCTTCAATCCAATGATCCGATCTCGATCCAGGTGAACGATGTGGGCATCCAGATCATTGGTGAAGTGCGAAGGGGGATCTGGGAGGAAGAAATGGAGCGTCGTCCATTCCGGAACGCTCGTACAGGCTCGGTTGATCCCGGTGGGTACATGATCGACGATGAAACCGGTTCATATGGAATCGAACTTGGCTGGGAGGATGAACTTCGTGGCACGCGTGGCTCCATCAATCGCAGGCGTGATCATTCCAGCGAGACGAGGGTGGAGCCGGAGCCGGGTGTCGATGTCCAGTTGACCATTGACATTGAACTGCAGGCGAGCCTGGAAGCGATCCTGTCCACCGGGTTCGGATTGACGACAGTCCAGGCATGGCATGGGGATTCTCAACTTGCCGACGGCAGTTCGCTGAATGCCGCAGCTGTCGTACTGGAGATCGAGACCGGCGAGATACTCGCCATGGCATCATTCCCCGGCAGGTCCGCTGCAGGCGAGTTGAGCGATGTTGAGCGTCACATTCGTGCCCCATGGCTTGATCGGGTCTCGGCTGCGGTCTATCCACCCGGCTCAATCGTCAAACCGCTGGTACTTGCTGCGGCAGTGACGGAAGGCGAGTTTTCACTGGATCATTCAATCACGTGCAAGGGCCATCACTTCCCCGCGCAGCCGAATGTCGCTCGCTGCTGGATCTATCGACAGGCCAATGGCATGGCAACGCATGGTTCGTTGCAGGCTGAAGAGGCGTTGGCACGATCATGCAACTGTTTCTTCTATGAACTCGGCGCTCGCCTGGGGCTTGCCGGTATTTCCGATTGGATGAACTACTTCGGTGCAGGTCGCCAGCTTGGGATCGGTACTTCGGCCAATGGTCTCCCCGGTACCGAATCGTCGGGAAGCCTGCCGAGCGAAGAGGATATTGCTGAACTGGACAAGCGCGGGGAAAGCGACTTCGAGGCCATCATGCTCGGAATCGGGCAGGGACGATTCACCTGGACACCACTGCATGCGGCGAATGCATTCGCAATTCTCGCAAGACATGGTCGTCGCCTGCCCCCGACACTGGTCCGGGGTGCGAGTTCATCTCCAGCGGATCCGGATCGCATCCTTGATCGTCACGCTGTCGAAGCAGCTCTTGCAGGGTTGGAAGCGTCTGTCACGAAGAATCACGGGACTGGCAGCCGTCTTCGATACGGGCCGGGTGATTACGACACGATCTTCGATGTCGACCCCGTCAGGATCTGGGGAAAGACGGGCACTGCACAGGCGCCCCCCATGCGGATTGACCTCGATGGCGATGGCCGGTTGGGAGACGATGATCGAATCGATGGACTGCATCACGCATGGTTCGTCGGTTTCACCGGGGAGGATGAACCAGAGTACGCGTTTGCCGTCGTCGTAGAGCATGGCGGCAGTGGTGGTCGGGTTGCCGGGCCGATAGCCAACCAGATCGTTCATGCACTCATGGACAATGGGTACCTTCCTGAATCGACGAAGAGGGGATTCCATTGAGCGGCTGGTCATCAGCAATCACGTCACCACGAGTCACAAGTTCGCGAACTTCCTCTCGCAGCAGGGTCCGGCTCCTGGGTCTCCATCCGGGCTGGTTGTGCATTGCAGCGGCCATGGCGTTGTCGTTGGTCGGAGCGTCGGCCATTGCGTTGTCCTCTCCGGAGTCTGCAACTCGACAACTGCTGTTCCTGGGACTTGGAGTCCTTGCGGCTCTGCTCGTGGCCTTGCCGCATCCGCGACACCTTCGCCGGGTTGCATGGCCGTTCTATGTACTGGTACTTGCCATGCTCGTCTTTCTTCTTCTGCCTGGTGTGCCGGAGTGGCTTGTACGCCCGAGAAATGGCGCAAGGCGATGGATCAGCCTGGTCGTGACCGACCTGCAGCCATCCGAACTGGCGAAGATAGGCTTCATCCTCGTCCTGGCCCTCTACCTGAGGTTCCGACGATCACATCGATCCTTGAAAGGCCTTGTGCCGGTCCTCCTGCTTGCATTGGCACCGATGGTGCTTGTTCTCATGGAGCCCGACCTTGGAACGGCCATGCTGTTCCTTCCAACGCTCTTTGCCGTCCTTGTTGTTGCAGGCGCGCGGTGGCGGGATCTCGGGATGATCATGCTCTTGGGCCTGCTCGGTGCAGCATGCATGGCGCCACTGCTTCGTCCCCACCAGGTTGCCCGGATCAAGGCGCTCATTGCCCAGGTCCAGAGTGATACGAGGTATGAACACGACATCGGCTACCAGGGAGCCAGGTCGATGACGCTCATCGGCAGTGGGGGCCTCCATGGTCACGAGGAATACGAGGCAGCGATGCTTCTCAGGTGGAACCATCTTCCAGAGCGGCACAATGACATGATCTTCACGGTCATATGCACTCGATGGGGGGCCGTCGGGGCCGGGCTGGTCTGGGGCCTGTATGGACTGCTGGCGATTGGTGGTCTCATGACGGCTGGATTCAGTCGGGACCCATATGGGAAACTCGTGGCAGTCGGGATCACCACGATCATCCTTGCACAGATGGTCGTGAACTCAGGCATGACACTCGGACTGTTGCCTATCACGGGCATGACGCTTCCATTCGTGAGTTATGGAGGTTCAAGCCTGGTCGTCACATGGATCATGGTCGGACTGCTGGTCGGTATTGCGCGAAATCCAGGCAAGGCAACCTGGGGAGATTCCTTCGAGTTCAGTGGCCGAGGAAGGTCCTGACGTGCCGGAAGTACCACCTGCATTCCTTGAGGGCCTGAGCCAGTTGCAGATAGAGCTTGAGGAAGGAGAGCTTGATCGACTGGGAAGATTCCTCGACCTGCTGTTTGAAGCCAATGCCGTCATGAATCTCACGGGAATCCGTGAACGTGACATCGCATGGAATCGCCATGTGCTCGACAGCCTGACACTTGTTCCACTCATCGAGGCTTCCGACGCAAAGCGCGTACTTGATCTGGGAAGTGGTGGCGGATTTCCGGGCCTGCCACTGGCCGTGACGATGCCCCATGTCCAGTTCCTGCTCCTGGAGGCCACGGGCAAGAAGGCACGTTTCCTGGAACAGTCTGCATCTGGCATTGACTGTACGAATGTCGAAGTTCTTGATGAACGTGCCGAGATCATCGGTGAGCCGGGTTGCGTGCATCGGGACCACTACGACATCGTCGTGGCCCGGGCGGTCGGAGCCATGCCCGTACTTCTCGAGTTGGCGATGCCCCTTGTTCGAGTCGGCGGGCTGCTCCTTGCGATCAAGGGTGAACGTGCTGGCGAGGAGTTGAAGGATGCCGCCCGGGCGTTGGACGTACTTGGAAGCAGGGTGATCGACCAGCGTCGAACGGCGACGGGAACAATCGTAGTCGTCGAAAAGATCGAGGAGACACCGGCAGACTATCCACGAAGACCCGGGGAGCCGCGTCGTCAGCCCATCGGCTGCGATTCCAGGCCCCGGAGGAAGAGCCGATGAGTTTCGATCCCGTACACGTGCTGGGTGAGGGGGGCTCGGTGGCTTCCAGGCTTGATGGATGGGAGATGCGGCCTGCACAGGTACAGATGGCCCGGAGTGTTCGCCGAAACATGTCATCCAGGGGGAAGTTGCTCATCGAGGCCGGGACCGGTCTTGGAAAGTCCTTTGCCTACCTCGTGCCGGCGATGGAACGTGTTGTCACCCATGGAGAGCGGGTCATCATCGCGACGAACACGATTGCGCTCCAGGAGCAGTTGATGGGTCGGGATGTCCCCTTCCTCGGATCATTGCTGCCCGGCCCTTGCAGGGCGGTACTCGTCAAGGGACGGGGAAACTACCTGTCAAAACGTCGTCTTGCTCTTGCACTTGCGCGTGAGCAGCGGCTCTTCAGTGATGCCGCGTCACGCCGTTCGTTGCACGAGATCGATGCATGGGCCGGGAATACACGGGACGGGACCCTTGCAACCCTGCCCGTACTTCAGCGGCAGGCGACATGGGATCATGCGCAATCCGACTCGGGCAACTGCCTTGGGCGGAAATGCCCCACGTATGACTCATGCTTCTACCAGGAAGCACGAAGGGCAATGGAG
>JAYZBD010000083.1:0-9769 GCA_036339395.1 Planctomycetota bacterium | reverse complement strand
GTTCGGGTTGCGTCACCTGTACTGGTCATGCCGCCAGTTGCGACAACGCTCGCAATTCATACAGGGGCTGTGATTGGGACACCCCAGCAGGATCAACCCCGGGATCCACGGATCGACTTGATTCATGCAGTATGCAATTGGACTCTTCTTCAGAGTTGCCTGGCGATCCAAGGAGCATGACATGAGTATCCTTCGAACATCAACACCATTTGCAGCAGCAACCGCCATCGGGAGCATTCTCGGCTTTGTTCACCCTGTCGACGGGGGAGGATGCAATGGCGGTGGTCCGACGATTGAGATCCACGTGAATACCCCCTGCTGCTCAAGCCCGTCCGGTGCCAAGCACGACGATATTCTGCTGCAGTATGTCGTGTGGGAAGATGGAACAATGAGTGACCAGTTCATCTACGCCGCAGGTGTTCGTGATGTTGAATACGATGGCCCAAACGGAAAATTCCGCGTAATCACGGGACCCAACTGCAGTGTTGGCGATCCAGGCGTCCATGACATCGAGGACGAAGATGGCAACGGAGGCTCCATAAGCGAACTGGACAAGACGATGTTCGCAGATCGAATACTCAATGCCTGGAACCACGAGAATCTCAACGCATATGTCGACCTGAGATCCAGTTCCCACTATGCATTCACCGTGGATTTCGAGGAGGTCATTCGGGATGACAGTCCCCTTGCCGACGACGTGGGAGAACTACTTGTATTCGAGGTTTCTGGAAACAGCATCGTGAAACTCGAGGCGATGAACGAGGCAGGACAGGTCATCGGCCAACCCGTGATCATCGAGGACTGGAAACGTGTAGCCCCCGACCGGCTGTATGTAGGTCGCTATACGAACAACGGCACCCCTCGGTGCGGGAGTTATGAGTACAAGGCGATAGGAGTAGACATATCCGAGTTCGGCGTGACCCAGTTGATGTCTCTTCGTGTCAGTCGGCCGTCAAATTCAGGATGTGCAGACACGCGAGCAGACACGCGAATCATCGGCGTCAAGACAGCCATCCTGCCGACTGCAGCAATGGTCTTTGATTGACTACTGCCCCTTCGCAGCGGCTTCGACAATCGTTCCAAGGATGTCGTGACCTTCAAGCGTGTACCGGGGTACATGCCGCCCATTGATGCAGATGGCCGGAGGGCCCCGGAATCGAACCTGTCCCCCAAGCCGGACATCCTCGGCAACCATGGCTTCCGCCTCGGGTCCACGCAACGCCTCCTGGAACAGGACCGGGTCAAGCCCGACCTCGGCAGCACCATCCACCAGTGATTGTTCTCCCCGGATTCCTGGACCGTTTTGAAGCAGCCACTCGTGGTATCGCCGCCCCCCATCATCACCCCCCGTAATCCAGGCAGCTTTTGCAGCGGTAGCCACAAGGCAGGCCCAGGGGAACCTGTCGATGGATATATGAACCCGCTTGTTGCACGCATTGCTGACCGGGTACACGCGATAACTGACACGAATCCCGGGATACGTATCCCTCAACCGGTTCAACTCCACTTCCATCTTCGGGAGGAAGTCGGAGCTGTATTCAACCCAGACCACGGCCTCGACCGGGTGGTCCGAATCACCCTCGAAGGGCGCATGCTCGGCTTGCGGGAACGGAACTCGGCGTCCCCCCATCCAGTCCAGGAGGTATTTCTCCTCGGCCGGGGGTGGGGCCTGGATGCTTCCATCATTCTCCCCACTCCTGATGGCGGCGGAAATCTTGTTGACCGTGGAAGTCAGGCTTGATTGAATCGCATACCACTTCAACTCGATTCCATTGACGAAGACCATGGGCGTGAAGAAGATTCCAAGGTCATTGGCTTCCTCGATATCCAACTCAACCAGTGACTTGACTGCATCACTTCGCATCACGCTGTTGAACTCCAGTGGATCAAGCCCAAGGTCCCTGGCCTTGGCATTCAAACTGGCCTGGGTGAACCCCCCCTTCTGTTCAAACAACCATGTATGCATTCCCCAGAAGGCATCACTGCCACCGAGAATGCCGGCTGCTTCCGCGGCCCAGGCGGCCCGGCATGCATTGGGATGCCTGTTGGCAGACATGTGCCTGTTGCAATCTGTGCAGAACGGAAAATGCTTGACACTCAGGGAAAGGTCATCGCGACCCTTCAGCAACCCCATTGCCTGGGTCTCGTACTTGTAGCAGTCCGGGCACTGGTAATCCGAGATGATGACGAGCTTGATAGGCGCATCTTCCGAACCAAGAAGATATCGGCCGGCAAAGAGTTCGGCGGGAGTGGATGCAGAACCCGAATCCACCAATGCTCCGTCATCAATATCCTCCGCGGCAGGTTCAGGCTCACTGTCTTCGGCCGCCTTGATCGCGGCGCGGGCAATCTCATCCACCTGCCGGGCCTCGATCTCTTCCCCTCGAACACGCTTCACTTCATCCTGCTGCATCTGGACGATTCCGATCAGGCCACTACTGAGCAGGAACACCCCTGCAGCAGGAACCAGTCCATGTCGCATGCGTTCAGTCGACGGTCCCGGCCAAAGTTCAACGGTGATCCAGAACCCGACGTTTCCGACGTGGGCTGCAAGGCAGTAGGGACAAAGCGCCTCAAGGGAGATCATGGCGATGATGAAGATGAATGAAGCAAGTGCTCCTGCCCTTGCAGTCCACCTGGCCCACACCGGTACCTGCTGCCTTGCCCCGAACCAACAGGCGAGCATCGCGAGGAAGTAGCTGAATCCCACGTATGAAACAGGCCACCCGAGGCCTGGGACCCGCCCCCACGCGGTGCTTGTCACCTTGTCACAGGCGCTCTGGGGTCCACAGCCCGGCAGGGAAGCACCAAGCAGGTCCAACTGTTTCAGGACCAGGACGGCAGCAGCAGCAATGGCAAGCGACAGGCAACAGATTCCCGCCACCCAGAGCCCCGTTGTTCTCGGCGGCTCCGGAGTTGCTGCTTCCTGCTTTTTAGGCTTGCTTGCCATTCTGCCTGTCTCCAGTGAGATACGGATTCAATGTACTCGCATGGTAAACGTATGAGCGAGTTCTACATTGTTGCCGGTGAGTCAATTCCCAGCAGGCCCAATCCGTCGGAAAGTACCCGCCTGGCCAGGTCACAGAGCCGAAGGCGTGACACCAGGAGGGCCTCGGAATCCGCCTTTCGAACAGGACATTGCTGGTAGAAGCCGTTGAATATCTCGGAGAGTTCGTAGAGGAAGGTGCAGATGCGGTGTGGTTCCAGGTTGGTTGAAGCACTTGCGACGACGTCGCCATACCTGAGCAGTTGCAGTGCAAGCAGCCGCTCCGCCGGTTCGGAGAGCAGCAGTTCCGCCGACCCGAACCCGCCCTCCTCGATTCCAGCCTTGTCCATGATGGAACAGATCCTGGCATGGGCATACTGCAGGTAAGGCCCGGTGTTTCCCTCGAAGGCGATCATGCGATCCATGTCGAAGACGTAGTCCCGGACAAGATCACTGCTCAGGTCCGCGTACTTCACCGCCCCGATACCGACGGAACGTCCGATCGAGGCCAACGCATCCGATGACATGCCATGTGTCGGGGAACGTTCATCTTCAGAACGGCGCAGCACCTCGCTCCGGCCCCGTTCAACCGCCTCCTCGAGCAGGGAGGCCAGGGTGACATTCTCCCCGCTTCGAGTCTTCAGTGGCTTCTTGTCCGGGCCGAGAACGGAGCCGAAGGGGATGTGTCGCATCTCGACATCATGACCATCAGCAGTCTTCCCCCACCCGGCAAGTCCAGCTGCCTCGAACACGTCCTTGAAATGATCCCGTTGTCGGGCATCGACCACGTAGATGAGTCGGTCTGCATCCTCGTTGACAACACGATTCCGAATGGCGGCCAGGTCGGTCGTGGCATACAGGAAACCCCCGTTGGACTTCCTGATCAACATGGGTCGATCGCGATCCTGGAAACGAACAACCAGGGCACCCTCGTCCTCGACGGCCAGGTTGTTTTTCGTGAATGCCTCGACAACCTCGGGAAGATGCTCCCTGTAGAAGGACTCCCCACGGTTGTTCGACTCATCCATCTCGACGTTGAGAAGATCAAGAGATTCATACACGGCCCGCATCGTGCAGTCGATCAGGTGTTTCCAATCCCGGACGAGTTCATCATCACCCTGCTGGAGCAGGACCAACGTCTCTGCAGCCACTGTTCGTTTCGTCTCAGCTCCGGCATTCTGCTCTTCAAGTTCCGCAACACGATGTGGCCCGATCCGCCGCTCTTCGACGATGGCGATCCCTCGATCATCACCCCTGGAGCCCACCTGCGCAGCTCGGTAGGCTTCATCGAGTTGATCCAGGTTGATCTGCTCGAGATCAACACCCTCGTCTCTCAGTGTCTGCAACACCATCGCGATTGGAAGCCCCCAGTCCCCAAGGTGATTCTCCCGCAGAACGCTCCTTCCCTGTCGCTCAAGAATCCGGGCAAGCGAGTCACCGATGATGGTTGATCGCAGGTGCCCGACATGCATCTGTTTCGCGACATTCACCCCGCAGAGATCGACTACGACCGGGTGTGGATCATCGACAGGGGATACACCGAGGTCAGCACCGGACATTCCCCCAAGCGAATCAGCCAGCACCTCTTCCCTGAGGCGGATGTTGATGAAACCCGGGCCGGCGACATCCACATTTTCGGCAATGGCCTGGAGGTCGGCGGCCTCGACCAGTTTCTCGGCGAGTTCACGCGGAGGTGTGCCGATCTTCTTTCCAAGCGACATGGCAGCATTGACCTGGAAGTCACCGAACTCCGGACTCTTCGAGGGTCGAATCACCGGATCCGCTCCCTCGTGCTCCTTGCCGAGTACATCGACAATGGCCCGAGAGAGAATCTCGTTCAGCAGCGTGACGGGATGCGCCTGTCTCAAGGACATCGGTTTCAATCGAAGAGTCGATCAACGAGCTCAACGATGCCCTTTCCGCCGGTTGCAATCGTTTCGAGGATGTCCCGGCCGGCACAGACATCCACGAGGGTGCGTACCAGTTCCGCCTCTCCATCGTGATCAGCCTTGTTCACGATGAAGACATCCGCGATTTCCAGGATACCGGCCTTGTCCATCTGGACAGCATCTCCCATGCCCGGAACGACTACCACGGCAGTGGTGTCCACGTGTTCCCTGATGGCTACATCACTCTGTCCAGCTCCAACAGTCTCAACGATGACATCATCAAAACCGGCGCCACCGATGAGTTCAAGGATCCCCGGGAGTGTCTTGTAGTCTTCTCCCACGACAGCGAGGCTCCTGTAGAAGACATTCTCATCCACGGTGTTGAAGTCAACTCGAAGCCGGTCTCCAAGCAGCGCGCCACTGGTGATGGGGCTCATCGGGTCGAAGGCAACGACGGCAAGCCGGCGGCCTCGCTTGACGAGTTCTGCAGCCATGCAGGCTACGAGAGTCGACTTGCCCGCGCCGGGCGAACCGGTGAGACCGATGATCCGACCCGGTCGAGATCGAGGGGCATCAGCCGGCGGCCGGCCAAGCTCAAGTTCACTGATGTGTCGAGCGAGAACGGCAGATGCGTGGTCCGTGTCCAGCGGCTCGTAGGGCATCGTGCTCGCCCGCACGCAATTGACAATGTCCTGCATGCTTGTCCCCGTGTGGAAGACCTCCTGTATCCCGCAATCGTGCATGGTCTTCACATCCTCCTGTGGAATGATTCCACCCACGTGGACCCGTGTATCGGGGCGACCCACCGAGGCACATTCCTCCATCAGTTTCGGTACCAGGACCAGGTGGGAGTTGCTCATCATCGAGGCGGCAATGCAATCGACATCTTCATCCCTGGCACTGATGGCGAGGCTGCGGGGTGTCTGCCAGAGTCCGGAGTAGATCACGTGGATTCCACTGTCCCTCATCGCCCGGGCAATGAGCTTGACCCCACGGTCATGCCCGTCGAGCCCCATCTTTCCCAGGAGCACGCGGGGGCGGTGGTCCAGATCGCTGCAGCGATCGACTTTTTCCAGGCGGGTCGTGGGTTCTGTGGTTGGACTGGGCATGAGAGGAAATCGGGGGTCAATGATACCGGATGCACCACGCTGCAGGGACGCAGGGACAGTACCATGCGACGCAATGCCCAAGAGCGCTGCACACGCCCCACAAGGCACCGGTCCCCCCGCCGTTACCGAGTTGGCGCGGGACATGAAGCTGTTCGATATCACGATGGTCGGCGTCGGCGCCATGATCGGTGCCGGGATCTTCGCACTGACGGGCATCGCTGCGGGCAAGGCGGGTCCAGCACTCATTCTCGCCTTCTGCCTCAACGGCCTCCTGACATTCTGCACGGCAATGGTGTATGCCGAGGTCGGCAGCGCCATCCCCGCGGCAGGTGGGGGATATCTCTGGGCACGTTTCGGACTGCCCGGGCCATGTGCCTTTCTCGCAGGCTGGCTTGACTGGCTTGCTCACGCCGTCGCTGGATCGTTGTATGCGGTCATCTTCGGGGCCTACATCATCTGGGGAGCCCAGGTCATCTTTGGCCTGGGTGAGCCACCCACGGGAGCACACGCCGGTGAAATGGGAACACTCTTCGGCGTCCCGGCCTGGCCATTTGCAAAGGGCCTGACAGTCTTCATCTGCATGGCGTTCCTCTACATCAACTACCGGGGATCAAGTGAAACAGGCAAGGCGGGCAACATCATTACCGTTGCCAAGGTCATCGTCATCGCGATCTTCATCATCTCCGGGCTCGTGGCGATGATGCAGGGAGGCGTGCATGAGACCGGCAACGACCCGAGCGTGGGGGCTCGTTTCATCCCGTTCATGCCGGAGGGATTCGGGGGCGTCCTTGTTGCCATGGGCCTCACCTTCATCGCCTTCGAGGGCTACGAAATCATCGTGCAGGCGGGGGAAGAGGTTGAAAACCCGAGGAAAAACATTCCACGGGCAGTCTTCCTCTCACTCCTGATCGTCATCCCGATCTACATACTCGTCGCGATCGTCTCCCTCGGGGCACTTACGATTCCACAGGGGGTCCTTGAACAGAACTTCGAGTGGAGTTCAACGGATACCTGGCGGTACCTTGCGGGACTTGGTGAAACAGGCGTCGCTGTTGCAGCGAATGCCTTCATGCCATGGGGAACGGGCGCGATTCTTCTCGTGATCGGGGCCGTCCTCTCAACGATGAGCGCATTGAATGCAACCACCTTCAGTTCGACCCGCGTGAGTTTCGCAATGGGCCGGGATCATTACCTGCCCGAGGCAATGGCTTCGATTTCTCCCAAGACGCGGACGCCCGTGTTCGCACTGCTTTCCAGCGGTGTTCTCATACTTCTTGTTGCGGTCCTGCTCCCGGTCGAGAAGGTGGCCGCTGCAACATGTGTCATGTTCCTGCTGGTATTTGCAGCAGTGAACATCGCCTCGATCACGATTCGAAGAAAGTATGGAGACAAGCTCAACTACGGATACCTCGTCCCCGGCTTCCCGGTTGTCCCGATCGTCGCTGCCGTCGGTCAACTGTGCATCGCGGGGTTCCTGTTCTGGCACGAACCTCTTTCCATGGCCATTACCGGGGGATGGGCGGGCTTGGGCCTTCTCATCTACTACCTGTATTCCAGGAGGCAGGAACATGAGCATCGCGCATCAGCCGTGCTCTTCGACCAGAGCCTTCCAACGACTTCTGCAGCCCAGCAACTCCTCGTCCCGGTGGCAAACCCGGATTCAACCGGCCCGTTGATGAAACTGGCCTCCCGGATCGCGGAGGTGGATGAGACGCAGTTGACAGTGCTGCATGTCGTAGGAATTCCGGAACAACTCCCCTATGCCTCGGCCGAGCCATTCGCAATCGAGGGCCGACAGGTTGTCGACAAGGCGCTTGAACAAGCCAGGGGCATGGGCATGCAGGCCTCAGGACTTGTACGCTTGAGCAGGAGCCCGGGCCAGTCAATCGTGGAAACCATCAGCGAGCGAAAGATCACGACACTCGTACTGGGCTGGCGTGGAACTCCACGACACCGACGTTCAGTCCGATCCATCATGCTTGGAACGGAAATCGATCATGTCCTGAGCAGGGCCGATGCAAATACAATCGTGCTTCGCGGAGATCTGCCCGACGAACCCAGGGACATTCTTGTTCCAGCGGCAAATCCCCGGCAGGCACTCTATGCACTTGCCGTGGCCGAGGCGGTTGCTGTTCAAGGGACGGTCATCGAGCTGCTCCATGTCGTTCAAAACCAGGCGGAAGCCGAGGAGTCGGCAACAGCACTCATGGGAGCCATGTTCGGAGAAGACATGGCAGACCTTCGCAGCATCTATACACCTCGTCGGCGAATAGAGGTTCGCCTGCGTACAGAAGTCAGTACCCATGTCATCCCGTGCATCGTCGAGGCTGCGAGCCTCGCGGATCTCGTGATTCTCGGGGCGGCAAGAGAAACATGGCTTCAGCGGCGTTCATTTACTGCCCTGCATGCCGCTGTTGCCCAGCGATGCGACAGTGCCCTGTTGCTGGTGAAACTCAGGTCGGGGAAGGCGAGGTTCGCAACCCAACAGGTCATCGATTTCTTCCTATCCAAGGAGCCAGAAGCATGAGTGTCTCAGATCTGCAGAAACTGGGCCTTCTGAAGCCGGAGAGCGAGTGGTCCGGAAAGGGAGTCGGGAGGAGCGCTGCGCCGCTGAGATCCCTGTTCCTCGGAGCGATTGCAATAGCCGGCTGTGTTGCCATGGTTGTTGGTGATGGAATGACCCTGACGTGGTTCGGATTGATCGCGTTCTGCGCGGCGCTCGCCTGTTTCGTCGTCGTTCATATCAGGGAGGTTGGAACACCCGATCAGCCCGACGAAGCAGATCAACCGGACTCCTCGAGCCCCGGGAGTTGATGCGTGGTGGGTACTGACGTCGAACCCGGGATCCGTGTTCCCTTTCGTCGCAGGTTGCGCAGGTTGCGTCACCGCGCCCGGAACCAGAGACGAATCAGGTCTGCTGTGAGGAGCATGAAACCCATCATCCTGCTTCACCAGATGGGCAAGGTCGGGTCGAGCAGCATCAAGACCTCACTGGAAGCGCTGGATACATGTCACGTATTTCATACGCACTGGTGCAACCCGAGGAATCTTGCGCATCGCGCAGGAGTGGTTGATGAAACCAGGCGGATTTCAAACCGATATGGAGACCGTGATCATTTCGGCGAGTTGGTCAATACCCGGATCATCCAGCCCGGCCTGGCGTCGAAGATGGTGACGATGGTGCGTGATCCGGTTGCCAGGAATATTTCGTCCTACTTCCAGCACCTCGACGAGATATGGGGGATACGGCGAGCCTGGTCGCATGTATCACTGTCCACCCTGGCTGAAGGGTTTCTCAGGATCTTTGAACACGACGAGCCACTGGACTGGTTCGATACCGAGGTACGTGACCTGGTCGGCATCGACGTGATGAAGCACCCGTTTCCGACGGACAGGAAGTTCTCGATCATGAACAATGAGAAGTGGACACTGCTCCTGATGCGTTCAGATCTGCACGATGACCAGAAGCACGCGGCCCTTGAGAAATCCCTCGAAACCCCGGTTCCCGAGCTTCAAAGGAAGAACGTCACGTCACAGAAGGCGTACGCATCCGTCTACGAGCAGTTCAAGAGGGAACTCGTTTTTCCAGAAGCCTATCTCGACCGGATGTACAAGTCGCCGGTCGCAACACACTTCTTTGACGCGGAGGAAATCCTGGGAATGCGAAAGCGATGGTCCAGGGCGGCATAGATCCCCGGCCAGGCATCGAGGGGTTTCCGGATCAGAAGTTCCAGGTACATCGCAGGCCCCAGATCCACGTGTTCGAGACTCCACCGGATTCACCT
>JAYZBD010000082.1:0-11231 GCA_036339395.1 Planctomycetota bacterium | reverse complement strand
GGAGGTCCTCGTTCTCGGACTGGATGATGATCTCCGGTCGAAGCAGGATCAGGAGCGTCACTTCCTCGGTGCTCGTGACCCGGTTCGTGAAGAAACGATTGAGGTATGGAATCTTCGAGAGGATCGGAACACCGACCTCGGTCTCGAACTCCTCCAGGGTCCTCTGGCCACCGAGCAGGGCCGTCCCCTTGTCGGGCACGGACGTCGTCACCCACAGATCCTTGGTCAGGATCGATGGCAACGAAATCGTTCCCTCGAACGTTCCAGCACCACCACCGATACCTCCACCACCGGCTGCACCACCGAATGTCACCGTGTTTTCCACGCCGACCGGCTTGGTCAACTGGAAGTGGACATTCATGGTGATGTAGCGTCGATCGGAAGAGACGGCACCCTTCACGTCAAGTACGAACCCGGTTGCGAGGATGCCGACCTGTGGCTGGAAGGCGCCCGAGGCTTCACCCGTGACAGGTGTCAACCCTGCAACATAGGACTTCTGGGTATTGACCGTAATCCACGCCTGCTGGCCGTTGTAGAAGGTCAGGCGAGGCGCGGTCAGGGTCACGGAGCGTTTGTCCGCCTGCGTCGCCTTGATGAGCAGGTCCACCTGGATGTCATCCATGTACTGGATGTTCACACCCATGGCCGGTGCCAATGCCATGACCGACGAGCCGAATGTCGTTGCATCGGCAATCGTCTGCACGACATCAAGCGAGTTCTGGGTCATCCCAATCGGGCTCCAGCCGGGAGTCAGGGCACCGAGACGAGTGGACGACACCTGGTTTCCAGGTCCGAACCCACCTGGGACGTAGATGTAGTTCACAGGTGGTGTCCCCCCGTCCGGGGTCATGAATGACCGGCCAGTGTTGATCGTGTTGATGGGGGGAGTAGCCGTCCCATCTACTACCTGATTGAGATTGCCCATGACCAGGGTATCCTGCAACTGCCCCTGGTTCACACCATCCTGGATGAAGAAATCACTGAGGCGGGTATTCGGATCAATACTGGCTTGTTTGTCGAACATCTTCGAGTTCGTATTGAAGTACATGTCGAGATCAACACCGATCTCCTCGAACCAGTCGGTGTCAACCTCGAGGAACCTTGCCTCGACGTTGATCAGGATCGACCTCGCTTCCCGGAGCATCCTCAGCAAGGTACCGATCTGCATGTGTGACTTGCGGGTTGCACGGACAACCAGGTTCTTCTGGAACTCTTCGATCCTTGCCTCGCCACCGGTCAGGTTGAACCAGTTCTCGGAATCGACATTGTCACGAATGATTTCCTGCAACTTCTCGAGGTTCTCTTCCTCTTCCTCGCCATAGTCGGGGCCATCACCACCACCGCCGCCACCACCGCCGCCACCGCCGCCGCCACCGAAGCCGCCACCACCACCACCGCCGCCGCCGCCGACACCGCCGCCGCCGCCGAAGCCGCCGCCACCGAGTCCGCCGCCGCCGCCGCCGAAGTTGCCCAGGTCAAGTGTCGGAGCATTGTCGAAATCCGGGATGGGCATGATGATGTCACGCACGTCATAGACGATCGGGAACATCCGCTTGCTGCTGTCGAAGATCTCAAGGGTTGAGATCATGAGCATTCCGTCCTCGACTCGCCATGCCGGGTTGTCGGGTGGGTCACCGATCTGCTCGAGCGTGCGAGTCAAGGCGAGGTCAAGGGGCACGTGGCCCAGTTCGATGGAGACCGTTGAATCCCGCTCGATACCGAAATCCTCAAGGGACTTCCAATCGACGTAGAACTTCAGGTCGGATTCTGTCTCGAAGAACTGGATGACCTGCTCAAAGGTGCGATCATTGAACTGTACCGGGGCCGTTGCACTTTCAAGCCTGTCCAGAACGCGTCTATCTGCAGCAGGCGGTACATAGCCGCCCTCGATACCACGACGATGGGTGATCTGGGGCCAGTCCTCCGGATAGGACATCTTGCCCGTGAGGGATTGGTCGCCCTCTCCCCCGACATTCCGGTGAGGTGGAATCACTCCCTGGCGAATCCCGATCATCTCGTGGGCATAACTGATGCCACGCTTCTTCTCGATATCGGAGAACTGCCTGTAGAGCTCGGTGGTTGTGAATGCATCCCGCAGCATCAGTGCCGAGGGATTGTTGGGATCGACAAAGAGAATCTCGTCAATGACCTGGAGTGCCTCGGTGTACTTCAGTTCCTGCTGGAGTTGGCGTACACGCCTCAGGTTTTCACGAACGATTCGATCACGTTCGGACTGGGCCCTCTGTTCACCCTCGATCCGGCTTGATTCAGCTTCCTCCCGGGATGCCTGCTCCTTGAGAAGACGATCGCTGACGCGCATCGAACCAATCGTGGCGATGAGCTCCTCGGCCTTCGAGTTCATCTGGCTGTACTCGGCCTCGCTGAGATACTGGCGTCGCTGTCGAAGCTTGATCTGCGCGGTCAAGATGGCTCGATCGGCACCAACGAACTCTTCCTGGTCGACAAGGTCCTGGGCATGCTGGTAGGACTCGTTGAACTCGACGACTGCACGCTGTCGCTGTTCACGCAACTGCTGCTCGACCGAGGACATGCCGACACCATTTCCAGTGCTGAGCATGGAACCCTCGTTGAGCATGTTCATGCAGACCTGGTAGCCCTTTTTCGCCGCCTCGTTGCCGGGCTGCAATTTCAGTGCCTCGGCGTACTTGTCAGCAGCCTGTCTCCATCGTCCCTCGCTTGCAAGCCGCTGCGCGGAGAGCAGCATGGCATTGACCTTTGCTTCAAGTTCCTCCGTGGAAGACTCCGCCTTGTCAGGCACTACTGGTTCCGTCGTACCGGTATCTTCAGCTGTTGGTTCAGAAGTCGCAGGCTCCTGGGCTGGTGGCGCAGGCTCCTGGGCTGGTGGCGAAGGCTCCTCGGCTGGTGGTGGAGCAGGCTCTTCACCAAGCACGCTCATGCACAGGTCGTACCCCTTCTGCGCTTCCTCGTTGCCAGGCTGGAGTTTCAAGGCTTCGGTGCACTTGTCCGCCGCTTCCTTCCAACGCCCTTCGTGCGCAAGATTCTGCGCTTCGACTATCAGGGCGTTGACCTGTGCATCCACATCCTCGGATGATTCGCTCGGCGGTGGCGCAGGCTCCTCAGATTGTGCAATCACTGGAAGGCACAGCCCGAAGGACAGGCCCAGGATTACGGGGCAGAGTAGGTGGGTATGCAACCGATCTGAAGACAACTTCATGCGTTTCTCCCATCGCGATAGTTCATCGCGATTCGTTCAGGGCTACCAAAAGGGTCTGCCCCGGCTCCTCATCCATGATCAGAACCCATGTTCCGATGGGTTCCACCCGCAGTGATGACCACGGGAAGCCCGAAGTCTACCCCGGCAGCGGCCTGATCTGCAAGCACACAGCGGAACCGCATTCCGTGTTTTTTCACTGGGAAGCCGGGTCTCAAGCACCCGCAGCCGAGGCCGGCCTCGAAGAGGCCTTTGCCGTCCGAGCATCCCTCATCATTGCGGTGAAACGCTCAAAGAGGTGGCCTGCATCATGCGGCCCTGGAGAGGCTTCAGGATGGTATTGGACAGCAAATATGGGCTTGGCCTGGTGCCTGAAGCCTGCCACGGTCCTGTCATTGAGATGAACATGAGTCACCATGCAATCCAAGGCCTCCAGCGAGGACCAATCAACGCAGAACCCATGATTCTGGCTCGTGATCTCCACCCGACCAGTCTCCATGTCGCGGACGGGTTGGTTGGCTCCTCGATGGCCAAAGGGCAGTTTCCAGGTTGTAGCACCCAGGGCCAGGGCAAGCAGTTGATGACCGAGGCAGATCCCGAAGGTCGGAACCTCCCCTGCTACGACTTTCAGCGTCTCGATCAAGGGCTCGACAGCAGCCGGATCCCCGGGACCGTTGGAGACGAATATCCCATCTGGTTTCTCGGCCCTGATGGCTTCGGGAGTCGTATTCCAAGGAAGCTGGATCACTTCACATCCCTTGTCGACAAGATGTCGATAGATGTTCCGCTTCGCTCCACAGTCAATGGCCACGACACGGAACGTCACTTCCCCGGGTACGGATTCTTCCGGCTTCATTGTTGCAAAGGGACCAAGGCCCGTATCCCACCCATCGCCACTTGATTGGCATGCCTCGGCTGCAAGGTTTCGACCGGACATCGATGGAGATTCCTTGACCGCATTCAGCAACTGGTCGACGGTCTGGTTCATGTCGGTTGTAATCACCCCTCGCATGACACCGGCTGTACGCAACCTCCGAACCAATGCACGCGTGTCGATTCCGCTCAAGGCCGGAATCCCGTGTGAACCGAGCCAGTCGCCAAGCATCGACTCCGATCGAAAGTTGGAATCCAGTCGGGATTCCTCGCGAATCACGAAACCGGCAACCTGCGGCCGCGTCGACTCCACGTCATCGGAGTTGACACCGTAGTTGCCTACCTGCGGCGCAGTCATGACAAGGATCTGCCCGAGGTAACTCGGGTCTGTCAGTGCTTCCTGGTAGCCCGTCATGGCCGTGTTGAAGACGACCTCACCGAACCCGGTGACCGGCTCCTGGCTGCAGGCGAAGGCCTGGCCTGAAAAAACGGCCCCGTCCTCAAGAACAAGGCGCGCGGTCGTCACTGTGGTGTCCGGCATGTGGGTATTGTAATCAAGTCTCAGCAGTCAGGCACCCCATGAACTCTCTCTTTCCACAGGAACCCAATGCCGGCTACGCCCAGATCGCCGTTGAGCGTGGAATTGATCGATATCCAGATGGGTTGACCTACGCGATTCCTCGAGAACTGGCCGACCTGGAAACAGGTGAACGGGTCGTCGTGCCCCTGGGCCGCGGAAGCACTCCCGTTCCAGGCTACGTCGTCGATCGCGTACTTGAACCATCGATGGATCCGGACAGCGTCAAGTGGATCCTCCGGCGTGATGGCTCGGCGCGGGGCCTCCCAGCCGACCTGATGGGCGTCGCCAGGTGGGTCGCGCAGTACTACCAGGCTCCACTGGGATTGACCGTCGCCGCCATGCTCCCCTCGGCTGTTCGACGTGGAGTTGGATCAGTGAAGAGACGCCTGCTGGATCTTGCCCCCGATCCACCCGTTGATGTGAAACCAACGACAAAACAGCAACAGGTGCTCGATGCACTCCAGTCGATGCCCGGAATGGAGCGGCCGGTCGAACTGCTCCGCTTGAAGGACATGGCCGGTATCCGGACAAGCGGGCCCGTCGATCGCCTGCTTCGTGATGGCTTCCTGCTCGAGAGACGAAGAACCGAGATCGAGGCGAAGTGGCGAATGCCCCCTCCAGGTGAAGTCGTTCCGGATATTCCTACGCAGGCTCAACAGGCAGTCATTGATTCGATTGGCTCGCACCTGGGCGAAGGGTTCTCGACACACCTGCTGCTGGGAGTCACCGGATCAGGAAAGACCGAGGTCTACATCCGGCTCATCGAGCAGGTGCTCCAACAAGGTCGGGTCGTCCTCCTGCTCGTACCAGAGATCGCCCTGACACCCCAGACCGGCGGGCGACTCATTGGACGCTTCCCGGAACACCGTGTTGCAGTGCTTCATTCTGCGCTCACCGATGCGCAACGACACCAGCAATGGTCGCTGGCCGCAGCAGGTGAAGCCGACATCGTCCTCGGGGCCCGGAGCGCCGTCTTTGCTCCCATTCCCACCGAACGACTTGGACTCATCATCGTCGACGAGGAACACGACAGTTCCTACAAGCAGGAAACCACCCCGCGGTACAACGGTCGCGACACGGCAATTCGACGAGGCCAGTTGGCCGGGTGCCCCGTGCTCCTTGGATCCGCTACTCCGGCCCTTGAAAGCTGGTGGAATGCAACACGACGAGGTGTTTCCCAGTTGCATCGACTGCCGGAACGTGCACCGGGCCTGGTCGTGCCGTCGGTCCGCATCGTCGACCTCGTGGAGGAACGCAGGAATGCACGGCGTAAAAACCAGTTGATCGGACCTACCCTTGCCAGCGCAATCAACCAGACTCTCGAAGACGACCACCAGGTCCTGCTTCTTCTAAACCGAAGGGGCTGGGCCAGTTATGTCTCCTGCAGCAGCAGGTCATGTGGCTGGATGATGAACTGTGAACACTGCGATGTCACCATGGTCTTCCACCGAGCCGGCGACCTGCCCTCCGGGGGCTACCTCAGGTGCCACCACTGCAACACGGAAGTCCGCCTTCCAGCGACCTGCCCCGACTGCAGCAGGGCCGTCGTGAAACTTGGACTCGGAACACAACGAATCGAGGCCGAACTTGAAGAACGATGGCCCGCGCTGGCAGAAGGAGGAACCCTCAGGCGTGTCGATTCCGACAGCATGCGGTCCATGCAGGACTTTCATGATGCACTCGGTGACTTTGCTTCAGGGCGAATCCAGGTACTCGTTGGAACCCAGATGATCGCGAAGGGACTTGATGTACCAGGTGTTCGGCTCGTAGGTGTCATCGATGCCGATACCGCGATGCACCTTCCTGATTTCAGGGCCGTTGAACGAACCTACCAGCTTGTCAGCCAGGTCACAGGCCGGTGTGGTCGAGGCTCGGCAGGTGGATTGGCAATCATCCAGACCTTTGATCCCTCCTCCCCCGCCATCACCATGGCGGCGAAGAATGACTATGACACCTTTGCCGAAACCGAGCTGGCTGACCGACAGCAGATGGGACTGCCACCAATAACGCGGCTTGCGAGAATCATCATCCGTGATCGGAATCGAGATCGAGCTACGGAGGCTGCAATCAGGATCGCACGCCAACTGCAGGATCTTGCTGAAACGGACGTCACGATCAGGGGACCCGCAACATGTCCAATCGCTCGTATTGCTGATGCGTGGCGTGAGCAGGTCGAGGTCCTTGCACCCTCTGCTTCAAGGCTGCAGGCATTGCTCTCAGAGGCACGGGATCGACTGCTCCTTGAACCTGCTTCACGCTTCCAGGTCGATGTAGATCCTCGGAACCTGCTGTAAGGGGACGGCTCCACGAGAAGTCTGCAGAACGTTCCTGCAGGTCGGGTCTTGGCCATCGCAAGTTGGTAGAATCCCCGGGCTTCCAAGGCTGCGTGCCCTGTCAAGAGCCCAAGAAGAGCGATTCCAAGGTGCTCCAAGCACTTCGAGAACCCAGGGAAACGTGATGAGCAGCGAGATGAATCGGCCAGATGCCGACCTGGCGCACACCAGGAGCGGGCCACCACCATCAATCAATGGGTGGAACGGTCGTTACGTCGAAGAGCTCTACCAGCAATGGCTTGAAGATCCCGACTCAACCTCCGGGGAATGGACCCGGTTCTTCGAGGGCTTCGACCTGGGAATACGACAGGCCCCCGACCCGGATGACGACGAGGCAACCGCCTCCGGTGGAACACCCCTTCCTGCTCCTGGTGGAGCACATGGTGGAACTCAGCACGCCATTGATCGGTGCATTGAACGATATCGAGACCTCGGTCACCTCGGTGCGCACCTGGATCCGCTGTCCGATGCACCGTCACTTCCCACGGAACTCGACCCGGGCGCACTGGGCCTCGAAGCAAAGGACCTCCAGGACAAGGTTGATCCTCGTGATGTCCCTCTCGAGGGTACTCCGACGGCTGCGGCGGTCCTTGATGCACTGCAACGGGCGTGGTGCGGGACGCTCGGAGCAGAAGTTTCACACATCCGGAATCTCGAACAACGGAACTGGGTCATCGAGCGGGTCGAACAACTGCCACGGGCGGGTGATCTTGACCACTCGATACGGAAACGGATTCTCAGGGAACTGGTCCAGGCGACTGGGCTCGAGCAATTCCTGATGCGTCGGTACATCGGGAAGAAGTGGTTCAGTCTCGAGGGGAACGAGACACTGATACCCCTGCTCAATGAACTGCTCGTCACTGCCTCTTCCGACGGCGTCGAGGAACTGGCCTTCGGCATGGCACATCGCGGTCGAATCAATGTACTCGTGAACATCCTGGAGAAGAGCTATGAGCAGTTGTTCACCGAGTTCGAGGAAAGCTGGGCCGAGGATTTCCTGAATGCAGGTGGTGACGTCAAGTACCACCGTGGATTCAGCAGTGATGTCGTCACGGATGCAGGCGTGCAACTCCACCTCTCCATGTCCTCGAACCCGTCCCACCTGGAATGGGGACATCCCGTCACCCTCGGCAGGGCCCGGGCGAAACAACGTCTTCGCAACGACAATGACAGGCAACACTGCATCCCGGTCCTCATCCACGGTGATGCATCCTTCCCGGGACAGGGGATCGTCCAGGAGACGCTCAACCTCTCGGGGCTTGAAGGCTACGAGGTGGGCGGGACGATTCACCTGATCATCAACAACCAGATCGGGTTCACGACCGTTCCAGAGGATCTCTTCACGGGCAGGTACTGCACTGACATCGCCCGTGGCATCGATGCGCCCATCTTCCACGTCAACGGGCACGATCCGGAGACCTGCATCCAGGTGATGCACATGGCCTACGAGTACCGGCAGCGATTTCAGGAGGATGTCGTGATCGACCTCTACGGGTATCGAAAGTACGGACACAACGAAACCGACGAACCTGCATTCACCCAACCGGAGATGTATGCAGTCATCAAGAACCAGGTGCCCGTCGTGGAACAGTACGCAACCGCCCTGCTTGAGAGGGGAGTCATCACGAGCGAGGAATACGATGCATCTCGTCAACGACTGCAGAACCTGCTCGATGCCTCGCAGGAACGATCCCGGGAGCGACCCAGCGAACCGGTCCCACCGGCCTTTGATGACAACAGCACCTGGGGAGGGCTTTCACCGCATTACGACTGGACGCCCGTGGACACGTCCGTGTCGATCGAGGCACTCAAGGACGTAGCCAACTCCCTGGGGTCCTCACCCGAGCACCACGAACCCCATCGAAAACTGGAACGGATCCTCTCCTACAGGGGGAACTGCATCGAGGCCGACGAACCACTCGACTGGGGGCTCGGAGAACTTCTTGCATACGGAACACTCCTCCAGGAAGGCGTACACGTCCGGCTCACGGGAGAGGATGTCCAACGTGGCACGTTCTCACATCGTCATTCCGTACTCGTCGATGCAACAACCGGGGAAGAACACCTCCCCCTCAACCATGTCGCCGACTCGCAGGGGCGAATCTGCATCTACAACAGCCCCGTCACCGAGGGTGCCTGCATCGGTTTCGAATATGGCTACTCCCTGGGTGACCCCAACATGCTCGTCGTCTGGGAAGCTCAGTTCGGGGACTTCGCCAATGCCGGCCAGGTCTACTTCGACCAGTTCATCGCCTCGGCCGAGAAGAAATGGGCTCGATGGAGCGGGCTGGTCCTGCTCCTCCCCCATGGATACGAAGGACAGGGACCGGAGCACTCCTCTGCCCGGCTGGAACGGTTCCTCCAGCTCTGTGCCTCGGGGAACATGGAGGTGGTCAACCCGACGACGCCCGCGCAGTTCTTCCACATGTTGCGAAGACAGGTGAAACGCAACTTCCGCAAGCCCCTCATCGTCATGACGCCCAAGAGCCTGCTTCGACACCCCTCGGCGAGATCCGCCCCGGGCGATCTTGCAACGGGTCGCTTCCAGCACGTGATCGACGACCCTGCCAGGCCGGACCCGGCGAAGATCGACCGAGTGCTCTTCTGCACCGGCAAGGTCTACTACGACCTGGTGGCGCACAGGGAGAAGGTCGGAGCGACGCACGCCGCCATTGTTCGCATCGAACAGCTCTATCCCTTCCCCGTTGTCGAGGTGAACGCGATCCTTGAACGCTATGCAGGCATACGCAAGTTGTCGTGGGTCCAGGAAGAACCTCGCAACATGGGTGCATGGGTCTTCATCAATGAACAGTTCACCTCCAGGCTCGGTACCCGGCTCCGATATGTTGGCCGACCTGAGAATGATTCACCGGCAGTCGCATCAACCAAGATCCACGCAGCCGAACAGCACCAACTGCTCGTGGAGGCGATTGGAATCGATCCATCCCTGACAGCCACGCCGCCCACTTGAACGCCTACCCTGTCACTGTGACCACGAGGAATACGCCGCATGCCCATGGACATCATCATCCCGAGTCTCGGTGAATCAATCACCGAGGTCCGCCTTGGAGCCTGGCTCCGGGCAGATGGTGATTGGGTGGACCGCGACACGCCCCTCGTGGAGATCGAGTCGGACAAGGTCACCCAGGAACTGCCGGCACCGGCTGCGGGCAGGCTCTCGATCAGTGAACAGACGGGCACGGATCTCCCCATCGGTGCCACGATCGGGGCCATCGACACGGAGGCTGCCCGACCGGAGGTCCCCTTGGAACCAACCCCGGTCGATGCGCAGGATGGCCTCCCCGAAGCAGCCCCTGAAACTCCTGCAACCCGGGTCGAGATCGCCACCGAGACGAACTCGGCCTCCCCGGATCAACCAAAGGTCACTCCACTGGCCAGGAAGGTCGCTGCCGATCGTGGAGTCAAGCTCGACTCGGTCGAAGGCTCCGGGCTCCATGGGAAGATCACGAAGGCGGATGTACTTGATTCATCGATTGAACCGCCCGCGCGGGAAACCGTGCAGGGGGATGAACTGGTCATCGGACGCGGTGAACGCAGGACACGCATGTCGAAACTTCGACAGCGGATCGCGGAACGTCTCGTCCTTGCCCAGCGGACTGCGGCCATGCTTACGACATTCAACGAGGCCGACATGACGAATGTCATCCGCCTCCGGAAGCTCCACAAGGAGGAGTTCAATGATCGGTTCGGCGTGAAGCTCGGTTTCATGTCCTTCTTCGCGAAAGCCGTCGTATCCGCGCTTCGTGCCTATCCGTCGCTCAATGCCTTCATCGATGGAGACGAGATCGTCGAACACGACTACGTCGACCTGTCCATTGCAGTCGGTACCGACAAGGGACTCGTCGTACCGGTCGTGCGTAATACCGATCGAATGACCTTCGCGGAGATCGAGCGAAGCATCCAGGACATGGCTGGACGTGCCAGGGATGGAAGCCTTGGAATCGACGACATGACCGGTGGAACCTTCACGATCAGCAACGGCGGCGTCTATGGATCCATGATGTCCACGCCGATCCTCAATCCACCGCAGTCGGGCATTCTCGGTCTGCACCGGATCCAGAACAGGGCCGTCGAACATCCCGATGAACCTGGAACCGTGGCGTTGCGACCCATGATGTACCTGGCCACCAGCTACGACCATCGCATCGTCGATGGTGCAGAAGCAGTCGGCTTCCTCGTGCACGTCAAGGAATGCATCGAGAGCCCGGAGCGACTCCTGCTGGAATCATGA
>JAYZBD010000081.1:0-12953 GCA_036339395.1 Planctomycetota bacterium | reverse complement strand
ACCGGCTCAGCTTGACGGCACGTTCAACGGTGGATGCGACAGGGAGAAGGCCATCCTCGTGAGGGATGCCACGAGCCAGCTCGTCACGAATGCATTTGACAGAACGATGTACGTTCGAAACTGATGTCCGCGCCTGTTCAGTCGGCCTCGGACTCGGTCGATGCAACCTTCTTGGAAGCGGACTTCTTCGAAGTCGTCGTCTTCTTCTTCTTCTTCTTCGTGGCGCCGATGCCGGAGATCCGGACGCGGAGATACTTCTGCCGGTGACCCTGCTTCCGCTTGTAGCCCTTGCGTCGCTTGAACTTGATGACATCGATCTTCTCACCAAGTCGCTCTTCGAGGATCTCCGCAGTGACGTTCATGCCATCGATGTAGGGTGTCCCAAGCGTTGCCGATCCATCGCCATCCTTCAGGGCCAGAACTCGGTCGAAGGTGATCGACGCGGCGTCCTTCTCGAGGTCACGGACATCGATATCGATGATGTCGCCTTCGGCGACCTTGATCTGGGTTCCACTGTCTTCAACGATGGCGTACACGGGATTACTCCTTGGATTCCACGTGGGAATCGAGCATTCTAGCGAAATGCGACCCGATGCCAAGGGGTGTAGTCTGTGTACAGGAGCCTCAAGGTGCCCTTTTCATTCCTTGCAACCCTCTCCCCCACTCCTGCCACCCCCCCTGCTGGCGGATTTGCAGTGCTGGATTGGGCCATCCTCGGGGCCTACCTGGTGGTTGTCCTGGTCATTGGAGCCATTGTCAGCCGCCGCAAGGAGCAGGGAAATGATTTCTTCCTGGCTGGCCGATCGATGCCAACGTGGGCGGTGGCGATTTCGGTTCTTGCCACGGCCCTGTCTGCAGCGACGTTCGTCGGCGGACCGCAGCTTGGATACCTGGGCCGGACCTCCTACCTGCTGACCAACATCGGTGGCCTGCTGGCAGTCTGCATCGTTGGTTTCTGGTTCATTCCAGCGTTCTACCGAACAGGCGTGACCAGCGTGTACGAATTGGTGGGCCATCGATTCGGGGGACGGGCACAGCGGGCCGCCAGCGGCATGTTCATGCTCGGTCGGCTGCTCGCAAGCGGAGCGCGCCTCTTCATTGTCGCCATACCATTCAGCCTGGTGGCGTTCAACGATGTCAGCGTTGCATCACTGTCAATTTCAATCATGTTGATTACCGTTGTCGCCGCTGCGTACACCATGGCTGGAGGCATCCGTGCCGTCATCTGGACGGATGTCCTGCAGGCTGTTGTCGTCGTCGGAACGGTCGGGCTGGTCCTGGTGGTTCTGCTTGACCGGATCGACACATCCACGATCAGCCTTGCAGACCAGCTCGGCCTGGTGCTTCAGCAGGAGCAGGGTGAAGACATCCCATGGATTTCTCGTTCCTATACGCTTTTGACCGCCTTCGCAGGCTTCACGCTTTTCAGTCTTGCAGCATTCGGTACCGATCAGGATCTTGCGCAGAGACTGTTGACATGCCGTGATGCACGGGGTGGTACCACGGCGGTCATCCTGTCACAGGTCATTTCATGGCCAGTGGTCGGCCTCTTCCTGCTGGTGGGCATGCTGCTCTTCGTCTACGAGCAGCAGCATGGTCCAATCGTCCATGATGTTGCCGATGCACAGGGGCAGAAGGTCTTCCTGCTCTTCATCCTGACGGAACTTCCTGTGGGCCTTCGCGGACTGCTCATGGCAGGACTCTTTGCCGCAGCCATGAGCAGCCTGGATTCGGTCCTCAATGCACTGGCCTCGACAACCGTTGCCGACTTTCTGCGAAGAAGAAGGGGCATTGAGCAGAGCCCAGCCGAGGAAACCCGCCTGACACGATGGATCATTCTTGCGTGGGCCCTGCTGCTCTCGGGTTTCGCCCTGGGCTGCGTATTCTGGCAATCAAGCCTGGACATACCTCTCATCGACTTTGCATTGGGTGTCATGGTCTTCGCCTATTCAGGCCTGCTTGGCGTCTTCCTCTGCGCCATCTTCACAAGACGAGGCAATGCCATCAGTGCGATCGCAGCCCTGCTTGCCGGGTTTGTCCTTGTCTTGCTGATGGAGCCAGCAGTGTGGAAGGCCTGGACCGGTCTTGAGTGGGTCATCGCCTTCCCCTGGAGGATGACGTTTGCATCGGTGATCACATTTGTCGTGTGCCTTGCTGGTCCGCCGATCAGGGCTTCAGCGATTGAAGGCGATTGATCGCCTCATCGAGAACCTGGTCCGTCTTGCAGAAGGCGAATCGAACCAGGGATCGGGCCTCGGTCGGGTCGTTGTAGAAGGCGCTGGGTGGTATGGCTGCAACTCCGACATGTTCGATCAGGTGCCTGCAGAAAGCGACATCATCTTCAAATCCGAAGTTGGAGTGATCTGCAAGTACGAAATAGGTTCCTTCCGGTCGGAACACCGTGAAGCCGACATCATCAAGTGCATCGCAGAGTCGATCACGCCGAGCCCTGTAGCCGGCAACGAACTCTTCAAAGTAGGCCGAAGGTGCCTTCAATGCCGCAACCGTGCCATGTTGAAGTGGTGTGGAGACGGCATAGGTGAAGAACTGGTGGGCGGCCCGGATTCCATCGGTGAGGTTCGGGGGAGCGATGGACCATCCGATCTTCCAGCCCGTCAGTGAAAATGTCTTGCCTAGAGATCGAAGCGAAATCGTCCGTTCAGCCATGCCCGGAAGTGACGCCATGTAGACATGTTCACCTTCGAAGACGAGCCGGTCGTAGACCTCGTCCATGATGACAATGAGATCATGCTCGATGGCCAGGGCTGCAACGGCTTCGAGTTCCGCCCTGCTGTAGACCCTGCCGCATGGGTTGTGTGGGGTATTGAGGAGGATGATGCGGGTGCGGTCGGTCACCAGTGCACGGAGGGCATCCAGGTCGATTTCGAACGACGGTGGTCGAAGTGTCAGGAATCGTGGGACGGCGTCCGTCATGGCCAGGCAGGCGGGATAGGAATCGTAGAACGGCTCAAGCAGGATGACCTCGTCACCAGGGCCTGTGAGGCCCACGAGGCAGGCTGCGATAGCCTCGGTACAGCCACTCGTGACGGTGATCCAGCTTCCAGGGTCGATCTCCTGCCCTGTTTCCGCCTCGAAGCATTCAGCAATCGTCTCACGGAGTGCCGGGATCCCGGGCATGGGCGCATACTGGTTGTCGCCCCGGTCTATGGCGGCAATTGCAGCCTGCTTGATGAACTCGGGGCCATCGAAATCCGGGAATCCCTGCCCGAGGTTGACGGCATTGTGCTGCAGGGCCAGCCGGGAGATCTCCGAGAAGATCGTTTCACCGAATCGGGCCAATCGTTGAGCGGTGGCGACAGGTGGCTGGGTGGAGGGATCGGGCATGTGAACGTAGAGTCTACAGACCAAGGACACGCCTCACCCCCCTTCCCCTACCGGAGCCCATTCCCATGCAGACTTCCCTGAACGGTCGCCATGCCCTGGTATGCGGTGCTTCGCAGGGCATAGGCAGAGCGTGTGCAGAGGCGCTGGCAGCACAAGGCGCGTCCGTGACCATGCTCGCGAGGAATGCCGATGCCCTGGAGGAGGTCCGCAGTGGACTGCCAGGCGAAACACATCACTGCCTCCCTTGCGACCTTTCGGACTGGAACGAAGCTGCATCAACGGTCCAGGCGCACATCGATGCTCATGGGCCTGTGCACATTCTCGTACACAACAGCGGAGGCCCCAAGGCCGGCCCAGCTATCGAGGCGACCCCGGAGGACATGCTGGCGGGCCTGACCCCCCATGTACTTGGAGGTCAGGCACTTGTTCGAGTCGTCGTTCCAGGCATGCGGAGCGAGGGGTATGGGCGAATCATCAACATCGTTTCGACCTCGGTCGTCATGCCCATCAAGGGGCTTGGTGTGTCGAACGTGGTTCGTGGTGCAATCAACAACTGGATGCGAATCCTTGCTTCGGAACTGGGCCCGGATGGGATTACCGTCAACAACATTCTTCCCGGCTACGTTGGAACTGATCGCCTCTCCAGCCTCATCGAGGGAAGAGCTCAACGTGATGGAAGCACCCCGGCGGACGTTGAGTCGGCCTGGAAGTCGACGATCCCAGCGGGTCGGTTTGCCGAGCCCTCCGAGATCGGTGATGTCTGTGCATTCCTCGCCTCTCCAGCCGCGGCGTACGTGAGTGGTGTCAATCTTCCAGTCGACGGCGCTCGGCTCGCGGCCATGTAGTCAATGAACCAGGTCCTCAACACCATCAATGGCCAGCAGGTTGGGCCGACACGTGGCCAGTGGCTGCAGAACATCGAGCCGGCAACCGGAATCGAGTACGGGCGGATTGCAGACTCCGGCGAGGAAGATGTACATCTCGCTGTCGAGGCTGCAGAAGCGGCATTTCCAACCTGGTCCTCGATGGGCAGCTCCAAGCGTGCTGATTGCATGCACAGGTTGGCTGATGCCGTCGAGGGGAATCTCGAGGACCTTGCACGTCTTGAGACGATCGACAATGGGAAACCGATTTCCCTGGCGAGATCGCTGGACATTCCTCGAGCGGTGAGCAATCTCCGCTTCTTCGCCGAAGCGGCGCTGGCTGATCGCACTGAAGAGTATGAGACCGGCGATGCGGCATTGAATACCGTTCTGCGTCAGCCCGTGGGAGTCGTCGGCCTCATATCACCATGGAATCTCCCGCTCTACCTCCTTACATGGAAGATTGCCCCGGCACTTGCAGCGGGCAACACGGTGGTGGCAAAGCCATCCGAGTTGACCCCGGTTACGGCTGCTCGCCTTGGCGAGTTGTCCGTCGAGGCGGGCTTTCCGGCCGGGGTGCTCAACATCATCCATGGAACCGGGCCTTCCGCCGGGGAGGCCATCGTCTCGCACCCTCGCATCAGGGCTGTGTCCTTCACGGGTGGAACGTCGACTGGGGCACGCATCGCTGAATCTGCAGCTCCACATTTCAAGAAACTCTCATTGGAACTTGGCGGCAAGAATCCCAACATCCTCTTCGAAGATGCCGATCTTGAATCAGCCATGGCGACCAGCCTGCGATCCTCGTTTGCAAACCAGGGGCAGATCTGTCTCTGTGGTTCTCGCATGCTCGTGCACCGTTCCATCCAGGAGCGGGTTGTTGAATCCCTCGTCGAGGGGGCACGAAACCTGAAGATCGGTGATCCGCTCGATGAATCGACGCAGCAGGGCGCGCTCATCTCCTCATCGCACAGGGACAAGGTCGCTTCCTGCGTCGACCGTGCTCGCGAGGAAGGCGGAGAAGTGCTTTGCGGAGGCCGTTGCCCGGGTGACCTGCCTGATCGATGCGCCGATGGCTTCTTCTATGAGCCGACGGTCATCACCGGGTTGGACATGGATGCGGAGGCGAACATGGAGGAGATCTTCGGCCCCGTCGTGACCATCACGCCCTTCGATGAGGAGGAGCAGGCCATCGACATGGCCAATGCCACGAGGTACGGCCTGTCTGCTTCACTGTGGACCAGGGATGAGGCTCGTGCACGGCGGGTATCTGAACGTATCGAGGCCGGGACGATCTGGGTCAACTGCTGGTTGCTCCGTGACCTGCGTGTACCCTTTGGTGGCGTCAAGCACAGCGGAGTCGGCCGGGAAGGCGGCGAAGAAGCCATGCGGTTCTTCACCGAGCCCAAGACAATCTGCCAGGCAAGGAGTGCGACATGACCAACGTCGAGGATCATCATTCAAGTCGTGCCCCGGAACCGGTGGGCTCCTATCCACATGCCAAGCGTGTCGGGAACCTGTTGTTCCTGTCGGGGGTTGGTCCAAGGAGCCGTGGCTCATCCGACATACCTGGAGTCACGCTTGATGAAAACGGCACCGTGATCGCCGTGGACATCGAGGCCCAGTGTCGCTCCTGTTTCGAGAATGTCCGGACAGTGCTTGAGGACGCTGGTGCCTCATGGGACTGCCTGGCGGACGTCCTCGTGTTCCTGACGGACATGGAACGTGATTTTGAGACGTACAACCGGGTCTATTCGGAGTACTTCGCGGGCGAAGGAAATCCGAATCCGACGCGGACGACGATCGAGATCAACAGTCTTCCAACTCCCATCGCGGTCGAGGTGAAGGCGATCGCCTGCGTTGGCACCTGACCGTCAGCGGTCCGGATTCGTCGGAACGATGTCCGTCTGCAATTGCGGTTCGGCTGCCGGGCAGCCGCCGGGTTCGATGCCCAGTTCTCCGCGGACGATATCCCTGGCCTGTGCAATGGCTGCACTCTTGAAGAAGGCGATATCCCTGTTGCACCCCTGCCGGCCGAAACCGCAGTCGGTGGAGAGGATCAACTGCTCGGCATCGATGTGCTCCAGGGCGGTCCGGACCCGTCCGGCGACATCCTCGGGCGTATCAACCTGGAGGGATCGATGGCTGACGACGCCGACGGCGACCTTCTTGGGCAATCGGCCCTTCATCGAACCGAAGAGTTCGATTTCCCTGAAGTCCCGGTCGGTCATCTCGACCGTCCAGACGTCACCAGGCAGCTCGTGCATGTACAGGTCGAAGGATTCCCGGTAACTGTCATTGTCGATGACACGCTGCATGTTCGGGTTGCCCCAGCAGGTATGGATCCAGAGTTCGACATCCTCCAGGCCCTGCACTTCCCGCTTGAAGGCTTCGACCATGAATTTCACTTCTTCGCTCTTGGCGCCATAGGTGTTGGACCAGAAGTGGATCGTCGGCTCCTCGATCTGGATGCATGTGCAGCCGGCATCGCGAAGTGACAGGAGTTCGGTGTTCATGGCTTCCGCCATGTCCCAGATGACCTGCCGATGGTCCGTGTACTTGTCGGTATACAGGTCGAGGAACAGGCCCATGACCTGGGAGCAACACGTGCCGAACTTGACGGGCTTGCTGCTGCGTGACTGGGCAATGCGCCAGATCTTGGCGTAGTCAAGGGGCCTGTGCTGGATCTTGTCCACTACGCGAGGCCATCGCCAGCCTGTGTAGATTTCATTCAGCAGTGTTCCCGGGGGATACCGGAGCCAGGGAGATCGTGTCTCGTCGGACTGGAGGTAGTCACCCTCGAGTCCCTCCCACCGCTGCAGCGGGTAGTGGTGCCAGGATCGCCCGGCCATGTCGTCATCGCAGTGGAGATCGCCATGGGTGACGACATCCAGGCCCGCCCGTTGTTCATCGGCGACCACCGTCGTCATGGCGTCGGTGAACTTCTCGCGGAACCGGGTATCCATCATGCAGGTATCGAGGGGTTTCCCCCACATGCTCTGGTCGAACCATCGCGGCCGTGGCCAGGAGCCCGTGACTGTTGCGGGGAGAATGAGGTCCTTGGTGATGGTCAGCATGCTGCGCTCCTTGCTTCGGGACAGCATACATGGTGAACATCAGTCGCACTCGGCCTTGTTGCACGGAACTTCATCGCCCATGTATTCGCCTCCATTGATCTCGCAGGAGATTTCATGGACATACTGGCAGAGTCCATTGTCGATGCAGCAGGCTCCGCGAATATTGGGAAGGAACATCTCGCATTCACCCCACGAGTCAAGAATGATGAGGAGGTCGAGGACATCGACGGTGCCGTCGTAGTTCAGATCAGCCGGTGAATGCGTGGGCCCCCATTCACTGATGATCATCAGCAGGTCGAGTACATCAACCTCGGCATTTCCATCGAGATCCTCGAGACACTGGCAGTCGTCCGGGAGGTTGTCATTGTTCTGGTCCGCCTCGCAGCCATTGATGATGCCGTCACCGTCGCAGTCCCCGGGGTCTTCCCACTCGCATTCATCAGGAAGCGTGTTTTCATTGCAGTCTTCACTTGTACCAAGCTCGATGTCATAGCTGTCGGGCACGCCGTTTCCATTGCAGTCATCCTGGCATTCATCGGGTATTCCATCGGAGTTGACGTCGGCGGAGACGCCTTCCTCGATGTCGCACTCATCGGGGATGAGATTCCAGTTGCAGTCGGGCAGGTCGCATTCGTCCCCGATTCCGTTTTCATTGCAGTCGATTCCATCGCATGTTCCCTGGAGGACGACGCTGGCCCCCCGCTCTGCAAGGTTGACGTTCGCGGAAACGATGTCGGGATCGCCGTCTCCATTGACATCGGCGATCTTCACCTCGGCTGGACCCGTGTACATGTAGACGACCTGCGTAGTCGGAAAGAAGCCCTGCCCGTTGTTGAAGAAGACAAGTGACTGTGCGGAACTGACGTGGGTCACGACCAGGTCCATGTCTCCGTCCCCGTCCATGTCGGCATTGGCGATCGAATGCGGGTTGTTGCTCGTTGAGGATGTCGCGACGAGAGAGAACTCCGCGTTCCCGTCGTTGTGGAACACCCAGAGCTTGCTGTATGCCTTGTCGATGCCGACAAAGTCGATGTCTCCGTCTTCATCGAAGTCGCCAAGCGTCAGGTACCGGGGGGCGCCGTTGACCTGGATCTCGATTCCATCGGCCCATTGCCTCTTCCCGAGTCCGAGGACGACGGAGAAGGAGTTGGAGGCAAGGTTGGCCGTGATGGCGTCCTTGATTCCATCTCCATTCAGGTCGGCTGACGCGCCTCCACGAGGCTGCACGCCGATCATGGCATGATCGCCCGGAGTAAAGTTTCCATCGCCGTCATTGAAGAGCGGTACGAACTTGGCTGGATTCTGGCTTGGTGGTTCCGAGTCGATGTCCCAGTCGAGGACGATGATGTCCTCATGGCCATCACTGTCCAGGTCATCCGTCCACAGGAATGCGGGTTTCCCCATCGCGTAGGCATGCCAGGGCTCGAAGGAGCCATCTCCATTGTTCCTGAGAACGCTCGTTGTCAGGCCGGTGTAGTCGGGGGTGCACAGATCGATGTCGCCATCACCATCAAAGTCACCGCCATCGACGTACCGGGGCCCCTCTCCCGTGTCGAATGCAGTGCTGGTTGGGAAGAGGGAAAGGCCGTTGTTGTAGAGGATCGTGATGTCACTCGTGCCACGGTTTGATACCGCCAGGTCGACGTCCCCATCTCCATCAAGATCGCCGGCGAATATGCCGGTGGAGGCATAGCCCGTTTCGTATTGTCGAAGGGGCTCAAAGGAGACGGCTGCCATCGCCTGGGCACATGACAGCACGCCGAAGGCCCCGAAATTCGCCCACAAGCGTTCCATATCCATCGACGTTGACAGTCAGGGGCATGAAAGTCAAGGAAATTCATGCTCTCCATGCACTGGAGACGCACCAGCCGGTAATCAGCCCATTCTGCGAAGCACGGCGCGGATCGGTGAACCATCGAACTCCATGAGTTTCAGCGGCTGGGCAAGGAGTTCATAGAGGCCTGGTTCGACACCGGAGAGTTTCAGTGTTTCCAGGATGGCCATGTCATGGGCAAGGCATCGGCCATGTGCAGGAAGATCCTTGGAGTCGATGATGTCGACGCTTGGACTGTCAAGGCCTACGGTCATCACACCCTGCTCGGCCAGGTGATCGATGAGTACCGGGTCAAGAGCAGCAAAGTCTTCATTGAACTCATCAATACCTTGGAAAGTGTTCGTATTGATGAGAATCCTGGGCGTGTCGATCGGGACATCCCCGAGATCCTCGATGGTGACCCGGCTCCGAGGTTCAACGGACACCTCGATGACGCGGCAGGGACCGATGTAGTGATCAAGGGACATCTCCCCCACGCCCGCCTGCCCGGAAGCATAGTGACATGGTCCATCGGCATGTGTGCCAAGGTGGACCGTGCTGTGGAGCGTCGAGAGCGTGACGGTGTCGCCATTGTCAAGATGCATGAGTACTTCACGCGTCGGGGGATTGTCACCGGGCCAGACGGCGGTCGATCCGGGAACGATGTCATGCGTGATGTCGATGAGTCTGTCGCCGCTCATGCCGATTCAGAACCTTGCACGGATGGCCCAGAGATCAGGGAAGGCCGGCTCGTAGACCGTCTTCTTCAGGTACTCGACGCCGGGCGATCCGCCGGTACCAGTCTTGTCCCCGATGGTCCGGCGAACAAGTTGCACATGTCGATACCGCCATTCCTGCAAGCCCTCGTCGATGTCGAGCATCGTCTCGAAGAGCATGTTCATGTCGGGGCGAGTCCGTGCCAGTTCCTCGAGGAGGCTCTCCACTTCCTCGGATGGTTCATTCGCGGCGGCGGGATCTCGTTCAAGGATGTCGGATGGCACATCGACCCCCTGGGTGACGAGGAACCGGTGAAAGTCATCAACGAGGGAAGGTGCATTGAACCGTTCCAGGGCGGCATCGCGACCGTGGAGGTGTTCGGGCATGTATTCAAGTACTGCAGCGCGCTTCAGGCCCAGCTTGAACTCCAGTTCGCGGAATTGCATCGACTGGAACCCTGAAGACGTGTCCAGCCTGCTTCTGAAGGATTCGAAGGATTCGGGGGTCATGGTCTCGAGGATGTCCACCTGGCCCACCAGTGTCTTGAGAATCATGCGTACTCGTTTCAGGGAGGCAACGACTCCCCAGAGGTCCCCATCGCGAAACTGGTTCCCGGCAAGGTCCAGTTCGTGCAGCATCTGCTTGAACCAGAGTTCATGGACCTGGTGGATGATGATGAACAGCGTCTCATCGTGTTCCGCGGGGGTCGACCTGGGTTGCTGCAGCTCAAGCAGGCCCTCGAGCCCGAGGTAGGTCGCGTAGTTCAATCCAGTTGTCTTTGTTGCATCACTCATGGGAATCCTCAGATGGTACCTCGTATCCTGAGAATGATCAGTATCACGACAGCGACGAGGCCCAGGAGGACGCCTGCCAGGCAGAGTTGTCGAACAATGAGATGCTTCTGGACCTTCGCGTAGGGGATGGTCGTGAAGGACACGAGGTTGTAGCGAGGCACATAGAACTTCGGAACCATGTGATTGAGCCGCTTGCGCATTCGTTGCTTGAAGCGGAAGAGCTTGGACGCGGTCTTGTCTCGCATTTCAACGAAGTTCTCCAGCGAAAACTCGGCAATGGCTTCGCCATCTGGACGCTGCGTTCGGTCGTATTCGACGAGGGCATCTGGCAAGGCTTCATGTTCCCGGAGCGAATCGGCAAGGCGAAGGCAGTCCTGGAAGGCGGCATTCATCCCCTGTCCGAAGAAGGGCACGATGGCATGGGCTGCATCACCCACGAGGACGGCCGTGCCTCCATGGTGATAGGAGGAGGATCGGACCGTGCCAAGTGGCCCGACCGGGTTGGACAGGTAGTCATCGACGAGGTCGGGCATCAATGGCACGGCATCGGGAAAGTGAGACTGGAAGAAGTCCATGATCGCATCGGGCGTGTCAACCGCTTCAAAACTTGCTTCGCCGTCAAGTGGCCAGAAGCAGGTGCAGGTGAATGAGCCATCTGCATTCGGCAACGCAATCATCATGAATTGGCCGCGTGGCCAGATGTGCAGGGCATCGTTCTCAAGCAGGAATGAACCACTTGGGCCGGCTGGAATCGAAAGTTCCTTGTACCCGCTGTCGATGAAGTCGGTACAGGCTTCCATCGAGCCAGTTGCGCGCATGGCTTCACGAACAGCAGAACCTGCTCCATCGGCACCGACAACAAGGTCGGCATCTCGAGACTCGCTCGTTCCGTCGCGATTCGTCCAGGCAACGCCTGCCTGTTCGACATTGATGCTGCACTCGACCCCGAAATGCAGTTGCACGTTCCGATGTGATTCCGCGGCGTCAAGCAGCATGCAGTTGAGGCCACCCCTGGACACCGAGTTGATGGCCTCGCCGGGAATGACGCTGTAGGGAGAGAAGGTTCGTCTTCCCTCCAGGTCATGCATCATTCGCCCCCTCATGGGGATCGCCTGGTCAAGTACCTGCTGCTTCAGGCCGATCCGGTCAAGGGCTTCAAGCCCCCGCGCAGACAGCGCGAGGTTGATGCTGCGGCCGCCTTCGTACCCTGCCTTGCGAGGATCGTCGCGTTGTTCAAGGACGGCAACGTCATGTCCATCATCGGCAAGCAGGCAGGCCAGCAGCGGGCCGGCCAGTCCCCCACCGATGATCGTGATACGCCTCTGGGAACTCACGTGGTCTTGTCCCCGAACGAGTCGGCCATGAGAGTTGCGAAACGATGGCACTCCTCGAAGGTGTTGTAGAGGGGTGCTGGGGCTACACGGATCGTTCCAGGTGGCCTGAAGTCGGCCACGACACCCATGGCCTCTATGTCATGGAAGGCCTGCTGGGCATCACCCTCGACGGCAATGGAAAGTTGGCAGCCATGTTCATGTTCTTCCTCTGGTGTCGTGATTCGGTAGCGACGTCCAGGTACGGCTTCCAGTTGTTGCCGCAGGAATCCCGTAAGTCGCAGCGAGCGTGCACGCAGCTTGTCCATTCCGATGGAATCAAAGAGATCCAGCGAGGCGCGAAGTGGAGCCATCGACAGGATCGGGGGGTTGCTGACCTGCCAGCTTTCAACCGTGGGAACCGGGACGAAGCGATCTTCCAGGTGCATTCGGAAGCGGGTATCCGGGTCATTCCCCCACCAGCCTGCAAGTCTTGGAACAGAGGCGTTGGATGCATGCCGTTCGTGAACAAAGGCCCCGGCAATTGCGCCCGGTCCGGCATTGAGGTACTTGTAGGAACACCAGGCGCCGAAATCGACATTCCAATCATGCAGATGCAGTGGGATGTTTCCGGCAGCATGAGCCAGGTCGAATCCGACAGTCGCGCCGACTCGATGCCCAGCTTCCGTGATTGCAGCCATGTCCAGGACCTGCCCGGTCAGGAAGTTCACCCCTCCCATCATGACCGTCGCCAGTGAATCACCAGCTTCGTCGATGGCCTCGATGATGTCCCCGGTTGCGATCGTGTCTTCTCCTTCACGTGGTCTGACCTGGATGATGTGATCATCAGGGTCGAGGCCACGTGCATGCAGATGCGATTGCAGGCAGTAGATGTCGGACGGAAAGGCGGGCATCTCCATGAGGAGCTTCGTTCGTGAGCCTTCGGGCCTGTAGAAACTGGTCAGCAGCAGGTGGAGGTTGATTGTCAGCGAGTTCATCATCACGACCTCGCCTGGCTGGGCGCCAACCAGCCT
>JAYZBD010000080.1:0-9736 GCA_036339395.1 Planctomycetota bacterium | reverse complement strand
ACGGTTGATGCGGCAGTGCATGCGGGCCTGTCGATGGTGGAAGCGGGGGCGTCCATGATCGACGTTGGTGGAGAATCCACGCGACCCGGTGCAGAGCCGGTCTCTCCTGTGGTACAGATTGATCGTACGGTGCCGGTGATTGCAGGTATTCGCGATCGAAGTTCCGTGCCGATCTCGATAGACACGACCCATGCAGAGGTGGCATCCGCGGCACTCGATGCCGGTGCGGATGCGATCAATGATGTCTCGGGAGGCCTGGATGATCCCGATCTCCTGGGGCTTGCTGCTTCCAGCGGGTGTGGCTTGGTGTTGATGCATCGCCTTCGACGTCCTGGAGAGGAGCAATTCTCCGATGCCTATGAAGTCGAGCCTGTCTACCGTGATGTCGTTGTGGATGTACGCGACGCACTCCTGTCCCTGGCAGCGCGTGCTGAAGCTGTCGGCGTACAGCGAGACCACATCATGATTGATCCCGGGCTTGGTTTCGGAAAGACCGTGGAACAGAACTGGTTGCTCATCGGTCGTATCAGGGCGTTCCTGGCCACTGGGTATCCAGTTCTTGGAGCAGCGAGTCGCAAGAGTTTCATCGGGGCCGTGACGGGTGCCGACCAGCCTCGAGATCGAGTGGCTGCTTCCGTGGCCGTTGCATGCTGGATGGCGACCATGGGCGTCCAGTTGATTCGTGTACATGATGTCCATGAAACAGCCATGGCCATGAAATCAGTTTCGAAACTCAAGGATTCATGCTGCCAACTGCTTGAGCAAGGGCAGGTGGTTGCTACACTGTCCGCCTTTCCCAGCAACACATGACCCGTGATCAAGCCCAGGAGAAACGAACGTGGCGAATGGATCAATTCTCAATCTGACTGACGATACATTTCAGGCCGAGGTCCTCGAAGCTGCAGAGCCGGTCCTCGTCGACTTCTGGGCGGAGTGGTGCCAGCCATGCAAGATGCTGGCCCCTACCCTTGATGAGATTGCAGAGGAATATTCGGGACGGGCAAAGGTTGCGAAGATGAACATCGATGATCACAAGGATGTTGCCGTCAAGTTCAACATCATGTCGATCCCGACCGTCCTCCTGTTCAAGGATGGCGAGCTGAAGAACCAGTTCGTCGGTCTCTCCGGGAAGGACAAGTTCACGGGTGCCCTCGACGAACTGCTGTAACGGGAGCCAGGCACTCCTGTTCACGTTCAGGCACCGCTCGAATCGCCACGCCTTGATGCAACCCCCGGACCGGGTATCCTGTGCGGTTTCATCCCCACATCAGGATGAATCCATGGGGCCGTAGCTCAGTTGGGAGAGCGCCTGCATGGCATGCAGGAGGTCGTCGGTTCAAGCCCGATCGGCTCCACTTCCAAGAACCCCCTCCTTCGGCGGGGGTTCTTCTTCTTCCAGGTAAAGCTCACGGGAATGCCATTGCAGCATGTTCACATGGTGCAGGTCGATTCCGAGTGGAAAAACACCATTTCAGGAGGATGGATACACGACCTTGTGACGTAGAATCGATCGAATCGCGGGGGATTGAAAGGTCATCCAGGGCTTTGGGAGAGGGAGCAAGATGAGATCCAATACACGTATTTGCTGTTCGTGCCTCATGGCATTCGCCATCGGGTCCATGAGTTCGGTTTCGCTTGCAGACCTGGCCGACATCGAAACGGCTCGGGCCCGATTCGCCGAATCGAATCCAACGACGAACATGCTCAAGTCCGCCCAGGGCCAGATCCGTCGGATCTACGGAACGGCATTCGGCCATGGAGAGAGCGCACTTCATGCAGCCACCTCCTTCAAGGATCTCTGGTCTGGAATCTATGGTGTCCCCGCTGCACAGTTGATCCCTGCACCACTGGAGGAAGGGCGAAGCCACCTGCAGCCGATCGTCTATCGACCCGGCACGGGAAACTACCAGTTCACGGGCGCCTACTTCTCGCAGCAGATCGATGGAGTCCCGGTCTTTGGAGCCCGCCTCTGCGTCCTTGTACGCAATGAGCCGGGATTCCCGGTTGTCCTTGCATCCTCTCAATTGAAGCAACTTGGGGACTGGGTTCCGGAGGGGCACGGCCCCGTCCCTGGTCGGGAAGCAACTCTAGCTGCGGCCGAACGTTTCTTCGGGTCACCTGCACGCCTTGTGTCCGAACCCACCTGGATGATTTTCGCCGGTGGAGAAAACGAACTTCTCGATCCAAGATTAACGATGCGTGTCGAGGCCATGACGGGACGCAAATCCGACGGCACCTATCGTCGTTGGCTGCTGCTGGTCGATTCATTGACCGGGAAGGTCCTGTACGAGGAAAATCGCGTACTCAACTGCCAGCCGCAGGGCCTGGGGAGCGCCCTTGCGGCCGTTGCCTCTGCCGACGTGACAGGTACGGTCAGTGGGATGGCGTCGGAATGGTCCGGTGCAGATGAGTGTGAAATCGAGGTTGAAACGCTTCTGCCCTACGCGCAGGTTACTGCCAGCAACGGTCAGACCGCCTATGCCGATTCGAATGGAAATTACGTGTTGTCCACCGGGGATGGAGAGACCGTGAACATCACCAGCGGTCTCATCGGGCAGTGGTTCAATGTAAACAACCAGATCGGTGAGGATGAAACAATCACCAAGGAAGCCGCTGACGGTGAAACGGAGGACTTCCTGCATAACTGGGACAATGCGGATGAACATGTTCGTGCCCAGGTCAATGCCTACCTGGAGGCCAACATCGTTCGAGATTTCACCCTCCAGTACAACCCGGACTACCCGGTCATTGCGACGCAGGTCCAGTTCCCCACCAATGTGAATCTCAATGACTCCTGCAACGCCTACTACGACTATTCCTCGACCAACTACTACATCGCTTCAGGCGGATGCAACAACACCGCATTCTCCGTCATCGTGCATCACGAGTACGGCCATCACCTTGTGGCATGCGCGGGCAGTGGACAGGGGGAATATGGCGAAGGCATGGGTGATGTCATGGGCGTGTTGATCACCGGTGATTCGCAGCTTGCTCGTGGTTTCTACCAGGGCCAGTGCTCGACGGGCATCAGGAACGCCGACAACAACTGCCAGTATCTTGCCAGTGGCTGTTCAAGCTGCGGGTCGCAGATACACGCCTGCGGCCAGTTGATATCAGGCTGCGTATGGGATGTCCGTGAGTTCCTGATGGCCCATTATCCCAATGGCAATGACATTGTCAGCAATCTCGCTGTCAACGCCATGTTGCTTCACAACGGCACGGGGATCGACGAGGCCATCGTGATTGATTACCTGACCCTTGATGATGACGATGCGGACATCGGAAACGGTACGCCTCATTACCAGGAGATCGCCCTGGGCTTCGGTGCGCACGGCATCGACGCGCCGCAGCTGGACTTCCTTTCCTTCTCCTTCCCTGACGGGCAGCCGGAGAAGGTTGATCCCGATGGCGGCACGACCCTGGCGGTTCGCATTGATCCGAATCTTTCCGAGGTACTCGAAGGTTCCGAGCAGGTCTGGATCGACTCGGGCAATGGATTCCAGGTACTTTCTCTCCCCTCGACGGGTGAAGGCTCCTATGAAGTCGTGTTTCCACCTGCAGCATGTGGAACAAGTGTCGGCTATGTCTTCCGTGCCCAGACGACGGATGGCTCGGTCGTGTTCAATCCTCCGGACTGGCCCAACTCGTATTATTCGGCCTACGCCGCCTACGACGTCCTGGTTGCCATCGACGACAACTTCGAGACGGACCAGGGGTGGCAGGTGACAGGGACATCGACGACACCCTGGGTCAGGGTTGTTCCACCTGCTGATGGTCCTGGCTGGAAACCGCAGTCCGATTACGACGGATCGGGAAGGTGCTATCTCACACATGCCCAGGGCGAACTGGATGGAACGACGATCCTGACGTCACCGCCGATCGATGCGGGCGATGGTGGCATCCTGACCTTCGCGTTCTGGCTCGCGCAGCGACCGAACAATCCTGCACAGCCTGAAGATGGCATGCAGTTGTTCGTGTCCACGGATGGTGATGGTGCAGACTGGACCCTGGTGCGTGATTGGCATACCTATGCCAACGAATGGAGGACGGATTCGTTGACGATCGGGCCCGAGGGTGAAGTCCCGGCTTCCCAGTACCTCTTCCTGCGATTCGTCGCTATCGATGAAGACGTCGACAACCGGGTCAAGGCGGGTCTTGACGCGATCCAGATGATTTCGGTGGATTGCGAATCCGCTCCCTGTCCAAGTGACCTCAGCGGAGATGGCGTGGTCAACGTGGAGGATCTTCTTGCCGTCATCGCTGGCTGGGGAGGCCCGGATGGAGATGTGACGGGGGACGGCATGACCGATGTCGATGACCTCCTTCAGGTGATAGGGGACTGGGGCAGCACCTGCGACTGAACCCCTGATTTCAGGCTCCGAAACGCATATGGGCTTCTTCCTGAAACGAATGGACGGCTTTCAAGGTTGTCCATAGTGGTTCATGTGAAAGAGCCAGGAGGGGGAACTTTCTGACCCTTTCATGCGTATAGTTCAGTAGCCGGTTGGGCACGTCCAATGGACCCCGGCTTCGGAAATCAGAGCGACCAGAGTGTCGACGGCAACTCGTGCTTCGTGCACGCCACGGTGTTCACTGCGCCGAGTTCCAATCGAGGTCTCAGGTTCAAGGAGGCATGAAAATGGCTGAAACCAAGCGAACAACGAGCGACCTTCGAAATCGAGAGCGTGCCAGGGACGAGTACATCCTCGAGGGCTACTCGGACATCGAGTGGGACATGGTTTCCATTCACTGGGTTGATGCTGAATCCGATGGCGGCAGTGGCTGGCAGGACCCCGAGGAAATGCTCGAGTATGCCCGCCGACCACTCCCCGTCATTCATACCGTGGGCCTGCTCGTGTTCGAAGATGCCGAGCAGATTGCCATCACGGATTCCAAGGGACCCGAGGAGATGGGCAGTGTGACGAAGATTCCACGCCAATGGATCAAGCAGTTCCACCGACTTGCTCCCGTTGCATCGAACCAGCCCATTGCCGCTCCCCAATCCGAGTTTCCTCCTCAGCAGCGGGCAGGATGAGCCGGGGGCAGGGGGTGTCTTGCCGACTCTCCGTCGTGCGGGGTACAATCCTCTTTTCACGGCCCCATCGTCTAGCCTGGCCCAGGACGCCAGGTTCTCATCCTGGAAACAGGGGTTCGAATCCCCTTGGGGTCACTTCCGACGATACCCCCGGTCAAACAACCGGGGGTTTTGTCTTGCCTTCCGGGCTCATGGAGTATTGAATAGAGGGAAGAGGAGGACGCCATGTCACCGGAGCAGCAGGAACGACTCTACGCCATCATGCGGGAGATGTATGACAGGCTCGGAGAGGAAGTCGATGACCTGGTCATACTTGCCGAGATTAATGAACATTCACGCATCGCGCTCGACCGGATTTGGGCTGAAGAACGCCTGGCGCGTACCCTCGACTGACCTGTCACTGGATGGTTCATTGCTGCTGCTGTTGCTGTGACGCTGCAGCCTCACCGGCAGTCAATTCACTGGCACCGTCGCGGCCGGGCAGTTCCCTGTAGACAGGAAGATCAATGTGCTGGCCTTCCTCGAGGAGGCGTGGGTGCTCCCGTTCCAAAACAGGTGTCGTGACGACACGAGCATCAAGATGTTCTTCCGCAGTTCCCGAGTAGATGCCCCGGTTGGGGGGGACGTCGTTGTACGTTCGTCCGTATCCCACGATGACATAGCGTTCATCCGGCACCCTGTTGTGTGTCGGATCAAAGGCCGTCCAGCCATTGCTCGGGGAGAAGAATTCGATCCATGCATGACTCTGTGATGGTTCTATGTCCTGGGTATCAACATGCAGGTAGCCGCTGACGTACCTGCTCGGGATACAACTGCGACGAAGCAGTGCCAGTCCAAGATGTGCAAAATCCTGGCAGACCCCGGCACCGGTTTCCATGAAGTAGTCGGTCGTTGAATCAAAGGTCGTGATGTTCTTCCTGTACTCGAATCGCTCGGCAAGCCCATCACCTAGTCGACGAATGCAGTCTCCGAGACTTGCAGCATTGGCGAGATCGAGATCAGCATGCAGGGAATCAAGCGCATCGCTGTACATGACAGGCCCTGTAAACAGCGTGAAGTCGTAGAGATCCACACCCGACGTGCCGGTTGGAACTGGATCCTTGAGTTCAAGGGCATCTGCAGTCGGTTTCGTGGTGTCGACGACGGATTGCGCGACCATCTCGATTCGTTCGTGGTAGTCGGTGATCGAGAACCAGTGGACTGCATTGCCAAGCCAGTCTTCGAACCGGGTCACCATGGTGGAAGGGCCGAGCGTCAGGCGGAAATCGTGGACTATCTGCCCTGCCTGGGATCGAGGTTCAACGCGGATTTCCATGTGAGATTCGCGGATGAACTCGTCGTAGGTGAAGTGAAGATGATGTTCGATTTCAAGCAGCACGTGTGGTTCCTGGTCCGCAGCTATACGGTGAAATAGAGTCGTGATATGGCTTCATGTATCTCGATGACCTGCTCTGCGATTTCACTGCACGTCGTCTCCAGCGAAGAACTTGCAAGGATCTCCTGTTCTTCGAATTCCATGCGAGCAGCGAGTCTGCCCAGGAGTTTCGAAGGATGGGACATCGGTGAACCATACTCGAGGTCATCGATCTGGCGCTTGAGCATCCTGAGGCAGACCTGCACTGCATGGGGGGCCCGCTGGTCAAAGAGGAGGAATCGCGATACCTGCATCGGGTCGAGATTGGCGCCATGTGACCGCCTGTAGTTTTCAAGCGAGGCCACCGCCTTGAGCATCGCTCGTATCCGTGCGTAGTAGATCGGCAGGTCGCTTTGCGCTGGAGTTTCGAGGATGAACGGGAGCTTGACTCCCAGGAGCAGCAGGGTTCGGTAGGCTCGTTCAATGACCGTCCCCATGTTGAGGAAGCGAAGGCCCTCATCCCTGGAGAATGTCTGCTGTATTGCTCCCCAGATTCCGAAGACTTCCTGTCGCGTGAAACTCAGGGCATCCCTCATCTGCATCCGGTTTATTTCGGATGCCTGCGTGAATGCATCGAGCCTGATATGGCACTCGTTGAGAAGCACGAAGGCTTCCCTCGTGAGGTTCTCACGGATGACACGGGCGTTTTCCCGGGCACTCCGGATGGAATATGCAACGGAAAGGGTATTTTCCGAGGACAGGAGGAACTCTCGGATGAAGGCATCTGCGGTCTGATCGGGGTCGTCGCCCTGCGGGCAGTCCATTCCCGAGCCCGGGTAGATGTGCAGCAGGTCTTCCCAGATCCGGTTCGAGAGTTCCGGGTCGAGCCCGCGAATTTCGAGACTGATCTGTTCAAGTACCTGGAGCATGCGTGCAACGCCTTCGGCACGTTCAAGGTATCGCCCGAGCCAGTAGATGTTCTCCGCCCCGCGGGCCAGCATTCCCATCATGGCTGATCCTCTATGAGGACCCACGTGTCCTTTGATCCGCCGCCCTGGGAGGAGTTGACAACGTAGGACCCCTCTTCGAGCGCAACCCGGGTCAAGCCTCCCGGGAGAACCTGGACTCCATCGCCGAACAGTGCAAAGGGGCGGAGATCGACCCGACGTGGTTCAAACCCATCTCCCGTCCAGGTGGGGTGATGTGAGAAATCAACAAGGGGTTGGCCTATGTAGTCCCATGGAGCAGCATCAAACCGTGTTCGGAAATCGCTGATTTCCTTCTTCGTGGCTGTTGGGCCGACGAGCATGCCATACCCTCCAGCCCCACCACAGAGTTTGACCACGAGTTGATCCAGGTTGTCACGAATGTACGAGGCATCAGCCGATTTCTGGCCAATGTAGGTCTGCACCTGTGGCAGGATCGGGTCCTCGTCAAGGAAGAACCGGATGACATCCGGTATCCAGGGGTAGATCGCCTTGTTGTCAGCGACACCGCTGCCCGGGGCGTTGGCTATGGTCACGTTGCCCTGGCGAAAGGCGTGCATCAGGCCGGGGACACCGAGCGTGCTCTTCTCCTGGAACACCACTGGATCAAGCCAGGTATCGTCAATGCGTCGATAGAGCACGTCGACCCGCTGTTTGCCACGTGTCGTTCGCATGAAGACCTGGTCGTCCTCGACGATGAGGTCTCGACCTTCAACGAGCGGGACTCCCATTTCCCGGGCAAGGAAGGAATGCTCGAAGTAGGCCGAGTTGTAGATACCGGGTGTCAGGACGGCAATGACCGGATTCTCACGTCCGCGTGGAGCCGTGAAGCTGAGTACTTCACGGAGCATCTGCGGATACAGTTCGACTGGGCGAATTCCATACTGGTTGAAGAGTTCAGGGAAGACGCGGAAGAGAAGGTTCCTGTTTTCAAGTACATAGGAAACACCGCTCGGATTCCGGCAGTTGTCCTCGAGCACCACGAATTGGCCATCATCGTTCCTGAGAAGATCTGTTCCGACGACGTGGGTGAAGATTCCATGGCGTGGCCTGGTGCCGATCAGTTCTCGAAGAAACTCCTCTCCTTCGAAGACCAGCTCATGGGGTACGAGCCCTTCCCGAAGGCAATGCTGATCCGTGTAGAGGTCGGTAAGGAAGAGGTTCAATGCAGTTACACGTTGAACGACGCCACGCTCGATCGTATCCCAGTCCCTGCCCGTGATGATTCTCGGAACGAAATCGAAGGGAAAGACACGTTCAACACCCTCGTCTTCGCCGTAGAGCGTGAATGTGATGCCCTGGTTGATCAGCGACATGCTTTGGAGTTGCTCCCGACGCTCCAATTCGCCTTCGTCAAGTGATTCGAAGGTCTGGACAAGTGCCTCGTAGAGATCGCGGATATCCCCCGTCGAGGTAAATGCTTCGTCGAAGCCGTTGGAGGCGGGTCGCCATTCCATGAGTGCAGTGTATCAATCCGAATGCTGCGTGTTCCGGTGTATCATGCTTCCAGAGTATTACGAGGAGTGGGCACGAGTCATGAAGTCCAGGTCTCTTGCAATTGTCTGCTGGTTCTTCCTGCTGGTCGCTGTCGTTTTCTGGATCTCGTGGTTTGTCAGCGACCTCGGCTGGATATCCCTTGTAGTTGCAAGTGTCAGTTCAGTCGTATTTGGAGTGCTGCTCTTCCTTGAACTCTTCGAGTGAAGCAGCCTGATTACGGAAGGTGCCTAGCAGATGGCGAAGAAAGGAAACAAGGATGGGGTCCGCCTGTGTGCCCGTTTCGGGGTACGAGGCATCCATATTCCCATCATGCTGCTTCTTTCGCTGACGCTGAACATTCTTGCCCTGTCGATTCCCTTCCTCGAGATCTCGATGATCGGGAAGGGAAAGATCATCTACGACCTGCCCCGGTCCACCTGGTTGATGTGGACCGAGGGTCTCTACGTCATAGCGATACTCATTCTCAGTTTCTCCATCATCTTTCCGATCCTCAAGTTGACGGGAATGTTCATAGTCTGGTTCGGTCCCAAGACACATGCCAGACAGGAGAAGGTGCATGCACTCGTGCGGAATCTCGGCAAATGGTCATTCATGGACATCTTCGTCGTATCCCTGTTGCTGGCCTTGACGAACAAGCAGGCTTTCATTCATTCAAAACCGATGATTGGTGTCTACAGTTTCATTGCAGCCATTGTCATCAGCATGGTCACCTCGGAGTTGCTTCACAGAAAACTTCGGCGCGTTGCAAGGGACATCGGGGTCAGTCATGAACCCGAGGATCCAGATCGCATCGCCTGTCCTCTCCTGTCATTCAAGTGGTATGGGTGGCTCATCGGGACGATGCTGGTCGGCTCCCTCATCACG
>JAYZBD010000079.1:0-15459 GCA_036339395.1 Planctomycetota bacterium | reverse complement strand
GCAGTGTACCCCCCCATGCATGGACATGGGGTCACATGAACACGGCCACTGCCCGAAGACAGTGGCCGTGGAATCTGTTCATCTATCGAGGTGTGCTCAGCCTTCCGATTCGCCTTCACCTTCGTCGGAAGCAGCTTCCTCAGCTGGGGGAGCCTCTTCCTCGGCCGGAGCCTCCTCGGCTGCAGGGGCCTCTTCCTCGGCCGGTGCCTCCTCGGCTGCAGGAGCCTCTTCCTCGGCCGGAGCCTCCTCGGCTGCGGGAGCCTCTTCCTCAGCCGAGGCCTCCTCCGCTGGAGCTTCCTTGTCTGAGGGAGCCTCTGCTTCAACTGGAGCTTCCTCGGCTGCGGGAGCCTCGGCAACAGCCTCTTCTGGAGCCTCCTCCTCGAGGGGTGCTGTTTCCTCTGGTTCCGGCATCACGTCTACACCGAGCGATGCAGCATACGCCTGTCGCCGGTCAGCTTGGCGGCGGCGTCCACTGCCTCCACTGCCTCCGGCTTCGCTCCCCTCTTCGGCACCGACGAACTGGAGCACGACAATATCCGCACCATCACCAAAGCGATGTCGTCCAGTCCGGATGATCCTGGTATAGCCACCATCTCGATCACTGAAGCGGGGTCCGACAACACTCATGATGTGCTGAACGAGCCGTGGAGCCTTCTTGACTTCACCGTACCGGTTGAAGGCGATATCACCTTCATCCGGCAGATCGAAGTACGGATTTTCCTTCCGACTGTCAGGGACATTCGGATCGGCAACCCAGGAATGGATTTTCCGATCATTCAGCCTCGACTCGATCTGGCGTCGGGCATTGAACGTGCCCTGCTTTGCAAGCGTGATGATCTTTTCGACGAATGGCTGAACGGCCTTTGCCTTCGGCATCGTCGTCTCGATCGAACCGTGTTCAAAGAGACCAGCTGCCATGTTGCGAAGCATCGCGGCGCGATGCTCACTGGTCCGGTTCAACTGCTTGCCTTGGATTCTATTTCGCATCGTATTGACTCCTGGACCGGCTCATGCCGATCCCCAGACCTCAGAAGGTGTCCGGTTCCTCCAGGATGACCGGCTCCTCAGCCGGATCTTCGGGACTGTGGTAATGATCCACGGGGGCATCCAATGCCTCCTCGGGGATGTCGACTGCCGGTGCCTCGTAGCCCTCAGGCAACTGCATGCCCAGTGAAAGGCCGAGTTCCTCGAGTCGACGCTTGACCTCACGAAGTGATGTACGACCAAAACTGCGTACACCCAGCAGGTCCTGCTCGGTTCGAGTAACCAATTCACCGACCGTCGAGATGACCGCAGAGTCAAGGCAGTTCCTCGCCCTGACTGTCAGTTCAAGATCATCCACGTTCATGTGCAGTTTCCTCAGGAACTCATCATCGAGTGCAGCGGCTGCCGAGGCTTCCTCGGAAATCACTTCGCTGCCAAGCCTGTCAAACTGGACGAAGGGGTTCAGGTGCTTCCTGAGAACCTTGGCCGCCTCGACGAGCACCATCTCCGGCGAGATTGTGCCATCCGTCCAGATATCAAGGATGAGCCGGTCGAAGTTCGTCTTCTGGCCGACCCTGGTGTCCTCTACGCGGTACCGAACGCGGCGAACAGGGCTGAACAGTGAATCGATGGAAATCTCGCCGATCAACTGGTCATCGCTGCTTCGCTTGTGCTTTTCCGTCGCTGGTTCATAGCCACGACCCCTGGTCACGACCATCTCGATCTCGAAATCAACGGCATCGGAGAGCGTCGCAATGACGTGTCCCGGATTGTGGATCTTGACGGAAGGATCCGCCTCGATGAGGTCGGCGGTCACTTCGCCCGGACCTGAAGCCGAGAGTCGCATGACCTTCTCTTCGTCACTGTCAAGACTCACGACGAGGCCCTTGACGTTGAGAATGATGTCCGTGGTGTCCTCGGTAATGCCGGGAATGGTCGTGAACTCATGTTCAGCACCGGCAATTCGTACACGGGTGATCGCCGCTCCTTCGATTGAGCTGAGCAGGATCCTGCGAAGGCTGTTGCCGATGGTCGTACCGAATCCCCTTTCGAAGGGCTCCACGGTGAATCGACCGTAGGATTCCGTCGAGGATGATTCGTCCAGGTCGACGCGAGCGGGAAGTTCGAGTCCTCTCCAACGTACATGCATGACTTACTACTCCTGTTGCAGCGGGAAACCAGTTTTCACCAGTGACGCTCCCGGTCTCTCGAGTCCTGATCGGCTCCTGCTGCCCTGCCGATCGACCCTTCTGTCCGGGGCGGAAGTTCAATACCTGTCAGACGCGGCGCTGCTTTCTCGGGCGGCACCCGTTGTGTGGGACCGGCGTGTGATCCTCGACCGCCGTGATCAGCAGACCAGCCGCATTCAATCCCGTAATGGCCGATTCCCTTCCTGAACCGGGGCCCTTCACGCGGACCTCCACCTCTCGTACGCCCATTCGCTTCACCTTGGACGCCACACGCTCAGCAGCCCTGGATGCGGCAAAGGGAGTCGCCTTTCGGGCGCCCTTGAAACCGACCGTTCCGGCTGAATCCCATGCAAGGGTTTCGCCATTGAGGTCCGCGATCGTGATGATCGTGTTGTTGAAGGAGGCGTTGACGTGAGCAATCGCCTTGCCGATGTTCTTTCTGATCTTCTTCTTTGCCATGGAATCCTTGTCCTTCTTCGCTGGAAACGACGCCTTCTCCGGAACCCGGCAGGCGCCTCACGATGGTCGCACCATGCGACCATTTCTTCAGGTCAACCCTTCACGCCCTTCTTGCCGGCAACCGTCTTCTTCCGGCCCTTGCGGGTACGTGCGTTGCACTTGGTCCGCTGCCCGCGTACAGGCAATCCACGTCGATGTCGATCGCCACGGTAGGAGCGGATGTCACGAAGTCGCTGGATGTTCTGCTGCAACTGGCGTCGCAGCGCACCCTCGACGATGTAGTTCTCATCGATGATCGATGCAATCGTAGACGTTTCCTGTTCGGAGAGATCGCTTGCGCGCGTTTCCGGATCCACGTTGGCCGCCTCACAGATATCTTCCGCGTACTTGGGGCCAACCCCGTAGATGTAACGCAATGCGTATCGAATCTTCTTCTTCTCAGGAATGTCTATGCCGGCAATTCGTGGCATGGGTCGTTTCTCCGGGAACCAACCAGGGCGTTCAGCCCTGCCGCTGCTTCAAGCGGGGGTTCTTCTTGTTAATGACGTATCGCTTGCCTTTGCGAATGACAACTTGGCAATCCTTGGTCCGTCGTTTGATGCTGCTCTTGACTTTCATGTAACTCACCAATCCTCTTTCTGGAAGGGTCTCCACCTGCTCGCCTCTACCTACTGGCGGTAGATGATTCGGCCCTTCGTCATGTCATATGGACTCATTTCAACCTTGACCTTGTCCCCTGGGAGTATCCGGATATAGAACTTCCGCATCCGTCCACTGATGTATGCCAGGATTTCCTGCCCATTTTCAAGTTCAACCATGAACCTCGTATCAGGGAGGGCCTCCTTGACAACAGCTTCCAGGGTGATTTTTTCTTCTTTGGCCATGATTCGTAGTACTCAGTTGACTCCGTGTTCACTCATGCCGGCCGCCCGCCCCTGCCGGCTTCGGCAGTAGAAAGAAAGCCGCCGTAATTCCGCATTACGAGGTTCGCCTCGATGCGCTGCAACAGGTCAAGGCCAACGCTCACGACAATGAGCAGCCCTGTCCCTCCAAGGAAACTTGAGACCATGAGAGGGATGTTCATGTAGGTTGATACCAGCTCGGGTATGACCGCGATCAGCGCGAGGAATCCCGCCCCGACGTAGGTAATCCGCTCGACAACCGTCTCCAGGTACTCGGCTGTCCGTGGCCCTGGTCGAAGGCCGGGTATGAAACTGCCATTCTCCCGCAGCTGCTGGGCCATGTCCTCCGGACTGAAAACGACCGTCGTCCAGAAGTAGCTGAAGAAGTAGATGAGAATGATTTCGATGACGACGTAGGGATATTCACCCATCTGGAAATTGATGTTCAGGAACGACGTCATCTCCCTCCACCAGATCGGAGCATCGAGGGAGGCCGAAGAGGCCAGGTACCCGAAGAAGGCCGAGGGGAAGATCAGGAGCGAACTGGCGAAGATGATCGGCATGACGCCTGCGTGATTCACCCGCAGTGGAAGGAAATGCCTCTGCCCTCCATAGATCTTCCTTCCTCGCGTATGTTTGGCCTGTTGAATCGGGATCCGGCGCGTAGCCAGGGTGATCAGGATCGAGCCTGCGACAACGATGATGAACGCCATGATCAGGAACAGGATCCCGACAACCCCGATCTGCCCATCCCCGGACTGCAGTGACAGGTCTGTATGCGTCGCCAGGTACTCGATGGCACCCGGCATCTGGGCAATGATCCCCGCTGTCAGGATGAGCGAAACGCCGTTGCCGATTCCATACTTGTCGATCTGCTCGCCGAGCCACATCAGGAAGATGGAGCCGGCTGTCAGTGCCGTGAGACCTGCCAGGTAGAAGAACAGGACGTTGCTGGAGGTAAGAAACTCCTCCCGGACCATGTTGTTGGCCATCATGAACTTCATCCACATGAAGCCCTGGACGAGGCACATGCCGACGGTCGTATATCGAGTCCACTCGGTGATCTTCTGCTGGCCGCTGGCTCCCTCCTTCTTGAGTTCCTGGAGCCGCGGAATCGCGGTCTGCAGCAACTGGAAGATGATGGCCGCAGTGATGTACGGCATGATGCCGAGCCCGAAGATCGTGGATTGACTGAAGGAACCGCCTGAGAAGATCGAGGCATACTCGAGAATCCGACCAAGCCCCTCGACTGATCCGCTTTCCCTCTGGGTCTCGTAGAAGGATGCCAGGGCAGACTGGTCGACGCCCACCAGTGGGATGAAGAATCCGAGTCGATAGATCACCAGTACGCCCAGGGTGAAGAACACCTTGTTGCGCAGTTCCGGAATCCGGAAGATGTTGATGATCGTTTTCATGAAGGTGGTTGTTCCGATTCAAGCGGTCACATGGTGACCAGTCGCTCAGTCATCTGCCTCCGTGTCCTGTGTTGATGTATCCGCAGGGGGTGACTCGGGTGCGGCCTGGTTGCCGTCTTCAGCCTTCGACCTGGCAGCTCGAGCTGCCTTGGCAGTGGGCTTCGTCCTGTCCCGGGTCCACTTCTTCAGGGGAACCGTGGTGGCCGTGCCTCCGGCACTCTCGATCTTCGAGAGCGCTGAGCGGGAGAACTTTGTCGCGGTGATGTTCAGGGACTTGGAAAGTTCACCTTCCCCGAGAATCTTCAGGGGCAATCTCGAGTTCCGCACGAGTCCCTTGGCGGCAAGGACGGCAACATCGACGTCATCCCCGTTCTCGAAGTGTGCTTCCAGGGAACCGACGTTCAGCACGTGGAACTCGGTTCGGAAGAGACTGTTGGTGAATCCTCTCTTCGGAAGGCGACGAGCCCATGGCATCTGTCCACCTTCGAAGCCTGGTCGATGGCTGTGACCAGCACGCGAACCAGCGCCCTTGTGGCCACGGCCACTGGTCTTGCCGGTACCGCTGCCATGGCCTCGGCCGATCCGTTTCCGGGTCTTGTATCGACCCGCCGATTTCGTTATGTCATGAATCATCATGGTATTGATGCTCTCAGACTCGTTCGGGCCTTCGACCCGTTGCTGTTCAGTTCCCGGCTTCTTCCGTTGCAGTCGTTTCCTCGGCTGACTCGGATGTCTCTTCCGTTGATTCCGTACCCGTGTCCTCTGGCTGCCTTATGAAAGCCGCCCCCCGGGCGATCATTTCTTCAACCTGGGTCTCACCGACCGACCTGCCTCGAAGTGATTCGATCAGTTCCTTGGAGCGAAGCTGCTCAAGACCGTTCATGACAGCCTTGATGAGGTTCTTGGGATTGTTTGATCCAAATGACTTTGTCAGGCAGTCCTGGACACCAAGCATTTCGAGCATTGCACGCACCGCGGCACCGGCAATGACACCCGTACCCGGCGATGCCGGGAGGAGTCGTACCTTGCAGGCTCCGAACCGACCCTCCACTTCATGGGGGATGGTTCGTCCAGACAAGGGGAAATCGCGGAGAGATCGCTTGGCAACCTTCTGCGCCTTCTCGATGGCTGGTGGTACCTGGTTCGCCTTGCCATAGCCCATCCCGACCCGTCCGTGGCGATCGCCGACGACGACAAGCGAGGAGAAACTGAAACGCCGGCCACCCTTCACGGTCGCGGCTGTCCGGTAGACACCGACCGTCGTGGATTCCAAGCCCGATGATTCTTCAAGAAACTCTGCCATTGCTGCCTTCCAATGCTGGGATGAACCGAACCCCCAAGGGGATTCAGAACTTCAATCCACCCTCCCGCGCCGCATCCGCAAGTGCGCGAACGCGACCGTGATACTTGTATCCGCTCCGATCAAAGACGACGGCCGAGACACCGGCCCCGACAGCTCTCTCCGCGAGCCGCTTGCCGACATCCGTTGCTCCCTGGACATTGCCACCGGGAGTTGTACCGCTCTCCTTCTCGTTCGATGATGCCGATACGAGCGTTCGACCGGACAGGTCGTCGATGACCTGTGCGTAGATATGCTTCGAACTGCGGAACACCGACAACCGGGGTTTGGATGGAACACCGAGAATCCTCTTCCGGATCCCCCGTTTCCGCCGAGTGCGACGTTCGCTTCTGCTCTTCAAACTGCTCATACCATTCGTCTCCTGGATCACGCCCTGCAGGCGTGCCTGCTCATGCTCCGAAGATCTTGCCCTGCTTGCGGATGATGACCTCGTCGTGGTACATGATGCCCTTGCCGTTGTAGGGCTCTGGACGACGCTGGTCCCTGATGATTGCCGCAAACTGCCCCACGGCATGCTTGTCCGGTCCGCTGACAATGATGTTTCCGTTCTGCTCGATCGAGAACTCGACACCGTCGGGCGGGGAAAGATTGACCGGGTGGCAATACCCGACATTCAACTGGATCTGCCTGCCCTGGTCCTTCGCATTCCAACCGACACCGACGATCTTCAGTTGCTTTGAATATCCATCCTTGACCCCTGTCACCATGTTCTGAATCCGGGATCGGGTGGTCCCCCACTGGGCCCGTGCAGTTCGATTGGCATCAAGACCCTCACGGACGCTGCACACCAGGTCCTTGTCCTCCTGCTTGACGTTGATCATCTCGTGCCACGTATAGGACAACTTGCCCTTTGGACCGGACACGTTGATCGAGTTGGACGTTTCATTCACCTCAACGGTGACGCCTGAAGGAACGCTGACTGGTTGTTTACCTATCCTCGACATGGTGTATTCCCGTCGTCTTCTCTCGTTCTCAGGACACGAGGGCAACGAACTCGCCGCCTACCCGTTCCTCGCGACACTGTCGGTCGCTCAACACGCCCCGGCTGGTCGAGACCACCGCGATCCCGAGCCCCTGCAATGGACGAGGAATATCCGATACTCCTCGATACACGCGACATCCAGGTTTCGACACGCGGTCGATCCTCCTGATGATGCTCTCGCCACGGGGTCCGTACTTCAGGTGCACCTTGAGGATCCCCTGCCGGTCATCCTCGATCACCTCGTACTCCTGGATGTAGCCTTCCTCCTTGAGGACCTTGGCTACTCCACGGTTCAACTTGTTGTTGATGCAATTGACATGCTCAGTGCGATTCCGCACTGCATTTCGAATCCGTGTCAACATGTCCGCTGTCAAGTCTTGCTGTGACATTTCCTGCTCCAGGAAGCGGCCCATGAAAGGCCGATGCCGTTGCTTCTCCCACTCGCCATGCCCCCACCGGGGGGCAGGACGAACGCGTCCTTACCAACTCGCCTTCCGCATCCCCGGGATCTTGCCCTGCAAGGCAAGTTCCCTGAGCATGATTCGGCTGATGCCGAATTTTCGATAGACGCCGCGGGCTCTGCCGGTCAACTGGCATCGATTTCGATGACGGGTTGAGAACTTCGGCTTCCGCTTCATTCGTGCAAAGACGCGTTTGCTTGCCATGGTTGTTTAAACTCCTGAATCCGGGTCTCGCCGAGACCCGTGCCTTGCGTTCAGTTCTCGTCGTGCCGTACGAAGGGCAGCCCCAGCTCACGAAGCAGGAAGAGGCTCTTCGCCGGATTCGACCGACTGAGACAGATGTTGATATTCATGCCGTGAACGAAGTTCACGTGCGCCATGTTGATCTCCGGCCAGACCGCCTGCTCCGTTAGCCCGAGGCCATAGTTGCCAGCCTCGTCGAAGGAGGTGTCCTTCATTCCCCTGAAGTCCTTGATCCGCGGCATGGCCAGGTTGATCAGGCGATCAAGAAAGTGCCACATGTGATCGCGACGAAGTGTCACCATCATTGCCGACGGGGCACCCTCCCGGACCTTGAAATTCGAAACCGACTTGCGTGCCAGGAGCGTGATCGGTCTCTGGCCCGTGATCGTCGACAGCGTGTCATAGACGGTATCGCGGATCTCCGACTTCAACTTCTGGTTCTCAAGGAATCGACCGATCCCGCAATTCACGATGACCTTGTCGATGGCCGGAAGTTGATGCAGGTTCGTGAGCCCGAACTCCTGCTTGAGCTTGGGCACGACGCTCTCTTCAAAGAGAGTCTTGAGTCGCGGTGTGTTCGTCTGTGCAACCATCATCGTACGAATCTCCCTCTCAGCCCTTCGGGCCTCGAAGTGTGTGTAGTTCCTTGCCATTTCGAACCGCAATGCGGACCTTCGAACCATCCTTCTTCGTTTCAAACCTGACTCGGCTCGGCTTCCCGTCGACGGCCGGGCTCACATTGCTGATGTGGATGGGCATCTCACTGCGGACAATGCCCCCCTGCTGGTTCTGCTGTGTCGGCTTCATGTGCCTGGCGCGTATGTTCACGCCCTGCACGACAACCCGATTGCTCGCGGTGAGAACCCTGAGGACCTCTCCGACCGAACCCCTGTCATTTCCTGATGTCACGACGACCTGGTCGCCTTTCTTGATGTGCCGGGGCATGTCAGATGACCTCCGAAGCAAGGGAAACGATCTTCATGTGGTTCTTCTCACGCAGTTCACGGGCGACCGCACCGAAGATCCGGGTCCCCTGGGGATTCCCTTCCGGGTTCAGGATGACGCATGCGTTCGAATCGAAGCGAACGTACGAACCATCACTGCGGCGGGTCGGGTACTTGGTACGGACGATCACGGCCTTCACCAGGTCTCCAGGCCGTACGGCCGAGTTGGGCATGGCCTTCTTCACGGAGCAGACGATCTTGTCGCCGATCCTGGCTGAACGACGGGAATGGCGACCACGTGCGGTGGAACCACCAAGCACGCCGATGACACTGACGATGCGGGCACCGCTGTTGTCTGCCACTTCCAGTCTTGATTCCTTCTGGATCATGACTGCGACTCCTCCGTTGTCCCTGCAGCTTCAGAATCCCGGGCGACGGCATCGACTGCTGTTTCCTCTTCAACCTGGGTCGCATGGGCAATGTCGGGTGCCTCGGCTCCTGTTGCATCGACGGCCGTGTGAGTCACGCCTGATGCCGATTTCAGTACGTTTACGAGAATCCAGGATTTCGTCTTGGAGATCGGGCGGCACTCGGCAATCTCCACGCGATCTCCGAGACACGCCTCGTTCCGTTCATCGTGTACGTGCAGTACGGTTCTGCGACGGACGTACTTGCCGTACTTCGGGTGCTTCGTGAGATCATTGATGGTGACCTTGCACGACTTGTCCCGCTTGTCGGATGCAACGATGCCGATACGCCGTGGCGCCTTGTCCGAAATCTCGATGTCCTTCAGGTGACTCACATTCAACTCCAATCCCGGCTCGAAGCCATGGGGTTCAACTTGCTGCGCCTCGAGCGTTCAACTCCGTCAACAGACGGGCGATATCCTTCTTGACCTGCCCGTACTGGGCCGTGTTCTGAATCTTCTCCGTAACCTGCTGACAACGCAGGTCGAAGAGCCTTCTCTTCAGTGACGTGACCTCGATCACGATGTCCTCGTCATTCATCTTCCTGATCTCTACGGGCGTCATCTCATGCTCCTCGTGCTTTCAGCGGCATTACACCGACAGGCGGCGACCTACGAATCGACAGCGAACAGGCATCTTTCTCGCGACGCGTGACATCGCCTGCTTGGCCAGGTCCTCGGGAACACCTGAAATCTCGTACAGGATCGTTCCCGCCTTCACGCGTGCTGCCCAGTAATCAACGTCCGCCTTTCCCTTGCCCATCCTTGTTTCCAGGGGCTTCTTCGAAATCGGTTTGTCCGGGAAGATCCGGATGACCACCTTTCCCTGCCGGCGAAGAAAGTGCTGCGCAGCAATACGTCCTGCCTCGATCTGCCGAGCGGAGACCCAGTGAGGCTCCAGAGCCTGCAGCCCATACTCGCCGAATGCAACATAGTTCCCACGACTGGCGCGGGAGCGCAGGTTGCCACGCATCTGCTTTCGGAACTTGACTCTTTTCGGCATCCGGGGCATCGGATGATCTCCTCTTCACGTCGTTCGTATCTGCTCAGCGCCTGCCTCGTGCACGTGCACGTGCACCTGCGGCATTCGAATCCAACTGCTCTTCCTCGGAGTCCGTGTACATCCCCTTGTAGATCCATACCTTCACACCGATCGTTCCATACGTGGTGTGACTGTGCACGCAGGCGTAATCAACATTCGCCTGGAGCGTAGACAGCGGGATGGAGCCTTCGCGGGTCACGAACTTTCGCGACATCTCGGCGCCGCCAAGGCGTCCGGACACCATGACACGGATTCCCTTGGCACCCGCCTGCATTGCTGCTTCACAGCGTTGCTTCAGGAGGCGTCGGAAATTCGCTCGCTTCTTCATCTGTTCACCAATCGCTTCCGCAACAAGCGTGGCATCGGTATCCGGGCTCCGGATCTCGAGAATCTTCACCTGGACCTTCCGCCCCGTCAGGGCCATCAGGTCATTGGACAACTTGTCGATCTCGGAACCCTTGGGTCCGATGACGAGACCTGGGCGTGCCGTCTTGACCAGGATGGTCAGTTCTTCACGTGTCCGCTCGATGTGGATATCGGATACGGCCGCGAACGGGGGCGTTCGATTCAATCGATGATCGACGTATTCCCTGATTCGGTAGTCCTCGACGAGCAGTTCCGCAAAGAGTGCCTTTGGGGCATACCAGCGGGACTTGTGCGCCTCCGTGATACCGACTCGAAATCCAAATGGGTGAACCTTCTGTCCCATGTCAGTGCTTCTCCTCCAGCTCGATGAGCAGGTGACTCGTTGGCTTGCGGATTGGATGGGCTCGGCCGCGATCCTTCGGTCGGAATCGCTTGATGACCGGTCCCTGGTCGACGCGGGAGACGCTGATGAAGAGTGAGTCGACATCAGCCTCCTGTTCTTCCGCATTGGCGATGGCACTCTTCAGTACAGCCTTCAAGTACCAGGCACCTCGACGCTTTGAAATTTCAAGTTGTGACATGGCATCGTCAATCCGCATTCCGCGGATGAGCGTTGCGTCCAACCTTGCCTTCCGAGGTGAGATGCGTGCAAACCTGTGTGTTGCTCTGTATGCCATTGCGTATTCCCGACAAGATGAGCTGATCAGCTCTTGATGCTTTCCTTCTTGTTCGTATGACCACGGAAGAGACGTGTAAGTGAGAACTCGCCGAGCTTGTGCCCGACCATGTCTTCCGTCACGAAGACATCCATGAACGTGCGCCCGTTGTGAACCTGGAACGTGTGGCCGACAAACTCGGGCACGATCGTGCAGGCGCGAGCCCATGTCCGGATCGGCCTTCGAGCCGTTCCAGCTTCGTTCTGAAGCATGACCTTGCGGTACAGCTTCTCGTTTACAAATGGACCTTTCTTCAGTGATCGTCCCATGTGTTGAACCGCCGACGAGTCGTCGACGATCTTCTCCTTCGGTCAGAGTTTCAACTGTCCGTATCGCTTGCTCTTTCTGCGTCGCAGGATGCGTGCATCAGATGATTTCCCTCGGGGCCGGGTCCGTCCACCCTTCGACTTCGTACCGCTTGCACTTGCAGGTGTCCGGCCACCCTTGGACCGACCCTCACCTCCACCAAGCGGATGTTCGTGGTGACTCTTGGCCATGCCTCGTGTCTTGGGGCGACGCCCGAGCCATCGGTTGCGACCCGCCTTCCCCAGCTTCACCAGCTGGTGATCGGTATTGCCGACCTGGCCAAGGGTGGCTCGACACGTGGTCAGCACCTGGCGGATTTCACCCGAAGGCAGAACCAGCGTTGCATAGCGACCTTCCTTGTTCGTCAGGCGTGCACCCGCTCCCGCCGAGCGGCAGAGGGCTGCACCTCGTCCCGGCTCGAACTCGATGGCGTGCACCGTCAAGCCCGTCGGGATATGTGCCAGTGGCATGCAGCAGCCGACATTCGGTTCGATCGCATCTGGGGAACTCGTCACAGTCATGCCGGGTTCAAGTCCGACAGGGGCGAGGATGTAGCGACGATCGCCATCCGCGTACTCGATGAGCGCGATGTGGCAGGAACGATTCGGGTCGTATTCGATCCCGACGACATTCCCTTCGATGCCATCCTTCGTACGCTTGAAGTCGATGACACGGTAACGACGCTTGTGTCCACCGCCACGACCTCGAACGGTGATCTTGCCCTGGTTGTTCCGACCGCCCTTCCTCTTCATCGGGCGGAGAAGCGACTTCTCCGGTTCGCGCTTGGTCACCTCGACATGGAGGTTGACCGATGCATTGCGTCGGCCGGGGGTCGTCGGTTTGTAGACTCGAATGGCCATGATTCGCCTCTCGATGCTCCCGAATGCGGGAACTCGCCTCCTTGCTTAGAACAGTTCGATCCTGTCGTCCGGATGGACCTTCACGATTGCCCGCTTGACGGCACTGGACTTCCAGTACCCGAACCGACTACGTCGCATCTGCCCCTTGCGATTCTGAACAGCAACACCCACGACACGAACGCCGTAGAGTTCCTCTACCGCTCGCTTGACCTCGGTCTTTCCTGCCGAACGATCAATCTCGAAGCAGTACCGATTGTGCATGCTGGAGGACCACGTGGACTTCTCGGTCACGATTGGTTTTCGAATGACGGTGGTGGCTTCCATCAGGCGGCCTCCTTGTCATCGCTGCCGTCGCCGATCGACCAGGCACTTCCATCGAGGAACGACTGGAGCGAGGCCTTGTCAATCACGAGGAAACGGTGATTGAGCAGTTCAAATGCATTGAGCTGATCGACGCGAATGGTGTCAGCGTCGTCGATGTTCCTCGAGGACAATGCGACGTTCCGCTGGTCAGGCCGAAGCGCGATCAGGCAGGTCCGGTTGACGCCGAGGGCCTTGAGGGTTGATTCAACATCCCTGGTACGTGGTTCATCCATGTCGAGGGAATCAACACAGAGAACTTCCTGGTCAACCAGCTTGGCAAGCAATGCGTTGCGATTGGCAAGGCGTCGCATGCGACGTGGCATCTTCTTGCGGAATGTCTCGGTCTTCTTCGTCTTGGCGAAGGCAACACCGCCGCCACGACGGATGACCGTGCGAACAGCACCCATGCGGGCGTTCCCCGTTCCCTTCTGGCGGTAAAGCTTGCGTGTCGAACCATCGACCATGCCGCGGCTCTTGGTTCGAGCCGAGCCCTGGCGTCGGTTGGAATGAAACATCACGTATGCCTGCTTGAGCAGGTTCGGACGGACCTCGCCTCCGAGATCAGCTTCATCGATCGAGATTGTCTCGATCTTCTTGCCCGTTCTGTCATGTATGGGTAGTTCGATCATCGGTTCATTGCACCTGTGCAGTTCGTCTGCGTCTTCGCCTAGTACTCCCGGTGGGCAGTACGTCGACTCGGCATCTGGGTCCGTCATTGTCACGGTTGCCTGGTTCCACTCACTCCAGTCTGGAGGGGGCCTTGGCAACCACCAGCCGTGGTCAGCTGGCTCGTTTCTTGGCTCTGCTCGCTTTCTGCTTGTTCAGCCGTACGGCTTCTCGTATCAAGACAACACTCATGGGGGGACCGGGCACGGTCCCCTTCACCATGAGCAGATTATTCGCTTCATCAATCGCTACGACTTCCATGCTCCGGGCGGTAACGCAGCGGTTGCCCATGTGGCCCGCCATGCGTTTGCCCTTCTTGATCTTCGGCCCCGTCCCGAGGTTGGCGGAGTGACCACCAATGGAACCTGGTGACCGGTGGCGTCGCTTGACACCATGGCTGGCCTCAAGTCCTCGGAAGTTATGACGCTTCATCACGCCCTGGAAACCCTTGCCCTTCGATGTCCCTTCGATGTCCACGTACTGGCCTGTTTCAAAGCAGTTCACGTCCACCGTATCGCCAAGTTCAAGAGCCGGATCTTCGCACCTGTACTCACGATGGTGCCTCAGCGGTCCGCTGCCTGCCTTGGAATCATGGCCGATGACGGGCATGGAACTCCTTCGCGGCTTGACTGGATCGAAACCGAGTTGCACCGCGTCGTAGCCATCACATTCCGTGCTCTTCAACTGTGTGACCCTGCACGGACCAGCCTGGATGATCGTGATGGGGATGTTCTCCCCCTCCTCCGTGAACCAGCGTGACATGCCGAGTTTGTATCCAAGAATCGCGGTCATCGGTCAGGCCCTGATCTTCACAAAGACGCCCGCTGGAACGACGAGCCTGTTGAGGGATTCGACGGTGCGGGCGTTGGGTTCACTGATGTCGATGATGCGCTTGTGCGTTCGAATCTCAAACTGCTCTCTCGACTTCTTGTCGATGAACGTAGATCGATTCACCGTGTAGATTTCGCGGCGAGTAGGCAGCGGAACCGGACCTGCAACACGGGCTCCCGTGCGCTTTGCATGGTCAACGATTTCTCGCGCAGAAGCATCGAGCGCCTGGTGGTCGTATGCCTCCATCCGGATTCGAATCTTCATGTCCGCCATGAACTGAAAAACCTCTCTGGCCGGCACATGCCGGGGTCATCTACACAACACACATCCGCCGTCAACCACGGTTAACGACGGATGAAATCCATCCTCACGTGTCACTCGATCGCTTGATCAAGCGCGAAACGGTGATGATAAGCCCCTGAATGGGGTTGTCAAGGTATCCAGGGCCCATGGAATGGCCGATTTCATTCCCGCCCCGGCTCCCTCGCACCCCCCCCCTTTCGGCTATCGTTCGCTGAATGCCGTCCATGCCATCCTTTCGCTGTTTAAACGGCCTCCAAGGCGGATACCTTGGCCTCATCCTGGCATGCCTGGCCCTTGGTTCTCCGCTTGCTCGGGCCGAGACACAGACACTGGTCAATGACGCCATTGGAATCCAGTTACAGATACCTGGTGAAACCCTTCTTACGGGGCAGAACCAGCCTGGACAGGCCCCATTCATCCTTCTGAGGGATGGTGGGCAGGAGCCCGAGTGGAGCCTCCGGCTCGAAGGGATTTCAAGCGATGCCGGGAATGCCAGGGACCTCCTGGTTGAATACCTGGGTCTCAACCAGGGCGAGAACATGGAAATTAAGTTGCTTGATCAGTCTCAAGTTGTTTCTGGGAAAGTAGTTGCAGAATCCG
>JAYZBD010000078.1:0-5463 GCA_036339395.1 Planctomycetota bacterium | reverse complement strand
CGTGACAGGGGCAACAACAGGGGTGGGAACTGGAACAGGGGTGGAGGTCGTGGCTTTGGTCGAGGTGGCGATGTGCTTCGGTACATCAAGATGCCCGATTACATGGTGTCAGACCTGCAGTATGTTGCGGAAATCCTCCAGATCAACGAGGACCAGGAACCCATCATCGAGTTGATTTTCGAGGACTACGACTCGTCCTTCAGGGAGGCCGTCGAAATGATGGATCTCTCACTTGAGGATGTCGAAGCAACGAGGCCAGAGCCTACGGATGAGATGAATGCCGAGCGGGATGAAATGCGGCAGCGGTTCCGAGATATTCGTAATGAAGGCCGGGAAATTCGTCGCGAGATTGCACAGCTCAGGTCTTCGCAGGAGGCTGGTGAAGCTGTTGATGAGAAGATGATTGCTCAACTTGAGCAGGATCAGGACGATCTCCGGGATGCCATGTCCGAGGGGCACCAGAGTTACTTCGCTGCTCGTGAAGCTTTCGAGCAGTCCGATGAGATGCGGGAATTGACGGCACTGAACATCAGCATTGTCCAGATGTTCGTCAACAGGAAGAAAGAACTGGGTCTCATGCTTGAATCGGAGTTGGAAACCACCCTCGTTGAGAGCCAGATCGAGCATCTGCCGGAACTTCATCGAACGCTTCGAAGGGAAAAGACTCTCCGTCGTGGCCGACTTGATGGTGAATCGGTCGACCTGACGAATATTCTCAGGGATGAACGACCCGGATTCGACTCTGATACACGGAACTCCGTTGATGAACTGCTTTCCACGTACGTGGTCGATCTTGACTCGGCACTTGTCGCTCGCCAGCAGTACGACAACAGTGTCGAACTCGATGTCTACAGCTCCATGAGGTTGAGTGACTACGAGAAGGCACTGCAACTGCTCAAGCGTCGTCTCGAGTACCAGAAGCAGGTACGCAACGTCAATGACCAGTACATCGAAGCACTGACATCCGTCCTGCCCGAAGAGGATGCCGGCACATTCCGGCATGAAGCACTTCGTGATGGGTATCCCCGGGTTTACCGCCCGTCACGTGTCACTCGCGTGATAGATCGAGCCCGTGAATCCGAGATGCTTGCCGAAGAGATGCTTGCTGCGATTGATTCGCTTGAAGACGGATACGAGAGCGAATCGATGCCCCTGCTTACTCGACACCTGATGCTCGTACGTGAGCACGAATCGCCGAGGGAACTCGAGTTCCTGGAGAGACGTGCCAATGGTGAGATGCCCTGGGGTTCCCGTCGTGGTGAAGACGATTCAGATGATCCCATGGACGAGGTCGAGGATGCGCGAAGGGAACTGGACAACCGGTACCTTGACCGACTCCAGTCACTGCTTGGAGATGACCTGTTCGAAGAGTTCGGAGGCAGGGGTGGACGTAATAGTGATCGTGGTGATCGGTCGCCCGGTGACTTCGATCGCGAGGCCATGATGTCTCAATATGACACCGACGGCGATGGGGATCTCAACGAGGAAGAACGCATGGCCATGATTCGTGCGATGCGTGAACGCTTCGGCGGGGACAGCGGCCGTGGTGGCCGTGGCGGTCCTGGTGGCCGAGGTGGTGGTCCCGGCGGTGGTCCTGGTGGCCGTGGCGGTCCTGGTGGTGGACCTGGTGGCCAAGGCGGTGGGCCTGGTGGCCAGGGCGGTGATGGAGGCGGCAACCGCCCCTGATCCAGTCCTCCCTGGGCTTGTCAACTTGCAGGGTGTGCAGGATTCCATTGGCGATCACTGGCTGCTTTTCATATGCTGGGACGCGAGATCGAACTACTCGATGGAGCGAACTGTGACGATCGGAATCGACCCGCACCTTGATCCTGGGCTTGAAGCATGGAAATGCCTTGGAATCGACATGACAGTTGTCGAGTTCATTCCCTGGTCTCCGGACATGGCAACCTGCTTTCATGATGAAGCAGGCCGCATTACGGCTGCATGTGCCGGTTTGATTGTCGGCGTCGAACATGTCGGCAGTACCAGCATCGAGAAACTGCCATGCCGTCCTGCCATTGACCTGTTGGTTGGTGTTGAACATCTTCGTGATGCAAGTGGGTGCATTGAACCTCTGAAAGTCATTGGGTATCGCTGTCACGGTGAGGATGGGATAGCCGGTCGCCGCTATTTCACCCGGTCCATCGATCGGCGTTGCGTGGTGAAACTGCACATGGTCCAGTTCGGAAGCGAGTTCTGGAACAATTCCATGAAGTTCCGGGATCTGCTTCGGGCAGATGCGTCGTCCCGGCAGGAATATTCAGAAGCCAAGCAGGAACTCCATGTTCGATTTGCAGGTGAACCCTCGGCATATGAACAGGCACGGCTGGAATACGAACACGCTGCCCTGGGGTGAGATTCCTACCTGTCGCCGCGAGATCGACCAGTATTCTGGAGTGCCGGAAGGCGGTCCATCCGCCCTGGAGATATTGAAACAGACTGTTCAGTTCATCTTGGAATGAACATTTCTTCAAAGGAATCCACGCCCCGTTTCCCTTTTGATCGTAACCATATCCATTGACTGCCCATGCCTCGTGAGAATGGGTTCGTTGGAGGAGATGAACATGCGTTGCGACTTGATTTTGCGAACCGTGCCTGCCCTGTTTCTTGCATCAATTGCCTGTGGCCATGGCTCGATGAAGGACCCTGTCAGCAGGGTGTACTCGATCTACCTCGAGGGCCCGGAGCAGCCCCAGTCGGCAGCTGCACAGGCAGCCATTGCCGCATGCGGCACCCAGCCCTTCTATGACTGGCATGAACTGGTCAATTTCCACCCGGGAGATTCACAGTACCAGTATTCGGTCCCATATCACCTGACCATCCCGGATGGTCGTCTTGCAAGTGCTGACAATGACAAGTACGACTGCCTTGACATGCTTCGTGATGACTGGCCTGCGACCGAGGTCGTTCCCGGCCCTCGTGTGCTTACCTGGTATGCCTCCACTCCACATGATCCAAGTGTCTTTCGCGCATGGTTGACGACTCCTGGCTGGGATCCTGCGACTGCGTTGAATTGGGGTCAGATGGAAGAACTCGACCTGGGCGAAGTGACATTTGAAGGTCTTGAGTACTCCTTCGAAACAGTGCTGCCTGAACGGGAAGGCCGGCACGTGCTCTACGTGATATGGCAACGCATCGACCCTGTAGGCGAAGGGTTCTATGCGGCCTGTGATCTTGTCTTCGGAACGTCCGATTCCGATCCAACTGGAGCATGTTGCATGGATGATGGATGCACCCTTGCATCAGCTGAGGAGTGCATTGCGATTGGTGGAGATTGGGAGGGTGAAGATGTTCTCTGCAGCGAGTCGTCCTGTGGCCAGATCGGTCAGGGCCCCGACAGCGTCTCGATCTCGCTTGTCAACGCCTGGACAGGCGGGTATGAAGCATCGATGACCGTTGCCAACTCGATGGGCGACCTTCCAATGTTCTCCTGGAATCTCTCCTACGAGTCCGGTCCTGCCATTACGAAGATCTGGAATGCGGAACTTGGCGAGAATGGCACTGATACGGTCATTTCCAATGCACCATGGAATGGACACCTTCAACCGGGTGAGTCGGCGTCGTTCGGGTTGACCATCGAGGGAGACTGGCCGCCGTCCTTTCACGATGCACGATTGAATGGATTTCATGTACATGTCGATGGTGCAGCCGACGAGCATGACGATTGCCCGGGAGATCTCGACGGCAATCATTCTGTCGGGATTGATGATCTCCTCCTCGTGCTGCAGGCCTGGGGAACCAGCGAGGAAACTGCAGACGTGACCGAAGACGGGATCGTGGATGTATCTGACCTGCTGGTGGTCATCGGTGCATGGGGGACATGCAACTGAGCAGTGAATCACTTGTCTTCAGGGCGTTATCCCGGCACGCTTGATCGCCTTGTTCGAAATCACGGTGATGATTCCAAGCACGATGACCAGTGCAACGAGGCCGAGGATCAACACGAGGAGCCCCGGTCCTTCATCGATGAAGGACTGGATGTCTCCTTTTCCGGTGGCTGCGGCATGTGCGGAGGCCGCTGCGGCAAACCCAATGACCACAGCTGTCCTGGGGAGCATTCCAACCATCACGCCGAAAGCGTAGGGAGCCATCCGCACCCGGCAACTTGCAAGCAGGAGATTCGTGAGTGCGAAGGGAGAGTTCGGGGGTATTCGCAGCAGGGTAATGATGCCCAGCGTCCGCCAGAATCCACGGCCTACCAGTGCATTTCGAATGGCATCTGCTTTCGGATACTTTTCTACCACCTTTTCAACCTTGTCACGTGATACGAGTCGAGCGACTGCATACCCGATGATGGAGCCTCCCGTGAAACCAATGAGGGCGGCGGGCAGGCCGACCGTGATTCCAAAGACCCAGCCGCCAAGCACTGCCTGGGCGTAGGTCGGCAACAGGCCAAGTCCGGATGACACGATGAAGATGAGCACGTAGAACACGACCCCCCAGTTTCCAAGCGATTGAAGCCAGGCGGAGGCGGGACCAAGCTGAACCAGCAGGGTGATCCCGACGACCATCGGCATCGTGCCCCACACGACACCGAGCCATCCGGCGGCGCCGAGGTCCTTGAAGATGGACAGGAAGCGAGGTCGTTCCAATTCGGTCATGAAGGGGAATGGTAACGACCCCCCGGCTCGTGCCAACCAGGGGGTCGCTGCGGTACTCATGTCCGCGGGAGAAGCATCGGCACCGTCGTATCCCCTCGTGGTGCCATTCGAGAAGAAAGCAGTTCACCAGCTCCATGTGCGCTGCTTTTTCAGACTTTCTCAGTCTTCAGGGACTGGAGGCCCAGTACCTGGGGGCTTTCGTGCACTGGCAATCGCTTCCAGGCGTTCCCTGACAAGGTGCGGATCCTGGAAGTAGTCGTCTTCGTCGATGCTCTCCATGGCTGCATCGATCCTCCGGAGTACGAACTGGGCAAGTGCGATATCCCCATCCGCGGTTGGATGAAGCTTGTCTCGCTGCATCAACCTGCTGTTGGAACCCGGCGGGTAGGTGAGTTCTCCGATTTTGAATCCCGTGTCCTCCCGCATCTGTTCAGTGAGCGTCGATACCTGCAGCACGCTGACATTTTCATGTTCCGCTGCCCATTCATTCAAACGTGCATTCAACATGGCAAGTTCATCATGTGAAGGAACCTGGGATGCCCGAAGGACTCGCCCGACGGCAGGAGACATGTCGGGGAAGTCGAAGACATAGACAGGGCAGTCGAATGTATCAAGCTGTGAGAGGCCTGCTTCAAGGAGTGCCAGTCGTGACTCCGAGTCCCGGTGTGGTGTTCCATCGATCCCATGGGAGCCATAGCCGTACCAGAACAGGTAATCGAGGGCGAGCACCATGGATGGTTTCGCGTCCCGCGCATTGCCTGCAAGCCGCCTGCCGATGATGATCGGCGAGTTGAAGAAGGCCATGTTGGCATCATGGAATGCGATGTCATGTTCGTCGGCAAGGCTTGCCTCGAGTACATCA
>JAYZBD010000077.1:0-7003 GCA_036339395.1 Planctomycetota bacterium | reverse complement strand
GATGCCGTGGAACTGTGGGATCACGATTGCATACGTCATGGAAACAGGGTTGATTTCACCACGATCGACACCAGGGTTGGAAGTGGAAACTTGTCGAGGAAACAACCCCTGGCCCGATCAATCGGATCCACGAGCGGCCTGGTTGTCGATGCCACCGCCGGCTTCGGGCACGATGCGGCACTTCTTGCATGTATGGGATTCAACGTGCTGGCGCTGGAACGTTCATCACTTGTCCAGGTCCTGCTGCTGGATGCACTTCGTCGAGCCAGGGAGGATCCCAGGATGGCCGATGCGATGGGGGGTCGACTTCATGTTGAACCAGTCGATGCCATGGCCTTCATCCCGCAGATCGAACCAGCGCCAGCGGTGGTGTACATGGATCCAATGTTCACTGCGCCTCGCACATCCTCCGCACTCCCGAGAAAACCGGCACAACTACTGCGTCGGATCATCGGACAGGATCTGGATGCAGAAGAACTCTTTGAAGTCGCCTGTGGCGCAGCAAGGAGGGTTGTCGTAAAAAGAGCTGATGGGGCGGGTCACCTGGTGAAAGAACCTTCACACAGTGTTCCAGGAAAACAAGTTCGCTACGACGTCTACCTTGACAACAGGAGTTCCTGACACCACCCAGTCATCCCGGAAACGCGGGAGGTTCTTCATGTTGCCAGGCACTGTCCGATTGGTATGGTCCACCCCAGAAGGAAACCAGGAACAACCCAACCACGAAAACCACGAAGATGATGCTGAGAATCATCCACGATCTTCGTGCTGCCTTGTCCATGATCAACTCCACGAGGGGGACCGCGTGCGAAATGGAGCATATCGGGCTCGAACCGACAACCTCCGCCTTGCAAAGGCGGCGCTCTCCCAATTGAGCTAATGCCCCGATGCCTGGTGAGGGCACAGCGAACAAACGTTGCCCGATCAGTCTACCGATACGTGCGCGGTGTTGGAAGCAAGCAGGTCGACTCGAGCAGCCTGGACGATGTTGACCTCAAGAGTCGGATCGTAGGAAAGCAGTCCCATGATTCCAACATGCTGTCCCAGCATGGTCGAGGCAATGGCAACCTGATCAGGACGCATGTAGGCAACAGTCCGCCCGGTCTTGGCATCCCGAATACGGAAGAGCCTTGGTCGTTCGGCTCCATCAAAGACGGCTGAAGACTCAAGCCTTCCAACAACCTCATAATCACCCGTGTTGGCTATTGCCAACTCCCGCTCAACAGCCGTCCGGGTCGAGTCGCCAATCTGCTCAACAAGACCCCCGATCGTCCCATTTTGTTCCAGGAGAGTCGCGTAGATCTCGATCTGCCGGGCCCTCATTCGGGCAAACTCCGCTCGAATCGGGTCAACTTCCGACTCACCAGCCAGGAGATACTCCTCGTGGAGGCAGACAAGTTCTTCCGGCTCGAGGTCAGCAATCGCCATGCCTTCATACGTGGCTTCAAGCAGTTGAAGAGGGGTCAACTCTACCTCGACAACTTCTTCAACAGGGGATTCCTCCAGCAGTTCTTCCTCGAGACTTTCAAGAGCCTCTTCTTCCAAAGTGAGTCGTATCCAATCACCAAGGATTGAATCGATGAATTCATCACCGGTAACAGCTGGTGAATTCCATGGAATCACTTCCGAGACAACATCACCGCTCTCCACCGGGGCTTCCACGTTCTCAACAACTTCGATCGTTTCAAGCACCTCGGTTGGTTGTTCTGCAACCACCGCATCTTCCACAGGATCTTCACCCTGTTCCATACCGTCACTGACAAGCTCAAGATCAGCCATGTTGATCCAGCCCTCAGCCTGTTCCGGCAACAGGACCTTGTGAACAGCATGGGGTACGGCATGCAATCCATCCTTTTCGACCGTTGAGGTTTCAATGATCGTAAGAGTTTCGCCTCGTGGGAGAATGCACAACTGTCGCCATGAGTGAGCGAGGTCATCCGCATTCATATTCGGTGCAAGGATCGGCGTCGCCCCCATGGTGGTCCCGGTGTTGCCGTTGTTTGATACGGCGAAGCGGCCGGTTTCAGATGCCGGGTATTTGACATAGCCCCAGGCATCCTCGAAATTCGATCCTGTTGCCCCTACCCTCGCCCAATTGAATTTCTCGCCCCGGACCAGGACAAGACTCCCTTTCGTCACCGTTGTGAAAGCGTAATAACTGCTGTCTGCTCCACACCGGACATGGACATCCTCACCCGTTACGGTGTACCAGGTTGAATCCGCAATCACAGCGGAGGCCACGAGGGCCGAGAGGGTGAATGAAATGAATATTGTTGACCGACGAACCATGGGAACCTCCTTGTGCCACAGGCTTCGTATATATGGGCCCCTGGATCGCATCCTGCGAGGCCTTGTTAAGCGTATCGGCTGTTGACCCCACAGGCAAGCAACCATGCAACCACAATCATGTCGTGGTACCGTGTCCCACCTTTCCACAGGGTGAATCCGGAGATCCAATGAGGCTTGTATTGAAGTCAACCATGCTGCTGCTGCTGGCCTTTCCTGGCTGCAGTTCACCCTTGGACAGCCCCTCGGCGGGCCCAATCCTCGACCCTCATCTGCAGGGAGTCATTGACAGGGAACTTTCCACCATCAACACGTGGCAGACGGAAATAGGGTCTGAATCCCATACAAGCGAGGTCGAGGCAGCGTTGTCTCACCGCCTGGATGAACTGGAGGGTCTTACCCCCGTTCCCCCGGGATCAGACCTTGATCTCGACCTCGGGATGGATCTCCACGGGGATCCCCAGAGGCAGGTCCCCCTTGTCCTGCAGGATGCCGTTGAGGCTGCCCTTCTGAACAACCTGAGCCTCCAATCCGCCAGGTTGCAGCCAGCCATCCAACGAGAGGAAGTCATCCAGGCAGAGGCCGTCTTTGATGTTGTTCTCGGAGCGGGATACACGTTTACGAAGACCCGTACTCCAAACCAGTCATCCAGCATTACCGCACTCAACAACATTTTTCCCGGGGGCGGCTCCACGGTCGATCTGAATCCATCCGCCACAAGCATCAGGAACAACGACACCCAGGTCAGCCTGAGCAAGGCCCTGACTTCCGGTGGTGAAGTAAAGATCAGCCATGATTTCACCTACGAACACAATTCCTCATCCGGATTCAACTTCAGGCCGAACCCATATTGGCAACCGTCCCTGAGCCTGGATGTGTCCCAGCCACTTCTCAGGGGATTTGGTGAGAAGGTCACCCTCGCACAGGTAGCCATTGCTCGGAAGATGGAGCAGGAATCGATTGAAACCCTCAGGCAGGATCTCATCGACACCGTTACCGAAACCGAAGCCGCATATTGGAACCTTTCGTTTGCCTGGAGAAGCCTGGCGATCCAGGAGTGGCTTGTCGAAGCCAGTGTTGAACTTCGGGACACGATAGATCGCCGTCGCAATTTCGATGCAAGTCTTGCGGACTGGGCACAGGCGGTCGCGACCGTCGAGCAGCGTGTCTCGGATGTCATCAACTTTCAACAGGCAGTCAAGGAAGCGTCGGATCAGTTGAAGGTCCTCATGAATGATTCACGCTTTCCATTGGCCGGTGAAACGGTGCTCGCCCCGATCGACGAAATGGTGCACACACCGATCCTGATTGATTTCAGGGACTCGCTGTTGACGGCAATCTCGATGCGACCTGACGTTAGAAACTCCGTCTTTGAAATCGACATCGCCCGTATCAATGAACTGGTTGCAGACAACGCCCGTCTGCCGGAACTGGATTTCCAGGCCCAGGTGACATCCACAGGGATGTCGGACAAGTTCGACCAGAGCATGGACCGCGCGTATGGGGGAGATTTCATCTCCTACGTACTCGGGCTGGCCTTTCAATACCCACTTGGCAACCGGGCTGCGGAGGCAGGCTACAGGCAGGCCAGGCTGGAACGCTCTGCTTCGATGGTTGACTACCGCCGGGCGATCCAGTCAACCATTCTCGATGTGAAGACGAACATGCGGAAAGTCATGGATAATGCCGAGTTGATCTCTGCAACTCGAACCGCGCGACTTGCAACAGCTGAATCTCTTCGTGCACTGGAGGTCGAGCGAGACACATTGGCAAGCCTCACGCCGACATTCCTGAACCTGCTCTTTTCAACACAGGCCCAGTTGGCAACGGCCCGCACCAACGAGTTCCAGTCGATCGTGAATTACAACACGTCCGTTGCGGAACTCTACCAGTCGATGGGAATCATTCTCGACATGCACCAGATCGACATCGAGGTGCTTGATGAGCATGCCGGGTGGGGTTCCGTCATCCAGCCGTATTCTCCCCTAACACGATGACGGGCCCGCGGATCGTGCGAGTCGACGACGCGGCCCTGGATGCGGCCTCGAAGCAACTGGCCTCTGGTGGGCTTGTTGTCATGCCGACGGAGACCGTCTATGGACTTGCCGGGTCAACACGCGATCCCGGTGCGCTTGAGAAGATCTACACGCTCAAGGGGAGGCCTGGAAACAACCCGCTGATTGCCCATGTCCTGGGAGCAGACGAAGCTCGCGGCCTCGTTCGCGGCTGGAATGAATGTTGTGATCAACTCGCGGAACGATTCTGGCCCGGACCCCTTACGATGATTCTCCGTCGTGATGAATCGGTGCCGGCACTCGCTTCCGGGGGGCTTGAAACACTCGCGGTGCGAAGTCCATCCCATCCTGTCGCAAGAGCGCTCATGACACGATTTGGACACCCTGTTTCAGCTCCATCCGCCAACAGGTCGGGAGATGTTTCGCCAACCTGTGCAGAGCATGTCCTTTCCGACTACCAGGGAGTAGAAGAAGCCGCGGACCTGCGCATTCTTGATGGCGGTCCCTGTGACGTGGGGATTGAATCCACGGTTCTCGATCTTTCGGGACCAGGTCCCCGGATTCTCAGGCCCGGGGTACTGTCAACCGAGGACCTGGCCGAGGTGATCGGGAAGGTGTCCTCCCCGGCGAACTGGGGGCAGGGCAGTTCACCTGGAACGGCACCATCACACTACTCACCCCGAACACCAGTGGAATTGTTGGACAGAACAATCATCAATCAGCATCTTGAGGCCGGGGATGATCAAGTGGCGGCACTGCTCATTGGTGGAACCGCTCCAGCGGGGAATGTCATCGTCCTCGATCCCGATCCAGTCATCTGTGCCAGGAATCTCTACTCTGCGCTACGGGAACTTGATGCGACCACATCAAGCAAGCTGCTGGTCGAACTGCCCCCAGCGGGAGTCCAATGGGACGCGATTCGTGATCGACTTCAGCGAGCCTCGACCCAGGTCTCGATGAGAAGGTCCGCCGGGGGTGGATCATCAGGTGGATCATCCTGATCAGCCCTGAGACAGACGACGAGGATGGAGGCTCCTGGCATCAGTCGTCGAAGCATCTGCACCGTGCCTCCGTTGTTGTTTGAATGAAACTGACCGACGAGCAGGATTGAAGTGCCGTTCCTGGGGTGGTGCCTTGCTACGGATCCAGCCATCGTGGCATCCCAGGTCTGTTGAGACCTGAAGAATGATTCGGCAACCTCTTCCACCTCCTCATCATGGTCATTCATCAGGTCGCGAAATCGTTCGTAATAGGCTCCTTCGATGGGGGGATCGGGCCACTCGACAAGACCCCTTCGTTCATCAGGCAGGCCCGCAAGTCGATCCCAGCCCTCTTGTCTTGCAACTCGCACATAGCGCCTCGGCGCATTGGCAGCTATGACCCTGGCGCCCCCCTCATGCGCCGCGTCGATGATTGGCTGGTACCAGTCATCCCAACTTCCGGCGCCGGCCCATGATGAGGATCCAGTCTTCCGTGCAAAGACTTCCGCTGTGATCAGGCCATCTCGATAATCGTCGACAAGTCCCTGTTCATCCCGCTCCAGCATTTCCATCGCTACAACGATATTCCCCGACCCGTCGACCATGTCCTCTACAACCGCCCGTTGAACAAGGTGCCCCACATGGTCATCATGCATTTCGCCGAGTACAACGACATCAGCAAGACGTGCAGATTCGATGAACTCCTCCCAGCTGATCTCAGCCTCTTCCCCCGGGACGTGGATGGTGACGGCGGAACGAACTGCACCAGGCTTCATCCGGGCGGGCGGTGTTGAACTGCATGCAGTCAGTCCGGATACCAGGATGGTCACTGCGAGCAACCAGGGAGAGGGTCGTCCGATACCCACGCACCAGTTCAAGGCTCTGCCAGGATGCAGCGTGTGTTGAATATGGAATCCCGGAGTGTTCTCGGGCATGGCTTGCAACCTTTCGAGATGATTCTAGATGCAGCCTCGCAAAATGCGATTCAGATGCACGGACGGCATCCAAGCCACCCGTGGATTGTGGGGAAGGAGAGGTGCATGTACACTGAATGGCTCGAATCACACAGGAGGTGCAGTGTTGTTTCAGCAGAACACCAACGGACTTGACACGGTCATAGGCGATGGCTCCTCGTCTCTCTCGGAAGGGGAGGTCGAGCGTATTCTCGAGAAGGCTGCCGTACTGGACGGAGACGGCGATCGGAACGGGGCCGTTGAGTATCTTCATTCAGAGTCACAGGGACATCCGACGATCCTCTTCAAGCTGGCCTACCTGCTGGATCTTGCAGGCGAAGAAGAACAAGCTGCAGACATCTACATGCAGATCACGAAGTCCACGGAGCGACCCCACCTCAACGCCCTTTTGAACCTGGCCGTGATTCACGAGGACAACGGTGAGTTCAACGCGGCGGAGAAATGCCTTCGGCAGATTCTCGACACCTTCCCGAACCACGATCGTGCCCGCCTGTTCATGAAGGATGTCCTGTCTTCCCGCGACATGTACTACGACGAGGAACAGGCTCGCGACACGGCAAAACACAACGCGCTGCTCGACACCCCCGTCACCGACTTCGAACTTTCAGTACGGGCGCGCAACTGCCTGAAGAAAATGCAGATCCGCACGCTCGGAGATCTCTTGAAGGTGTCGGAATCCGAACTCCTGAGCTACAAGAATTTCGGTGAGACTTCACTGGTCGAGATAAAGAAGATGCTCACCATGAAA
>JAYZBD010000076.1:0-22071 GCA_036339395.1 Planctomycetota bacterium | reverse complement strand
ACTTTTCCAGGTGCTGGTGGGCATCATCGATGTTGCCCAGGGCAAGGTAGGTATTGCCGATCGCTTCGAACAGGGCCGCGTCGACCTCGGGCTCGTTTCCTGATTCCGCGCCGGTGATCCTTGCCGCCTGGTCGATCATCTCGCGAACCGTCAGTTCACTGCCGAGACCCTGCTCCGGCTGAAGTGACTCGATGATGTCCGTGAACATCTCCGTCACCTCGCCCCGCATCCTCGCTTCCTGTTCGACCTTGACGAGCCGTTCTGCCGCAATGTGCTCCGCCTTCGTGGCCCGGTACCACAGGACCGACATGAAGACGCTGACGATCGCGAGAGCACAGACCACGATCGATGCCACCAAGATCTGGAACCTGTATTTCCGTGCGACCTTCCGCAGCAGGTAGGACGCGCTGTCCCGCATTGCTTCGACCGGTTCACCAAGCAGGTAGCTCCGGAGATCCTGCGCAAGGGCGGATGCGGACTGGTACCGGTCATCCGGGTTCTTCTCCAGGGATTTCAGCACGATGGCCTGGAGCTCCTTCGAGATCCGGTTGTCGTACTTCGTCGGCGGTTCCGGCTCGGTCGAAGTGATGTTCTTGATGACGTCGGAAACGGAACCCCGTATCGGGTAGGGATGCTGATCCGTGAGGAGTTCGTAGAGAATCAGCCCGAGTGCATAGACGTCGCTCCTCGTGTCAACGGCGTCCGCATCACCCTTGACCTGTTCCGGCGAGGCATAGGCGAAGGTGCCCACGAACTCGCCTGTCAGCGTGGCTTCCTGCTCGGAGGTCGGTCCAATGACCTTCGCAACACCGAAATCAAAGACCTTCGGTGATCCAGTGCGATCGACAAGGATGTTCCCGGGCTTGAGATCCCTGTGAATGATGCCTCGCTGGTGCGCATACTGGATCGCATCGCAGATCCTGTTGAACTGCTGGATGCGGATGGTGAAGGCATCTGCATTGGGTCCGGCCTGGATCTCACGGCCAACCAGGTGCGCACGGGCAAGTGGGACGCCCTTGATGAACTCCATGGCCAGGAAGTGACCACCGTCAGGCAACGCACCGCTGTCGTAGACGGTCACGATGTTTTCATGTCGCAACGATGCGATCAATTCGACTTCACGCTCGAAGCGCTGCCGCTGTCTCTCACTTGCCAGGGCCCCACCCAGCATGACCTTGACAGCCACGGTGCGTTTCGTGTTTTCCTGGAGAGCGCGGTAGACAATTCCCTGCCCTCCACGATACACCTCGTTGATGATCCGGTACCCCTCGATGTGCTGGCGGGGCGGACCGGACTGCACCGCACCCGGCGTAGTCGACCAGGCACCGACGAGTTTCGTAAGGAAATCGTTTTCTTCCTGGATCTTGTGGACCAGTTTCATCGACTCCTCGCACGCCTCGATCCTGCATGCAAGCGATTCATCCTGGAGTTCGCCGGATGCGTAGGCGTCGATCTCCTGCCTTGTAAAGGGCAACGAGTCCTCGTGTTCGCGCGAGTTCACGCATCCACCTCGTAGAGATTGCGAAGCCGCTCCGCGATCTCACGAAGCCTGGTCGTCACCCGGCTCTTGGAGACGTAGACATCGTGGGGCTTCATGCCGAGAGCTTCCGCCACGGTCTCGACCGGGCGGCGATCAAATATGAGCATCTCGAATGCCTTGATGGAGTTCTCACTGGTACGCGTGGTCCGTCGAAGTTCCTCGACGGACTGGCGGAGGATCGATCGCTCCAGTTCCTGGTCCCAGATCTCGGTCACGGAGTTCTCGTCTGGCACCTCGAGGGCGGAGGAGTGGCCGATCTTCTCCTTGCGTCGACCGCGAGATCTCTGGAAATCGATGACACGGTGGCGAGCGATCCCGACGATCCAGTTCCGCAGCCTTCCCTTGTCCTTGGAATATCTTCCCTCGCGGTAGTCACGGAGAAACTGGAGCAGCGTTTCCTGCGCCACGTCTTCCGCCTCGGTCCCATCCAGGCCCAGGCGTCGACCAATCGCAACGATGATCGGCCGGTAACGATCATCGAAGACCTGCCAGACCACGCCATCCTCGACGTCAAACAGGCCCTCAAGCAGGGCTGTTGTGGTCGTTGTCCGCATCAGTTCTTCGTGACGGTCCATCCAGGATCTACTTTAGCAGATTCAATGCCAACGAAGATCAGTCGCAATGGCGCATGAAACAGGGCCGGCTCTCGAATGAGCCGGCCCTGAACAGTTCGTCATCAGTGACTCACTCAGCCTTCAACCATCACGTTGACGGCCTTTGGCCCCTTCTGGCCATCAAGGATCTCATAGGTGACCCTCTGACCTTCCTGGAGCGCGGCTACGCCCTCCGTCTTGACCTCGGTGATGTGGACGAAGAGGTCTTTTTCACCTTCGTCCGGCTTGATGAATCCAAAACCTTTTTGATCGAAGTAACGACCGACTGTTCCTGTAGGCATCGCTTTAACTTTCTAATAAAAACTGTGTTCCTTCCTGCATCCCCCACAGAAATACGACTCCTGGGTTGGCAGGACCATCTCACAGGATAGCACTATCAGGAAGCAATGTGAACCACCCCCCGCTTGCAGAACCCCTGCTGAACCCCGTGTGCAAGCACCTCCATGGTGCTTTACTCGCCCTGTTGGTTCAAGAATGCGGTTTCCATGTTTCTGTCCCCCGTTCATGCACCACGCTCCAACTTGATTGAACCCGTCTTTTTCGTATCGGTACCATCCCCCCAAGTGATCCCATCCGGGATCACGAGCTGTCCTGATCGGGTCCTCCCTTGCAGGCGGTGGTGTCGCTTCCCCACCAGTGAGACACTGTCGTTTCCCTCTCTCTTGCAAGCCCGACAGGGCAGCCTTTCATTGCGGCATGTCGACATCCATTTGCAACGACCTCGCCTGAGATCGCACGGCATCGCTCGAAATGTGGAAACAGGCGGGGACAAGACGTCGCGGGCGTCTACCTGCATCAACGCACCACGCTGAGCAGGGAACAGAACAATGCCCTGTGTAGGACTCGAACCTACGACCCGCTGATTAAGAGTCAGCTGCTCTGCCAACTGAGCTAACAGGGCTGGTATGGGAGTCTACAACGATGCGTGACGACTTATCAAGATCGTCCTGCACCCGCGGTTTCCGGGTCCGTGTTGGGAGCACCTTCCTGCAGCCGCTGTACGACCTCCACCACGATGTCCTTCGCACGCCCGAGTTCCTCCGCCTTCGTCTCCCGGGAGCAACTGAACCGCACGGCACCGTAGGCAACATCCTCGACCTGGCAAGGCTGTCGACCGATGGCCTCGATGACCTTCGAGGGCTTCAGGGCACCTGAAGAACAAGCTGAACCGGACGAAGCGCAGACTCCATGCTCCGAGAGCATCAGGAGAATGAGCTCCGGTTCAAGACCGGGGAACCCGATGCTCGTGGTTGACCAGATGCGTGGTGCATCCCTGCCATTGACGCACGCCTCTGGATGATGCTCAAGAATGCCTTGCTCGAACTGGTCGCGGAGTTCACGCATGCGTGCAGGACCATCGGTCTGGAACCACTCTGCTGAAAGACGGCACGCTTCACCCAGGCCAGCGATGCCAGGCACGTTCTCGGTTCCCCCTCGACGCCTGCGTTCCTGTCCACCACCGATGACCAGTGGATGGAATCCCATGCCACCCCGGGCATAGAGAACACCGACCCCCTTGGGTCCATGGAACTTGTGCGAAGCAAAACTCAACATGTCGAACGGAACTCCTGCCGGGTCGGTCGGCATCTTGCCGACCCACTGTGTTCCGTCACTGTGAAACAGCACGCCATGCTTCCGACAGAGCGAGGCGATCTCCTCGATCGGCTCGATCACGCCGGTCTCGTTGTTCGCCCACATGACCGTGACGAGGGCAACCTCATCACCTCGTGTCCGGAGTATCTCCTCGAGCGAGTTGCAGTCGACCACGCCGTTGCTGTCATGGGCAAGACAGATCGTCTCGATCCCCTTGCAGTGCAGGTCTTCAAGCAGTTCGCGTACCGCTGCATGCTCGACCTGGCTGGTGACCACGACCTGTCGATCCTCGTTCATCCGCAACGCGGAGTGAATCGCGGTATTCACGGACTCGGTGCCACCACCAGTGAAGATGATCTCCTCCGGCTGTGCCCCTATGAAACCGGCCACCTGTTCCCGGGCACGGTCAACGCAGCATCGAGCCTGTTGTCCTAGGCGGTGAATGCTCGAGGGGTTCGCCCATTCCTCGGAGGCAACCCTCGTCATCTCCTTGAGCACTTCCGGTGCAAGGGGCGTCGTCGCATTGTGATCCAGGTAGATCATGTCCATTTCATGCATGATTGTAAGGGCTGGAGGTCCCTGGATCGATGCTGAAATGACAACCCCCCGTCCTTGGGGCGGGGGGCGTGTTCATCCTGGTCATATTCTCGATCAGGCAATGCGGCTGAGAGGAGTCGAACCTCCACGGGATATTACTCCCACTAGAACCTGAATCTAGCGCGTCTGCCAATTCCGCCACAGCCGCAGCGTCATCCCTCGAATCATGGAAGGACGAACGGGGAATGGTAGTCCCTTGCAGCCAAACTGCAACGATGTTCAGACTGCCTACGCCCGGCAGAATCGATCAAGTACCAGCCATGGCCTTCTTGTCGTCTTGTGCAACAGGCTCCGCCTCAGGTGATGCTGCATCCTCCGCGCCTGCCTCTTGTGCAGGGGTATCCATCAAACCTCGGGACTGGAGAATCCTGCAACGGATCTCTTCGAACAATTCCGGGTTCTCCCGAAGGTACAACTTTGAATTTTCGCGGCCCTGGCCCAGGCGGATTTCCCCACAACTGAACCACGCACCCGACTTCTGAACGATGCCGTCCGCAACCGCGAGATCAAGCATGTCGCCGGAGGTGCTGATGCCCTCGTTGAACATGATGTCAAACTCAGCATCGCGGAACGGTGGAGCGATCTTGTTCTTCACGACACGCGTACGAACCCTGTTCCCGACGTTCTGGTCGGCATCCTTGATCGCGCCGATCCGGCGAATATCAATCCGAACGGTCGAATAGAACTTCAAGGCACGCCCCCCGGACGTTGTCTCCGGTGAACCAAACATCACGCCAATCTTCTCTCGCAACTGGTTGATGAAGATCACTGTTGCGCCACTCTTTGCAATGGCACCCGTCAATTTCCGCATGGCCTGGCTCATGAGCCTTGCCTGCAGGCCGACATGCGTGTCACCCATGTCCCCCTCGATTTCAGCTCGAGGAATGAGTGCTGCAACCGAGTCGATGACGACAATATCGACAGCGGCACTTCGAACAAGCAACTCACAGATCTCGAGAGCCTGCTCACCCGTATCAGGCTGGGAAACAAGAAGGCTGTCAAGGTCAACGCCAAGTCGTCGCGCCCATGTCGGGTCAAGTGCATGTTCAGCATCAATGAAGGCGGCAACGCCACCTCCCTTCTGTGCATTCGCTGCAACAGTCAAAGCAAGTGTTGTCTTACCAGACGATTCCGGACCATAGATTTCGATGATTCGGCCCCGTGGTATTCCACGACCACCGAGTGCCAGATCCAGGCTCAGGCAACCTGTCGAAATACTCGGGATGGCCCGATGCTCACCCGCCAAGCGCATGATTGATCCTTCCCCGAAGGTCTGATCTATCTGCGCAATGGCACGCTCAAGAGCCTGGGCCTGTCCTGCTTCGCCCTTCTTGTTCGATTGCCTGCTCGCCGACTTGCTCATGGCATGCTTCCCATCCTTGGTTTTTGTATTGGCCGTGTCCGTTCTACGGCTCCCGCTCACTTTACCACGCTGCGTGGACCCATTCCTTGCAAGCTGCCCTTTGCCATTGGCCTTGCTCGTGTTTGTTCCGGGGCTCTTCTGTGTCTGCTTGACCATCTGAATTCCTTTTCAATGCACTCGGTCCTTCGAAGTTGGACAGGATGCCAGATTGATCGGAATCTGCAAGGTCTGTTCGGTATATATTCGGTATATATTTTAGGAATCTGTTCGGTAGCCTGCTGCTGGTTGACGCATTGTGCACCATGCAGCGAGTACAAGCAGCCGCCAGAGGGCCCTGAAGCCCCCTCAAGCCTCCAAGGGCGGGCCTTCCCAGTACTCGGTGGGTGGCGTCCATTCGCTCAGATCAAGGCCCCTGAAGGCCTCCAGCGTCTTTCCAAGCCCTTCCTCGATGCCAATCAACGGGTTCCAGCCCAATCGCTCCCTGGCCAGGGTGATATCAGGCCTCCTCTGGAGCGGATCGTCCGGGGGAAGAGGCTTCTTCACAAGCTTTGAAGAGGAACCCACCAGGGCAAGGACACGCTCAGCAAGATCAAGGATGGTTCGTTCCTCGGGATTGCCCATATTGACGGGACCTGGCAGATCGTCAGGTCCCTCCATCATGCGAAGGAATCCATCAATGAGATCATCCACGAAGCAGAAGGAGCGGGTCTGGGTTCCTTCGCCGAAGATCGTGATGTCCTCCCCCGCCAGGGACTGCCTGATGAAGTTGCTGACAACACGACCGTCGTAGGGATGCATCCGGGGACCATAGGTGTTGAAGATCCTGACGACCTTGATGCGGACATCGCCCCTCCTGTGCACATCAAACAACAGTGTTTCGGCCGCCCGCTTTCCTTCGTCGTAACACGCGCGTGGTCCGATGGGATTCACATGACCGCGGTAGGTCTCGGGTTGAGGCGAGACATCAGGATCACCGTAGACCTCGCTGGTGGAACTGTGGAACAGGGTCGCATTGTTCCGCCTGGCAAGCTCGACCATGTTGCTTACGCCGAATACGGATGTCTTCCAGGTATGAATCGGGTCAGCCTGGTAATGCCCGGGCGCAGCTGGGCAGGCAAGATTGAAGATGGCATCGACGGAGAGGTCAATCGGGTCGATGATGTCGTGGTCGACAATCGTAAATCGTTCATGGGCCTCAAGGTGAGCCACGTGCTGTCGATGCCCGGTCAGGAAGTTGTCGACGCAGGTCACTTCGTGCCCGCGACCGACAAGGGCATCGCACAAGTGCGATCCCAGGAACCCGGCTCCGCCGGTGACCAGTACCCTGTGTCCGATGTCCGCCATGGGTGCGGAGGATACCCCACGGGAAGGAAATGCGGCTCATGCCCAGCCAGGTGAAATCACGGATTGCCGTCGGGGTCATGACAGGAACCAGCATTGATGCCGTCGATGCATGTGCCCTGCACCTTCATGGCCACGGGCTGGAGATGATCGCCGAGCCACTTGGACACGCCTCGATTCCACTGGGCGAGCTGGCCCAGCCCCTGCGTACACTCGCCGATGATGAACCGATGCGGGCATCTCGTATTGCCCGACTGCGACGCATGCTCGGTGAAGCCTGTGGAGAGGCGATTGCAGCCATCGGGTTGGAACACGCCATCGACCTCATCGCAGTGCATGGCCAGACGGTTCACCATGCACCCCCCGAGTCCTGGCAGATGATCGACCCCTTTCCTCTGGCACATCGTTTCAATGCCCGAATCGTCACTGACCTGCGTGGACTTGACCGTGCCGCAGGTGGGCAGGGCGCGCCGATCACTCCGTTGTCCGACTGGATCCTCTACCGGCACCCACACGCCCGGGCGATCGTGAACCTGGGCGGTTTCATCAACTGCACGTTCCTGCCCCCGGCCGAAGCAGGTGATCCGCTCGAACTCGTTCGCGGCGCAGACATCTGCGCCTGCAACCAGGTACTCGATGCCATAGCCCGCCTGGGCATGAACTGTCCCTTTGATGAGGATGGCATGGCTGCTTCGGCCGGCACCAGCATCCCCGCCCTGGCCGAGGATCTGCATGCAAGGCTCGAGGGACAGCGGACCATGGGGCGATCACTTGGTTCCGGTGATGAATGCCTGGACTGGGTGGAAACTGCCCTCGGGCAGCATGATGCCGGGGACGCCGCTGCGTCAGCCTGTACCGCCATCGCCTCCTGCCTGGCTGCTGCAATCAAGACCCATGACGTGCACCAGGCCCGGCTCGCTGGCGGCGGTACCAGGAACCAGTGCCTCGTATCGTGCCTCCAGGAGGCACTCGGCGTGGACACCGACCTGCTTGATGAAGGCATGGAGCGTGAAGCGGCGTCCATGGCGGTGCTGGGCGCACTCGCCGAAGACGGCATTCCGATCACGCTTGCTCACATCACGGCTCGCAACGATACCGGCAGCATGCACGGATGCTGGGTCAATCACACCCCGTAGAGGGGTCGCAACTTGCCTTCAAGGTGGCGAAGGAGCGGGTCGGCAGTCAATGGTGCTCCAGTGACGACCTCGCAGAGATCAGCCGCTCGATACCGCTGGCCATGCTCATGGATGTTCGTTCGCAGCCAGCCCCGCAACGTGCTGAACTCGCCCCTGGCGAACTCATCGTGCAGACCCGGGTGATCGGCCATCGCCTTCTCGAAGAACTGGGCGCAGTAGAGATTGCCCAGCGTATACGTCGGGAAATAGCCCATGGATGTCATGGACCAGTGGATGTCCTGCAGGCAACCCCTGGCATCATCCGGCACCTCGATTCCAAGGTACTCGCGGTACTTGGAGTTCCACGCTTCGGGAATGTCGTCAACATCAAGGTCGCCGGACATGATTGCACGCTCCAGTTCGAAGCGGATCATGATGTGCATGTTGTAGGTCGATTCGTCGGCTTCGACCCTGATGAAGTCCGGTCGCACGATATTCGCTCCACCGTAGACATCATCGAAGCTCAACGACGAGACGGCACTGCCGAAATGCTCGGCAAGCAGCGGATGGCACCACGTCCAGAAGGATTCGCTGCGACCGACCTGGTTCTCCCACATGCGACTCTGTGATTCATGAATGCCGAGTGAGACGGCATGGCCCATCGGGGTTCCGATGTGCTCAGCAAGAAGACCCTGCTCATAGAGACCGTGCCCTGTCTCGTGCATGGTTGAACCAAGAGCATCATTGACATTCGCCACGTGGAAGCGGGTCGTCATGCGGATGTCGTTGCAGTGTGAACCACTGCAGAATGGATGCGTCGATTCATCAAGTCTTCCACGATTGAACTCGAAGCCGAATCGCTCGGCTATGACTCGAACGAATGCCTTCTGCTGATCAACGGGCAGTTCAATCTCGTTGAAGGCATTGCTCGGTGCAGCTGAGGCACCCATGATGTCATCGAGCAGGCCCTGGAGACGATCACGCAGTGGCGTGAAGATCGTCTCCACCCAGGCGGCCGTACATCCCTTCTCGTAATCCTCCGCCAGCGCATCCCACGGCTCGCCGCCCTCGGCCCAGCCATAGCACCCGGCCTTGCGACGGAGCATGTCCACGATCTTCTTCAATGAAGGGGCGAAGGCGGAGAAATCGGACTTGGCCCGCGCATTCTTCCAAGCGTGCATCCCCTCGCTTGTGAGCTTGGCCTCTTCTTCGACCAGTTCCGCCGGAAGTTTCGTCCTTCGATCGAGTGACCACCGCAGTTCCCGGAGATTCACGGCGGAGGGACTCGTTGGATCATCGACAAGATCCCCATCGGCTTCGCACTCGGCAAGTGCATCGGCAAAGGCACTGCTCGTGCTCATCTGGTGTTCCAACTTTGCAAGAAGTGCAAGCTGCCTGCCTCGATACTCGATGCCGCCTTCCGGCATCAGGACTTCCTGGTCCCAACCGAGAATGGACATGCTGCCTCCGATGAGATTCGACTCCCTCGAAAGTTCAAGCAGGTTCGAGTAGTGCGACGGCATGGTGGTGCTGTCCTGGACGGTGGATGTTGCCGTTGTCATGTGGATGTTCCTCCTTGTTCCGGACCGGCAAGTGTAGCAGACGGGCTTGCCGGATAGAACACGCCCCGGGGCATGGCCCCGGGGCGTGGAGTACCTCGAAGATGATGATGGGTTCAGTTTTCGTCGCCAGACGCATCGGTATCAACATGCTTCTCAAGCAGGATGATGACCTCGGAGGCCTGTGCATCCGTTCGGGCCCTTGCAAGATCCAGTGCATTGCGCCCGGCATTGTCCGTTGCATCCAGGTCGGAACCGGCCTCGATGAGAACGGTCAACTTCTCGACCGTGCCACCGGAATGTCCGGCTGCATTGAGAAATGCGGTCTTGCCATTGCTGTCAGTGACATTGACGTCGGCGCCACCTTCAACAAGGCCCTCAAGCGCGATGAACTCCCCTGTCCGTGAAGCGTGGATCAAGGGCGTACCGCCGTCGATGGTGTCCTTCGCCTCGATGTTGGCTCCTGCCTCGAGGAGGATCGGCACCGAGTTGGGATCACCAAAGCCGGATGCCCAGATCAACGGCGTGAAACCAGTTGCTGCGCCGACCGTCTCGGCCTGTGCGCCGGCATCGATGAGATCCTGGACCGACTCCGATGTACCGAAGCCACATGTCCAGGCAAGCGGACCGCCAATGAAGGTGTCCTGCTTGTTGACGTCCGCGCCCGCATCGATCAGGACACGGACAGCCACGGGATTCTTCGATGTACCAGCATGCATCAAGGGCGTTCGACCGACGTTGTCGGCGGCATCAAAGTCACCCCCTTCTTCAATCAGGGCGGTCATCATCGTGTCATTGCCTTCCTTTGCCGCCATGCCGATGATGCTCATCCCGCTCTTGTCCTTGTAGTTGACATCAACCTTCTTGTCCTTGATGCGTTGCATGATTTCGTCTGTTCGACCCTGCTTCACAAGCACGCGAAGATCGGTGGACGCAGGTGTACTGGCCGAGGGGTTCTTGCCATTGGGAGTCTTTGTCGTCTCGTTGCCCTTCCGTCCGGTCTCACGGATGCGCCGGTTGATCTCGGCCCGCTGTTCAGGATTCAACTTCACGAGGAAGTAATGCTGCGTGCAACGAGGATGATCAAAGAAGAAACTGACCTTGGCGTTCCTGGCATCCGACCAGAACTTCTCCCAGTCGATTTTAACTACGTGCCTCTCCGCAGCCTCCGTTGGCATCTCCTGGAGAATCGGTGGCTGCACGTTGACGATCTTGAACGCCTGTCCATCGATCGATTCGAGCACGATCTCCCCATCGGGGTTCTCATCCTGCCCGACCCTGTCAGGAGTCATCGTTACATAGGAAACAGATGTGCCCTTGACCGGAACCTGGAGCTGCGGATACCCCTCGATGGTGAACGTGACCGTCTTGTTCAGAACCCTGGCAGTCGGTCCGCCTCGGAGACGAATGGTGACATCGACTTCTTCGCCGGGGTTGAGCACGGTATTTCGCTTGAAGTCCGCAGTCGTGCATCCACAGGATGCCTTCGCAGAGACAACCGTGACAGACTCTTCGGACGTATTCTTGAGTGTCACTGTTCCAGGCTTCGTCTCACTTGTCGAGAACTCACCGAGGAGGATTTCCTCGGGTGTCGCCGTAATGACCTGGACAATGTCCTCTTCCTCAACTGCTGGAGCAGCCGGACCGCTGGGACCCAGTGGCCTTGGCGGCTTGGGAGCCGGTGTCGGACCACCCTCGGCCTGGGCCATCGAGAGGCTTGTAACCAGGAAGCAGGCAACTGCTGCCATGGGCAGCACACGAAAGGAAATGATGGAACGCATCGGGAAAGGTCCTCGTCTCGGTGTGCACCTGCTCCTGCGTGTTCTCGCTGGAGAAGTACATGCATGTTCATTCAGGGGGTCATGATATCTCGAAATCCAGGTCATGCTCCTCAAATCTACATGAAGGAACGCACATGCACAGTGATATATTGCCCCCTGTCGACTTGTTTGGAGAAGCCTCCGGCCTCGTAGCAGCTATCCTTGCCCCCCAAGGCAGCCGGGGACGAAGCCACAGCAAGGAGGCTCATCGATGATTGCTGTCGTACAACGTGTACTTTCAGCCTCTGTCACCGTCGAGGATCCCACGTACAGCTCGTCCATCGAGCAGGGCTTGTTGATCCTGCTGGGTGTCGAGACTACGGATGATGAAACCTCGGCGGACTGGATGGCCGGCAAGTTGGCGAGGCTCCGCATATTCAAGGATGAGCAGGACCGCATGAATCGATCGGTCCAGGAAGCAGGCGGCGAAGTCCTTCTCGTGAGCCAGTTCACCCTGCTTGGAAACACTGCCAAGGGAAACCGCCCCAGTTTCATCCAGGCTGCAGAGCCAGTCCTCGGTGAGACACTCTATGAACGGGTCGCATTGCAGCTGCGTGATGCCCATGATCTCGACGTCAAGACCGGCGTCTTTGGCGCCATGATGCAGGTTCAACTCGTCAACGATGGGCCAGTAACCCTGATCGTGAACACACCCCCTTCCGGATAGAAGAGGGTGTGTGAAATTCCTGTATTTGAATCAGTTGTTCAGGTGCTCTCATCCGCCGAGGAATCATCCTCGCTCACCCCGGCCTGGAAGATTGACTGGGTACGAAGAACCATCGAGCAGTCACTTCGAAGATGGTATCCCTGCACGTGCACCTGGTCGCTGTATCGCTGGAGTTCGACGATGGTGAGGTTCTTCTGGCCATCGCTGTCACGCCAGTCGGTCACGAGGCAATGAGGCCCCTGGGCATGCTCTGCCAACTCGTTGTAGGTGCCCAGGTAGAGATGCTCTGTAAGCGTCTCGGTCTGGATGGATGTCATGTATGTAATTCGCTCGCCGAAGACCGATTCGTGATCCTTTTCACCTGCACAGGGGATCGTGGTGACAAGGCCACGGTCGGGCAGGCTGTTCAGGTCTGGGGTGACTACCTCGACAAGGCAGACCCCTTCGAACTCGAAGAGGCAGACATGGCCACCCTTGAACTGCCATGCTTCGAACTCATACCCCATGTGCTCGATTCGCTTGCGACCCTCGATGTTGAAAAACTCGGGGTGCACACCATTGCGAAAGAGCAACATGTGGTAGGCCTGTAAACTCGTTGTTGAACGTGGGGCAAAACTCATGTGAGAGGGTCCAGTTTCTGTGATAGGTTCAAGGACAGTACGTCGGTACACAAAACTCCCCTCTCTCCGGCGAGCATTGTTGCTATATGAGCGCCAAAGGCAACAAAATTCTCTATAAAATGTGACTGCAGGAACCTGAAACCCGTTTCTCAAAGCCACCAAATAGCACTACATTTGGAGCTGACCACGCCCATGCCTTCAGAACCTACACAGCAGCAACGACTTGCCAAGCAGCGACTCGTGACCGAATCACTCATGGGGGTCGACTTCCTCCCAGTGAACACGAATGACAAAGTTGAGGACCAGGGACCGGTAATCTCCATGAGTTCTGAAATCGAGGAAAATGGCTGCGAAAAGGCCGCACTCCTGGCGGCGTTACAGCAACGGGTTGAACGTGAGTTTCCACTGTGCCAGTCTCTTGCAGATGCAACTCAACCCGTCTTCGGAGAAGGAGATCCTGATGCCCGGTTGATGTTCATCGGGGAAGCACCAGGGGCAGAGGAAGACAGGACCGGACGCCCATTCGTTGGTGCTGCCGGCAAGAAACTGGGCCAGATGATCGAATCCATGGGACTTGCTCGCGAGGGCGTCTACATCGCCAATATCCTCAAGGCCAGGCCACCTGAGAACAGGACCCCGACCTCGGAGGAAATAGAAGACTCCGCCCCGTACCTTGTTGAACAGATCAAGATCATCCGACCTGCTGCCATCATGACACTTGGAAGTCCATCGACCAAGTTCGTCCTCAAGACAAAGGAAGGGATTACTCGACTCAGGGGTCGGTGGGCTTCATGGGAAGAGGGTGACCTGCAAATCCCTGTCATGCCGACCTTCCACCCAGCGTATCTCCTGAGGAACTACACGAAGGAAACCAGGAAGCAGGTCTGGAGCGATCTCCAGAAGGTCATGGAACTCCTTGGTTTGAAAAGCAATTGAAATGAACACTTCTTCAGGCCTGGTGCAACCGCTGTTCCAGGCAGTGCGAAGAGCACAGGTGAGAGGCCCTGTGTTCATATCGCTGTCAGTTCTCGTTGACCACGGGTTTCTTCAACCTTGCCCCCCCCACAAGGAGCCCGTTCAGCTGCGAAGCTGGCGGGCTCTTTTCTTTGCTTGGTATTGAACAACAGGCTGACTGGAATCAGTCATCCCTGCCCGGACCGTCGGACAAGGTTCCCTGGACCATCCCCGGCCACCAGATCAGGTGCTGATCCTGTCCATCGCAGGCGTGTCTCATGAGGAGATAGATCCTCGTACTTGCCGCCATGACGTAGGAGAAGATCCACCCTGCTACGAGGTACTGCACGAGCATCATCCACACGGAGATGAGCCCGGCTGTCCATGTCGTGGTCCACATGCTTGATCCACCTGCAGGTTCATATTCCACTGGGGCAAAGACACTGCCCATGCGCCCCGCTTCCAGGATCGCATCATTGAATGTTGCTGCGCCGATGGCTGACGAAGTGAGGTTGACCGTCATGATCGTCAGGATGTTCACAACGAAGAACCCCAACGCAAGACCTGCCAAGGCCGTGACCAGGTAGACCAGCATGTGCAGTGGCTTGTTGAGCACGTATGCCCAGGCTCGCTGCATGGCATCGGCACCCTCGCAGTTCTCGACTGCAACGGCAGGCACAAGCAACGTGCTGCAGGCCGAGTACCCAAGGAGAAGCAGCACGAGCAAGAATCCCACAAGCAGAGCCAGGCCGTACAACAGGCCGGTCACGATGTTCAAACCCGGGATATTCATGCCTGCAAATCCAACCAGGAGCAGGATGCCGTAGATGACCGCTGCAAGAAGCATCGGGACGATGAGTGCCATCAGGAATCGTGGCCAGTACTCGATCGAATGATTCATGGCTTCGCGCATGGTCAGCCGCTCGTTGGCTGCACATTGACAGGCCTCCATGCGTGAAAGCGCTCCACCGCCAATGCCGACTACGAAGCAGAAGAACGTTCCGTAGATGATGAGAAACCAGCACTGGCCTGCATGCCAGAGGCTCGCTGGCAGGTGATACACGGTCCCCACCACTGCATCGATGATCCTGCTGGGAGCAAGGTGTTCCATGCCGTCGACAAACTGGTTGAAGTTGCCTCCAAGTGACTCGACCGTTGCCTCGAAAGCGCCGCGGGGCCTGATCGCCTCGACCTGGTCGATTGTTCGGGTGATCGCGCGAACACGTTCATCGCTGTCACCATCACTGATCGCATGTGCCCTGGAGGCATGGAGCAGTTCAAGCACCCGGGATGCAGTAGGTGTCGCCTCTTCATTGGACAGGTCGACCTGGCTCCACCTGCGAACCGAGCGTCGAAGCAGACCCTCATCTTCCAACTGGTGCTCACCCGACCATGCACCGGCTTCAAGGCCCCGAGGGCTTACACCCGCAGGAACAAGGTCATCCCATATGCCACCACCGAGCATGAGGAGGGTGACCGTCAGCAATGCAATGACAAGCCGCCCCGGCTGGAGCGAGGTACCCACGGACTTGAGTATCTTCAGGAACTTCCACGAGCAATCGGGTGCGTTCATGAGCACCTCCTCGGGGCATTCTCGCGTTGAACTGGAAGGAGTGTCAATGACCTAGGCGTACTGCTACTTCTTCTTCTTGAAATAGTCGCCTTGGTACTTCTTCTGGAACTTCTCGACCCGACCAGCCGTGTCCACAAACGAGGATTTACCCGTGTAGAAGGGGTGTGAACCAGACCAGATCTCGACCGTCATCTCCGGGACCGTCGCACCAAGCGTCATGACCTGCTCACCACGAAAGAAGACCTTCGCTTCCGGATAGTACTCAGGATGAATGCCTTCCTTCATGACTGCCTCTTCGTGTATTCCCGGGGTCGATGAAATCCAACTGCCCGCGGCTGCTGGAAGTCCCACATGGTAGGTTCGAGAGCGACAGATGCAAGCCCCCTCGTTGACCGAGGGGCTGGAGAACCGCTATTCTGCCCCGTTCATCCCCTGTAGCTCAATTGGTAGAGCGAGCGGCTGTTAACCGCTAGGTTGCTGGTTCGAGTCCAGCCGGGGGAGTTCCGAGCAATCCACCGGATGAGGGCCTGCGAACGGTTCCTTCAAGTGATTGCCCCCTTTCCCACGGTCAAGACTTGTAGCCACCCGCAGGGCATCCTAGATTCGATCCTGTGAAACATCGTTTCAAGATCGTTGTCGCTCCATTCATCGCCGGGCTGGTACCGCTGGCAACCCTGGCCTCTGTCGATACTGCCGTCAACAAGAGTGTTGATTTCAACAATGACGTACTGCCAATTCTCTCGAACAACTGCTTCGCATGCCATGGCCCCGACGGGGACGCACGCAAGGCAGACCTCCGGCTTGATACTCGCGACAACGCTGTTTCGGCACGCGACTCCGGCCGGCCGGTCAACACGGACCATCCGTATGAAAGCCTGTTGCTGCTTCGAATCACGGCTGATGATGAAGATCGGATGCCACCAGCCGAGGCCGGCAATGCGCTGACACCCGATGAGATCCAGACACTGCAGCATTGGATCGAGCAGGGCGCCTCCTGGCCTCGACACTGGTCATTCGTACGGCCAGTCTCTCCACACCTTCCGGATGTTCAACAAGTCGACTGGATCCGGAATCCAATAGACCGCTTCATCCTTGCAAGACTGGAAACCGAACGCCTTTCCCCGGCCCCTGAAGCGGACTCGCGTTCACTGTTGCGTCGCGTGACATTCGATCTGACTGGTCTCCCTCCCACTGGCGCCGAGATGGACGCATTTCTCGCCGACGAGGAGACCGGCGCCTACGAGCGACTCGTCGACCGACTCCTCGGTTCACCCCACTACGGCGAGCAACAGGCAATTCACTGGCTCGACATCGCCCGCTACGCGGACAGCCAGGGCTTTGAGAAGGATCGACCCCGAATCATGTGGAGATACCGCGACTGGGTCATTGACGCATTCAACAGGGACATCCCCTTCGACGAGTTCACCCGGGAGCAGGTTGCCGGCGACCTGCTCGATGACCCTACGCTCGACAGGCAGATTGCAACCGGGTTCCACAGGAACACGCAGACGAATACGGAAGGCGGCACGGACAACGAGGAGTTCCGCTCGGCTGCAGTCATAGACCGGGTCAATACCAGCATGCAGTCCTGGATGGGTTTGACAGCCGGCTGTGCCCAGTGCCATTCACACAAGTTCGATCCCCTCAGTCACGAGGAGTACTACGGCATCTATGCATTCTTCAACCAGACGGAAGATGCCGACCTTGATGACGATGCTCCCTTCATCAAGGCACCAACCGGGGATCAGCAGGAACAGTTTTCATTGCTTGAATCCGCGGTGGATTCGATCAATGCACGCCTGTCTCCACCGGATGAAGAGGTCCTTGCTGCAGTTGAACGATGGGAGTCCCAACTTGACGCTCCAACCCCATGGGATACCTTCAGGCCAACACACCTGGCAACTGAATCAGGCGCTTCCCTGGATGCGGGTGACGATGGCGTGATCGTCGCCTCGGGGGATGTCCCCCTGGTCGACACCTACACGCTTGAACTCGATACGAGCCTCGGAACGATCACGGCCATGCGCCTCGAAGCAATCGAAGGGCCTGGCGGACGGGGACCGGGGCGGACAACGCATGGCAACTTCGTGGTCAATGATCTCCAGGTCTCTACCACTGGAGAGGACGGAACAACCGTCGAATTCCTGGACGCTGAAGCAACCTTCGAACAGGTCGACTTCCCGGCCTCGGCCATCATCGACAAGGATGAGTCGGGAAAGACCGGCTGGGCGATCCACCCCGTGTACGACAAGGACCAGGCCGCAGTAATTCGATTCAGTGAACCACTGGTACTCGGGGAAGGGCAACGCCTGGAGATCACGATTCGGCAGTCACATGGAACCCAGCACGTTCTGGAACGGTTTCGACTGTCAGGAACCGACCATGAACATGCCCACCTGCCACTGCCGCCTGGAATCCAGTTGATCACGGATACGCCTGCTGAAGAACGTACCGGGGCTCAACAGGAGATCATTGCCCGGCATGTGCTCAGGCATGCACCTGAATTGGAAACACTTCGAAGTGAACTTGATGCAGCAACCTCCAAGCGCGACACCTTCATGAAGATGGTTCCGACGGCACTGATCATGCGTGAACTGCCCGAGGAGAAGCAGCGAACTACGCACCTCTTTCTCGGCGGCAGCTTCATGAACCCGGACATCGATCGAGGAGCGTTGGATGCCGATGTTCCGGCCTTTCTCCATGCATGGCCTGCCGATGCTCCCAGGAACCGCCTGGGTTTCGCAGAGTGGCTCGTGGATCCAAACAACCCATTGACCGCTCGAGCACAGGTCAACAGGACCTGGTCACGGATCTTCGGACATGGTCTCGTGGCAACGGTCGATGACCTCGGTGTCCAGGGAGAGCGGCCATCGCATCCGGAACTCCTGGACTGGCTTGCCGTCCAATGGCAAGGCGAACTTGGGTGGTCGCACAAGCAACTCCTGCGACTCCTCGTCACAAGCGCAACCTACAGGCAGGCGGCGCACACGACCGCGGAGGTTCGTACTGTTGATCCGGACAACCGGCTCCTGAGCCATGCCCCACGGTTGCGCCACGGGGCGGAGCAGATACGGGACCAGGCACTCGTAGCCTCGGGACTGCTCAAGCTCGACCGGATCGGTGGACCGTCCGTAACGCCCTACCTGCCGAAAGGAATGCTTCCCCAGGCATTCGACAACTACATCCAGCCGGTCAGTACCGGCGATGACCTGCATCGACGAAGCCTCTATACGGATTGGCGCCGAACCGGGCATTATCCCGCCTTCGCCACGTTTGATGCGCCTTCCCGTGAGTTCTGCACGATTGAGCGTCAACGATCGAATACCCCGCTCCAGGCGCTCGTCCTGCTCAACGATGCAGTCTTCATCGAGGCGGCCCAGGCACTCGCACGCAGGTGCATGGAAGAGGGAGGCATGGACATCGATGAACGGCTGCGTGTCATCTTCCGTCATGCACTGTCGCGACCGCCCACTCCACGGGAAGAGACGGTGCTCCATGAACTGTATGACGATGCCGTCGAATCATGCAGCCGTGACACGGAAGCGGCGAGACTCCTGGCAACACGCCCCCTGGGCGATCTCCCGGATGGAATGGATCCCTGTGATGCTGCCGCAATGACGGCGATCAGCAATGTCATCATGAACCTCGACGAGTTCGTCAACCGGCCATGACTCCCATCCCCGAACACATCCCGATACTGGAACATACTCGCACGGAGTGCCAGACCCGTCGCCATTTCCTCGGTCGAGCAACGTGCAGTTTCGGTGCTGCGGCACTCTCCGGCATGCTGAACAACGGCGTCATGGGGTCGATGCTGTCGAACGAAGAAGCCCCGGCATCTCTCCCCCATGGACTCCCGAAGGCCAAGCGTGTCATCTACCTGCACATGGCTGGATCGCCTCCACACCACGATCTCTTCGACTACAAGCCCCTGCTCAACAAGCGGCATGGTGAACTGGCCCCGGTCGACTGCTACGCGGAGCGATCTGCCTTCGTGAAGCCGAATGCCATGGTCCTCGGAACACCATTCAAGTTCCAGCAGGTCGGAGGTAATGGTGCCTGGGTGAGCGAGTTGCTCCCGCACTTCAAGGAAGTCATCAATGATGTCTGCATCGTGCGATCGATGTACACGGACCAGTTCAACCACGCCCCCGCACAACTCCTTCTCCAGACCGGGCATGCCCTGCAGGGCCGACCCTCGATGGGTTCGTGGCTTTCCTGGGGACTTGGAAGCGAGAACCGCGACCTGCCCTCCTTCCTCGTGCTCGTCTCCGGGGGAAAGAAGCCATCGGCGGGAACATCCGCATGGGACAGTGGCTTCCTCCCCACCGTGCACTCGGGTGTTCAATGCCGCAGTGGTGGTGATCCCGTCCTCGACGTGATGAATCCCCCGGGCATGGACCGTGAACTTCGATCGAACACGATCGATGCCATCAATCGGCTCAACCAGATGCAGGCCGATTCCTTCGGTGATCCAGAGATCCTGTCCCGGATCCAGCAGTATGAACTTGCATTCAGGATGCAGACCGCGGTTCCAGGTGTCATGGACATCTCGATGGAATCGCCGGAAACACTTGAACTCTACGGTGCTGAACCAGGAGCAGCCTCGTTTGCGAACAACTGCCTGCTGGCCCGCCGCCTGAGTGAATCTGGAGTACGTTTCGTGCAGTTGTACGACTGGGGCTGGGATGTCCATGGCACCGGGCCCGGTGACGACCTGATGACTCAACTTCCTGCCAAGTGTCGTGCCATGGATCGCCCCGTGACGGCACTCCTGCTCGATCTGAAGCGACGTGGACTGCTCGAAGAGACACTGGTCGTCTGGTCTGGGGAGTTCGGACGGACCGTGATGAATGAGAAACGCAATGGAAGCACCTTCCTCGGCCGTGATCACCACCCCGGCTGCTTCACGATCTGGCTGGCTGGTGGAGGTACCAGGGCGGGCGCAGTCATCGGTTCCACGGACCCATGGGGGGCCCACGTGGATGAGAATCCCGTCAGTGTCTACGACCTCCAGGCAACCATGCTCCACGTGATGGGCATCGATCACGAGCGATTGACCTACAGGTCCCAGGGCCGGGACTTCCGCCTGACGGATGTGCACGGTACCGTGCGACCCGAACTGCTGTCCTGAACCTGGACCCGGGATCACCATGAGCACTCTGCCAGAAAACCTTCTTCGAAAGCTCGAGGAGATCGAGGAGCAGTACGCGCAACTCGAAGCGGAACTGCTGGAGCCAGAAGTGCTCGCGGACCACAGGCGTGTTCGATCCTGCTCGATCAGGAAAGCTGCGCTGGAACCGCTCGTCGAGCGATACAGGCACTGGACCCTTCTGCAACGGCGCATCGAGGAAGCGGGCAACGTACTCGGCACGGAGTCCGAGCAGGAACTCGTAGACCTGGCCCGCGGTGAACTGGATGAACTCGAGGTCGAATCAGGAAAACTGTTCGAAGAACTCCAATCCCTCCTCGTAACTGCGGATGATCGTGCCATCGGCTCACTGATCCTGGAAATCCGTGCCGGCGTCGGTGGTGACGAGGCTGCACTCTGGGCCGGGGACCTCGTCGAGATGTATCAAGGATTCGCAACGGAACGCAACTGGACCTGCGAGGAACTTGATCGTTCAGACGGTGATGTCGGTGGATGCAAGTTCTGCCTGCTTGCGATCGCCGGGGAAGGCGCCTGGGCGAACCTGTGCTTCGAGGGAGGTACCCACCAGGTCAAGCGGGTTCCCGCGACGGAAGCGCAGGGTCGGGTGCACACTTCGACGGCAACCGTCGCCGTACTTCCGGAACCGGAGGAAGTCGATGTGCATCTGGATCCAAATGACGTGAAGGAGATGATCACGACGGCAACCGGTCCAGGTGGACAGAACGTGAACAAGGTGTCAACCGCCGTTCACCTGATCCATGAACCCACGGGCATCGAGGTGCGGATGCAGGATACGAAGAGCCAGTCCCAGAACAGGGAGAAGGCCTGGAAACTCCTTCGTGCCCGCCTGTATGAACGACAGAAGGCGGAAGCGGATGCTGAACGGGCAGAGCAACGCAGGAGCATGATCGGTTCCGGTTCCAGGGCGGAGAAGATCAGGACCTACAGGGCAAAGGAGAATGTCGTCGTCGATCACCGTCTCGGCGAGTCATACAACCTTGAGAAGTCGCTTGCAGGCGAGTTGCAACCGATGATCGACGCCCTCATCGAACTTGAGACGGCCAACAGGCTGGCTGATCTCTGAATGACGAACCCTGTACCTGATGCCATCGGTTTCTATCCAGGTGATGTTCCCGAACCAACGCGGGTCCTGCCGATCATCGTCGGCGCCGGGCCGGGCCCTGAACTGGGTGATCGCCCCCTGGCCTATGCGCTCAGGGATGCCATCCTCGAACTTGCTCCAAGGGTCATCCCGGGTACTGATCTGCACCCCCTTGTCCTGACGGACCTCTGGTACCTCAATGACAACGAACTGATGCTGCAACCAACCACGTCGATCGGGAGTCCGGAGAAGAATGCCGCTTCCGCCTTTCTTGCAACCCGACTTCCAACAGCCTTCCTCGTGGAAGATCAATACCAGGTCCTCATGGACCAGGAATCGGGCATTGGTCATGCCTGCATCTGGGGAGACAGCCACGAGGCATCGGCACTGGCAACTTCCACGTTCATCGATCGATTCCTGGAACCCTTCCTCAGGAATGCAGCCCTGCGACAGGCATGACA
>JAYZBD010000075.1:0-13403 GCA_036339395.1 Planctomycetota bacterium | reverse complement strand
CGACCATGGGCATCTCGTCGGCGTGGTACATCGTGAAGGCGAAGTTCCGATGACAGTCCTCCTCCTGGGCCCACGGTGGAGCCACTCGACTGGCGTCCTTGGTTGTTCCTCCCACGAGCACCTTGCCGTAGGTGGGGTGGTCCACTTCCGTATAGGGAGCGTAGACATCCTCGAACTGGAGCATGTCACGGAACATCCGGGTGTCTTCGGTCCCGGTACGTTCGTCGTCGGCGAACATCTTCTTGTCCGACCAGAGCTCGTTGACGAAGGACATGATGCCCTCCTGCTCGTACGTGAAGGACGTCTCATCGCCGTGGGTCGAATAGAGATCACGCCATGAAAGCAGCGCGTCGTAGAACGGAATCATGTCGGAACCCTTTTGGGCCATTCGTTCCATGATCCGCATGTCGTTGCCCGGGTAGTTCTGGTAACTGGCACCGGGACCATAGAGCACCATGCCGCCGGAGTTGTGATAGGACTGGACGCCGGCGATGTTCGGGTGCGCCATGATGAACTCGGCGGTCGCCCTGCACTCCGGGAGGCTCAGTGGATAGTCCGTCGCACCGTACTGGATGTGCTCCGGCTGCCAGTCGCTGGGGAAGTTCCGGTTGGGATCGTAGCCACCGATGCCATCCTCGTTGACTTCTCCATCACCATCGTTGTCGATGCCTTCCTGTCCCAGGCGTGACCATCCCCCCGGCTCGTCATCGGAATCAACACGCACGAAGAACCTCTGGTCATCCTCATCCCGCTTGTATCTCCCAAGCGGATCCCTGATCCACATCGAGGTGATGTTTCCATCTCCGTCGAGGTCATCGGGCCCATCTTCGTCGTAGAGACCGTCGTGGTCGTTGTCCGTGGGGCGTATGCCTCCGCGAAGGGAGTGCGGAGTCGAAGCCTCCTCGAACCAGTAGGACCTTCCATCCGGATTTGAACTGGGGACGAAGTAGAAGGATCGTTCATCCATCAGCTTCGTGATTCGATCGATCTTCCCGTAGCTCTTGGTCATGTACCAGATCGTGTAGAGCACCGTCTCCGTGGCCTGGAGTTCATTGCCGTGGATGTTGCCCTCGATGTACATCGCCGTCTTCGATTCCGGCGGCCCCGTCTCGGGAACATTGAGTGTCAGCAGCCAGATGTCGCGCCCGGCGACGCTCTTGCCGAGGGATTCCATCGTCAGCAGGTTCGGGTAGGCGCGGGTGAGGTCCTTGAGGGACCCCGTCATTTCGTCGTAGTCGTACCAGTGGTTGAAGGTCATGTCGACCTTGCTCGGGTGAGGTGTCTGCGCGCGAACAACATCGATTCCAAGCCCGAGTACGAGCAGTGTCATGAGGAGTTGCTTCATTGTCCGCCTCCATTCGATCCGTCACCTGTCATGGTGATCGCATGCACGGTGCCACCGTATTTTTCGCTGAAGAGCTCGATCTCGAGTTCTTCACCATCTGGATGTTCGACGACCCATCGCATCTCGTGCCGGCCGCCGTCGGGTTCGATCGTCCAGACCTTGTGTGTCGGGCGGCCTGTCACGATCCGGTCCGGATCCACGCCGAGTCGGACGACCCATGGTCGTGCCCGCCTGTTGCGCTTGGCCATGGCCGTGCCTGCAGGCAACCGCCCTTCGTTGACCAGGGAAGCTCGAACAGTCCACAGCCCGTCGGCCAACTGCTCGACTTCGACATCCTGCAACTGCACATCCGGGAGGTGTGCCGCCAGGTCAACAAGAAAGTCAGCCTGAACTTCGACAATCGGGTCCATTTCATCGATGGGTGGAATCGTACGGAACCCGGGTGCCCAGCCACCAACTTCGACGTGGTCGTACTCGGGGTGATCCACGCGAGTCCATTCGACGAAGCCGCTCCCGTCTCGAGTTTCATCGCTGTATTTCAGCCAGTCTTCATCTGAGGGGGCGCCTTGATCGCGACGACCCCTGTTTCCCGTGTCACTGGTGACGCGGCGGATCTCGATCCCCGCCCGCTCGGCGAACATCTCGATCATCTCCGGAGTCACCTGGCTCATCTGTTCTTCGCTGATTTCCATTCCGTTCTCACGTGCACTTTCCATGAGTTCATCGATGGTTTCCTGGCTGATGTCTCCATACTGGGACGGGGTCAGGTTCTGCCCACCGCCAGGACTGCCTCCGCCACCACGCCCGCCACCGCGGCCACCACGACCTCCACGGCCTCCGCCGCCGGCCCCGTCAGGTGGACCGCCTGCTCCAGGACCACCACGCCCGCCTCCGGGTCCCCCTCGGCCGCCGAAGCGTTCTCTCATGGCTTCTCGCATTGCGTCGCGTTCGTCATCATCCAGTTCACCATCCTTGTTGGCGTCGTACTCATCTCTCATGGCTTCCCAGTCGAAGTTCCCACGTCCGCCCTGGCCACCTCGAGGACGTTCAGCATCGCCACCTGGAGGGCCGCCGCGGGGACGGTCGGCCTGGTCACCATCTTCAGCATCGCCATCACCGTTCTCACTCTCGGAACGGGGCATCGTCCACAACGGTGTCGAGAACGAAGGGACTCCGTACTGGGCATAGGCCCAGGCTGCGAAGGAGCCCGACCAGTCACCCGAGGGAACACCCTTCAGGTCTGTCAACTCGATGAAACGCTCCGAGACACGTTCATACATGGCCTGGTCATCATTCTCGATCGTGTTGGGACCGCCCGCATCATTACGACCACTGGCCGATGGGGGAGACGAAAGCGTGTCATGTCGACCGTAGACGACGACCGCCGCAATGTTCTGGTGCTCCAGGGCGAATTGGAGGAGCGACATGGCCTCCGGCTCGGAAAGTTGGTGGCGGCCGGCACCATCCGCGTGGTGTTGATAGCCATGCATGAAGTTCATGTCCAGGTCGACGCCACCTGCTGCATCCTCGTTGTGCCTGCCATCCTCGTCATTGTCATGGCCTTCGCTCAGCAGGTAGAAACTCGCTCGCTCGCCTTCTTCACGATCGGGTTTCCTGTCCAGGCGGGGATCATCCGGATCGGCGACGAGGTCGGCCTTTCGCGGATCGTGAACACGCATCATCGTGATCATGCCATCTCCATTGAGATCATCGGGACCATCCTCGTCACTGGCTCGATCACGGTCTGCGTCATCGGTACGCATGTTGCGTGCGTGGGCATGCTTGATCGCGTGAGTCCTGTTTCGTTCATGGCCATCCGGGTTGAGGCGAGGCACGATGTAGAGCGTGTTGGTCTCGAGGAATGAGATGACGTCCTCATCACCGCCAGCGGCACGCTCAAGGAGTGTCCTGGCTACTTCGACAGCGCACCAGGATGTATGAGGCCTGGAGGCATCGATGCCTGCAACGACCAGCAGGGCTGGGCGATCACCTGGATCGATGGATCCATCGCGGGCAAGTTGGAGCACGTTGATGTTCCGACCCTCAAGGCTTGCACCGATCGTCGCAAGCGATGCATCCGGCCTGTATTGGCCAGCCAGGTCCTTCAATGCTCGTTGCGATTGATCATCGTTCCGCCAACTTGCGGGAGCGGCTGATTCCTGTGAGGCTGCGGGCAGGGTGAGGAACACCCCGGCGGCAGCAGCGATTGCACGTATGGTGTTGTATGTCATGGGTCGAACACGGTACCAGACACGATGCATCTTCGTCGACCCGGGGTGTCCAGGAGCAGAACACGCCCGACAGGATTCGAACCTGTGACCTTCGCTTTAGGAAAGCGATGCTCTATCCAACTGAGCTACGGGCGCAATGCGATGAAGCCGCGAGGGCAGGATTCTACCTCTCAACTGATAACCGCGGGTCATGCGACCCGCGGTCATCCATCGGCCTCGTCCTGAAGACCTCGTGTGGTTGTCGAAGGCGAGGACCAGGGGCGGTTCATCCCCAATCACCGTGCCCTGGTGTGCTCTTCGCGGTCCTTCAGGCCGATTGCCGCATCGCATTCCCAGGCACAAGTGTCCAGGGAGCGAGCATCTCCTTCTGCGGTTTCATGTCGAGGAAGCAGGCGACGAGGTACGGGTCGAACTGCTTCCCGGCGTTCCGTGCCAGTTCCATCAATGCTGCCTGTGGTGCAAGGCCATCCCGGTACGTGCGTTTCGAGCACATGGCATCGAAGGCATCCGCGATGCAGACGATGCGACCCAGGAGCGGGATCGCTTCCCCCACGATCCCGTCCGGGTAGCCTCGTCCATCCCAGCGTTCGTGGTGGGATCGCACGCCGGCGCGGATCGACTCCAGCTGCGGCATGCAGCCGAGGATCCTCTCGCTGGTTTCCGGGTGTCGCTTGATCGTTTCAAACTCGAGGTCTGTCAGTGCGCCTTCCTTCTGGAGAATGGAGTCCGGTATTCCAATCTTGCCGATGTCGTGCAGCCAGCCGCAGACCGTCGCTTCGTCAATGAGCTGTTCATCGCATCCGGCCACTGCAGCCAGGCGACGGGCGAGTCGGGCAACGCGATCACTGTGACCGCGTGTCGAGGGATCCTTGGCCTCGATCGTTTCCAGGAGCGCCTTGGTTACACCACTGAAGGAAACAAGTTCAGACAGCACCGACGATTGCCCGCCTGCCGGAGAAATACACAACGGAGCCACGGTGTCCCTCGGGACGTCGCGTGGCTCCGTTGCGTTGTGCCTTGTGCCAGGTTTGATCGTCTCGATGCCCAGGGGGTGGTCGTTCCTGGATCGAGATGCTGTTTTCATGCTGAATCCGTTCATCAGAGGAAACTCCCTGGCCAGCGTCGCATCCGTGCGAACCGTCCGATCGAGAAGGAGAACCGTCGAGAACGACATGATTTTCAGTGAAAACAGAAGGTTTCAGGAAGGCAGTCAATCCACGATTCACCTGAAAGAAACCGCTCCTGGATTGGATTTGAAGGACGGCATGAGCGTACTTCAGCGGCTACCATCACCGTGGAAGGAGGTCGGTCACTTGGCAAGAGACACCATGGAGCATGAAGGCAGTGGCGAGTTCCTGTCACTGGAGGGGCCTGATCCCACCGAGGAACTGCTGGAGGGTTTTGACGACCCTTCCGGTGATTTCGGCGAGATGCCGGAGCTCATCAACGAGTCAATCAAGTGCATCCGAAATAAGGATTGGCCCAAGGCCGAGTCGCTCCTGAGGAAGGCCTTGGATCACGATCCACTCAGGAAGCACCCCAGGGTCGTCATCGCACTTGTGAACCTCGGCTACTGTCTCGACAAGCTTGGCGATCATACCGACTCGATCGGGTTCTACAGGGAAGCCGTCGAGATCGATGCAGAGTGCGAGGCTGCCTATGCCGGCATCGCTCGAACCAGTCTTCACATGAAGCATTACCGTGAAGCACTTGAAGCCGGTGAGCGAGCCGCGTTGATCAATCCGAACAACGCGCAGACGCAATACAACATCGGCAATGCCCGCTTGAATCTCGCTGACATTCGCGGTGCCATCCATGCCTACCAGGTGGCCATCAAGCTTCGCCCGAACATGATCGGCGCATGGTTGAACCTGGGGACGGCCTGCGAGTCGATTGGTGATCTTGCAGGAGCGATTCTCGCCTTCGAAGGCGCCATCAAGGCAGACCCGAACTATGCAAAGGCCTGGATGAACCTGGGTCTCATGCAGGGCAGGCATGGACGACATGGAGAATCAGTCAAGGCGTTTCAGAAGGCTGTTGAATTGGAACGGTCCAACGGGAAGCTCTACATCCTTCTCGGGCTTGCCCAGCGATGCGAGGGCAATGATGCCGCCGCCCTCGAATCGTTCAAGGCCGCTGTCTCCAGCAACTCGCTTGTCGACAAGGCATGGAACAACATCGGGCTCATCCACCTCGATGCCGATCGATATGAAGAAGCACTGCATGCATTCGAGAAGTCACTTGCCTTGAACCCGGAGTATGCCAAGGTCCACATGAACATCGGCAAAACGCTTGTTAGTCTCAACCGTGAGGATGAAGCCGTTGCATCAATCCAGACTGCGGCAGCACTCAGGCCTGATTTGACGGCGGCATACATTCTTCTTGGCGAGATTCATGCAGGTCGAGGTGAGCACGTGAAGGCCATCGGTGCCTACGGGCGTGCTTCGGAAATCCAGCCGGGAAATGACGGGATCCACGTACGGATGCTCAGGGTACACCTTGCTGCCGGGAAGCGGGATGCGGCCATGGCTGAGTACAAGTACCTCGCTGATCGCGGTTCCCACCTGGTGGAATCAGTAAAATCCGAGATGGAAAACGATTGACCAGCGAGTACGTGTTCTAACCGGATGAGTGGTTGTCCATCTTCTTCTGCAGGTGGGTCATCAGTCCCCCCCCCTGGTTCGCGCCTCGGACGATCAGATCGACACCGAGGAAGAGAATCGCCAGTACGGGTGCCCATTCGAACTTCACGATGAAGACGATTCCCAGCACGATCCCGATGATGCCGTGCGCCAGCAGGAATTCCCAGGCGGGCTTGTTCATGTTCGATGCGGCCAATGTGCATTCGACAATCCCACGGACGAGGAAGGTGATGGCGACCGCGTAGATCATCACCTGCAGTGACTGCAGGGGCCAGAACAGGAGGATGAGGCCTACGCCGATCGGAACGATCGCCACCGTCCAGTACAGGGGGGAGAGGCTTCGCATGCGGGAGACCGTCCAGGCACGGGCAAAGAGAATGCCTCCACCGAGAATGCACAGTATGCCGACGAACCCGATGAAGGTCTTCTCAGCCTTCTCAGGATCAAGGATCAGAACAGCGGCAAGCAGTACGAGGAGCACTCCATCCACAACGATGTTCCAGGAAGTCCGTTTCATCTCTGCTGGACCAGTCACGGGGGTGTTCGTTTCATCATTCATGCTGGGGATCCTACCTGCCAGGCAGTTCCACGTGTCGTTTCATTGATCATCGATTCAATCGTCTTCAAGTGATTCGGAATCCGTCGGGGGTGTCAGTTCCAGGAGAATGCGTACGGACTGGATGCTGCCGGGTTCACCGATGAGGATCAGTGCATCCCCATGGTCGAGCACCGTGCTGCCCCGGGGAACAATGGTTTCATCTCCCCGCTGGACCAGGGCCACGAGGCATCCATCGGGGAGTTCCAGGTCTCGGATCTGGCGACCGATCCATGTTTCACGTGGAGTGTTTCGTCGCAGGGCGAAGGAGAGGTATCGATCATCCCGGAGCAGGACCTCGCGAACCGAAGCATCGTCCTGGGCTTCGGACCAGTGTGTTTCAAACTGCTCTTCCTCGACGCACCCGGCCAGTTTTGCCAGGAGGCGCAGGTGCTGAGCCGGATCCTCCTGTGGACTGACCAGGAAGAAGACGGCTTGCACGGTCTCGTTCTTCTCCTCGTCGCTGATGGCTGAGCCGATCGTGATCTCCAGGCCGTTGCGAATGCGTGCAATGGCAAGGCGTGGGCTTGCCAGGCCCTCGATTCGAATGTGGGGAAGCGCCGCGTTTCCGCTGACAGGGGTAGCACCAACCCGTGTTCCCTGGAGGAATCCATCGGCCAGTTCATCGGCATCAAGCATGCCATCCTTGGCAAGTTGCTCGGCTGCATTGCGAGCAAGCGTGCCGAAGTTGTCTATGGAATCAAGATTGATGATGGGTGCTATGGCGACGATCTCGTCGAAGGGGTCGGCCTTTCGAAGTCCCTTCTCCTTGATGATTTCACGCAGTTCGATATCAAGTGGGTCGAATCGGTTCTCGCCCAACCGCGAGAACACGTGGTAGATGGCACCGTATCGACGGACTCGTCTGCGTGCATACCACCAGAACCAGGCGATGCCGACGGCAATGAGCCCGAGGGCAAAGACGGCGGCCTGCCACTTGAGGAACCCGATGACACTGATGCAGAGCGCGAATCCCAGGAGAGGGATCCACGGATACAGGGGAGTCCGGAACCCCGGGTCGTAGGAGTTGATCCTGCTTTCCCGCATGACGATGACGGCGATGCACAGCAACGCAAAGAGAATCATCAACGTTGCGCCTGCATACTTGGCGATTATCAGGGGATCCAGCAGTGCGATCTGAAGGATGATCAGCAGGGTCGTGATGAGAATGGCATTCGTCGGTGTATTGAATCGACCGATTCGACGGAAGTTGATCGGCACGAGGTGATCACGAGCCATGGCCAGTGGATATCGCGAGGCACTGAGTATGCCGGCATTGGCGACCGAGAGGAATGATGCAATGGCGGCGATCGCGATGATCGCCCGACCGGTAGGCCCGGCAAAGATCGCTGCGGCGTCCGAGGCAGGAGTGTATGTGTTGGCAAGGTCTTCGGCGGGCATCACGCCGATCATCACGGTCAGTCCGAGCATGTAGATGATGAGTGCAATACCCAGGGCAAGAAAGATGCCCATCGGGATGTTTCGTTCAGGATTCCGAATCTCCTCGGCGACACTCACGAGCTTGGAGATGCCCATGTATGAAATCATGACGACACCGATGAGCGAGACGACCGACCCGGTTCCATGAGGCGCGAAATCCTTGAAGTGCTCGTACTGGATCTCGGGAAAACCGAATACCACGAACCACGCGAGGAGAACCAGCACGCTGATGACGAGCAGGTTCTGGATCAGGGCCGTCTTTCCAGTGCCGAGGATGTTGATGACCATGAAGCCCAGGGCCAGTCCGATTGCGATCAGCAGGACGGGGGGATCATCAAAAAAGACTCCCATGTAGTAGCCTGACCCGATCAGCGCAAAGGAGGTCTTCAGCGTCAGCGAGATCCATGTTCCAAGTCCTGCGACCGAGCCTGCGACAGGGCCAAGGCTCCGATCCAGGTAGAAGTAGAAGCCTCCGGATCGGGGCATGGCCGTTGCCAGTTCAGCCTTGCACATCAGAGGAGGAATGATCACCAAGCCGGCGACGAAATAGGCGATGAGGATCGCTGGACCCGCCTGATCGAACACCAGGCTGGGCAGGAGGAAGAAGCCACCGCTGATGGTTGTGCCCAATGCAATCGCGAACGCACCAAAGAGCGTGATGTTCTTCTTCAGATGACCCTTGGAGGAGGTAGCCATGGGGTTTGCAAGGTCGTCGGGCCGCCCCAGATTGGCGGAGTCGATTGTATACGACACCAGTATGGGTCGTGGAAGGGATGTTTTCCTACAATCTACGGTGATAGGGCTCATGAGCCCGAAGAGGCAGGTCCACGCAGGAGCCAGGCCATGGCCAATGATTTCCTTGAATTGCATCGTCAACGACTGGAGGACGCACTTGATGCCATTGCCAGTCGTGGCTACTGGTCGGCATTCCCCGAGGTACCAAGCGGCAAGATCTACGGCGAAACGGCCAAGGCAGATGGGGCAGCAGCGTTCAAGGCCAGGCTCGGGGCACCGTGGGCTGTTGAACAACCGGGTACCGCCTCGATGGTCGGCTCCGAAGTCTCTCCATTCGGCATGGACCTCGGGATCACCTATCCGGCACCGGATCTCGACGTCATGCTTGCAGCTTCGGAGGGGGCGCGGGGTGATTGGAAGCGCGCAGGGATTGATACTCGCGTCGGTACATGCCTCGAGATCCTCGATCGACTGAACAAGCGAAGTTTCGAGATGGCCAATGCCGTCATGCACACGACAGGGCAGGGATTCATGATGGCCTTCCAGGCCGGTGGCCCGCACGCACAGGACCGTGGCCTTGAAGCCATCGCCTATGCATGGCAGGAGATGCACCGTTGTCCGCCTGCGGCAACATGGACAAAGCGGGTCTCGAAGACGGACAGCGTCACGCTCGAGAAGACCTATCACGTCGTTCCACGAGGGATCGCCGTCACTGTTGGTTGCTCGACCTTCCCGACATGGAACTCCTATCCGGGTCTCTTTGCGAGCCTTGCAACCGGCAACTCGGTCGTGATCAAGCCACACCCAGGCGCCATTCTCCCCTTGGCCATCACGGTTGAGGTCTGCAGGGACGTGCTGGCCGAGGCAGGATTCGATCCGAACCTGGTCATGCTTGCCTGCGATACCCCCGATGCACCTGTTACCGCCGAACTCGTGACACACGAGAGTGTCAGGATCGTCGACTACACCGGTGGCAACGAGTTTGGAGACTGGGTCGAGGCGAATGCGAAGCAGGCTGTCGTCTTTACCGAGAAGGCGGGCGTGAACTCGATCATTCTCGATGGCATCGAGGATGCACGTGCCGTGACAGGGAACCTGGCATTCTCTCTCTGCCTCTACTCGGGGCAGATGTGCACCACGCCACAGAACATCTACATACCGGCCGAGGGCATCGACACGCCGGAGGGGAACATGTCCTTCGATGACACGGCCAGCGCCATTGTCAAGGCGGTCGACTGGCTGCTCTCGGATCCGGCACGGGCATCCGAGGTGCTCGGGGCCGTGCAGAACGAGGCGACGATCAAGCGAGTCCAGGACAGTTGTTCGGCAGGTGGCACGATCCTGAGGCAGGGGGGCCCCATCGAGAATGAACGATTCCCGGATGCCCGCACCTGTTCGCCCACCATCATCCAGGTCGAGGAAACGGATGAAGCCCTTTACCAGCAGGAGTGTTTCGGTCCGATCATCTACATCGTGAAGACCACAGGAACTGCTCGTTCCATTGACCTTGCTTCAAGTGCCGCACGGAGACTTGGTTCACTGACCTGCGGGCTCTACTCCCGTGATGAGGAAGTCATCGCTGCAACCGAAGAAGCCATGGCCGATGCCGGGGTCGCACTGTCATGCAACCTTGCCGGGCAGGTCTACGTGAACCAGTCCGCAGCCTTCAGTGACTTCCATGTCTCCGGCGCCAATCCAGCCGGCAATGCGACGCTCTGTGATGGAGCCTTCGTGGCGAGCCGATTCCGGGTTGTTGCAAGTCGCATCCCGGTCGCCGCCCCTGTCGAGGCTCCAGCCTGATGCCCTGCTATACCTACGAGGGGCTGACGCCTGTTGTCGATCCAACCGCCTTCGTGCACCCGACCGCGGTGCTTATCGGCGACGTGATCATCGGTCCCGGGTGTCTCGTCGGTCCCAACGCGGTGCTGCGAGGCGACATCGGCCGACTTGAAATGAAGGCTGGAAGCAACATCCAGGATACCTGTGTCGTGCATTGCTTCCCTGGCAAGGACGTCGTGGTGGAAGAGGATGGGCACGTGGGGCATGGTGCTGTCCTGCACGGCTGCCGCGTTGGCCGGAACGCGCTCATCGGGATGAATGCCGTACTCATGGATGATGTCGTCGTCGGGGAAAACAGCATCGTCGGCGCACTGTCCTTCGTGAAGGAGGGCACCGAGATTCCAGCCAACTCGCTTGCAGCGGGAACACCTGCCAAGGTCATCCGGGAACTGGAAGAAAAGGAGATCGGGTGGAAGACGCGTGGCACAGAGGTCTACCACCATCTTGCCCAGCGTCACCTCTCGACCGAGCAGGAAGTCGAGCCCCTGGCACAGGTCGAGGCTGATCGCAAGCGTGTCCCGGACGTGCTCTACGAGACCAAGGACGCCAGCAAGGAGTGATCACTCCGGGGTTGGTGCGGCCAGTTCCATGCACCACTTGGGTCCTTGGAGTACCTGCCCGTTGACCCGGACCTTGTGACGACTCTTCTTCACTGGCTCCATGGCATCCCAGGGAACGCTGGCTGGCAAGGCTCCAAACCATTGCATGAAGCGGATGGGTGTCAGGTGAAGGGCATCAGAATCGGCTGAAACGTGAATGGAAAACCCGAGATTCACAATCCCATAGGAGAAGCTCTGGAAGGACTTCGACACTGCATCGGGGGCTGGCTCCCTGGCGGGAAAGGCCTTCGCCAGGGGATTCCACAGGGCACGAAGCGCTGAACCCGTGATTCCGAAGATGGCGACGAAGGTGATGATGATCAAGACGGTCGTTGGCAGTGCTCCGGGAGATGTGAGCACCCAGATGAGGGCCAGTGGCCAGAGCACCAGGTCGGCAATGATGAACAGGATCAGCCACTTCATGGCGTCGACTGCTCAACGAGTGCAGCACGTGCTGCTTCTCCCAGGAGTTCACTTCTCGTTGGATGAGCCGGGACGATCGCGGCCAGGTCCTCGAGGGTTGCGCCCATCTCGATGGCAAGGACAGCTGTCTCGATGAGTTCGCAGGCTTCGCTGCCGCAGATACCGACTCCCAGGACCAGTCCACTGGCTCGTTCCCAGTGCAGCATGGTGACGCCGCGGGTGGCATCCATGCCCACGGCACGGCCGGAGAAACCCCACGGCACGCTGGTGAGGCTGGATTCGTTGCCTGCATCGAGACAACCACACCAGGCGATGTTGGGGTTGGCATAGATGACGTGGGGTACTGCAGCCGGTTCATAGGCACTTGGTTGATTGCATATGACCTCGGCTGCAATGCGGCCCTGGGCGAGCGCGACGCCTGCAAGGTGGGGGGGGCCGGTGATGTCACCCACGGCGAAGATGCGTTGTTCGCTGGTTCGCTGTTGTTCATCGACGGTGATCCATCCTGACGGATCGACCTGGATGTTCGCCTGTTCGAGTCGAAGTCCATCCGTACCCGGTACGCGTCCGGAGCAGTCCACGACCAGGTCGGCATTCACGCTGCCCAGTTGTCCTTCATCCAGGGCGACGCCGGATTTCTTCAGTGACCGAAGCAGTGGTTCCACCAGTGGCCTGGGCAGGTCGGGCAGCAGCACACCTTCGCACGCAAGCGTTGTCGCAGCACCTTCACCGATCAGCATGGTTGCCGCTTCGATCGCCAGGTAGTCGTTTCCCACGACAGTGCACCTGCCCGGAATGTTCTCGATGACGGCGGTTTCCTCGGGCGTCAATGCCCCGGGAAGATCTTCCCGTCGCGCCGCCCGGCTCCCGGCTGCGATGATGGCTCGCTTGAAACGAATCCGGGAGACATGTTCACCAGTCACCTGGACGGTTCGGGAATCCTCGAAGTGGCCAGTCCCAGGCACATGCTCGATCCCGAGGGTCTTCATCCTGGCGGCAAGACCACCTGCCAATGCCTGTATTGCCCGGCCCCCACGATCACCGGCTTCCAATCCGGAAGCCGATCGATGCAGTCGTGTCTTGGTGGGAATGCAGCCCTCGTGCAGGCACGACCCGCCGAGACTTGCGCGCGGGTCAAGCAGCAGGACGCTGCGTCCAAGTTCAGCGGCACGGAAGGCCGCTGCGTAGCCCCCGGGGCCTCCCCCGATGACCAGGATGTCGGTGTCCTGTGTGAATTCGCCCACGACCATGAATGAAGTGTATTCGAAGAGGGTTCAATGGCACGAGGCCCGTGCAAGCACGGGCCTCGTGGTCATCATTCCATGGATTCTGTTTCAGGCCTTGTCGAGTTCAGCCTCGTACTCGTCAAGCGTGTCCTTGAGGCTCTTCACCATGCCTGGTTCGGCGATCTGGACCGCCTTCTTCTGGAGTTCGACGGCCTTGGCCAGGTCACCCTGCTCGTAGTAGCAGCGTGCGAGGGTATCGATGATGGAAGCATCCTTGCCCTCGGTGAGTTCATCGGCCCGGGCAGCCCATCTGGTTGCAGCGACCTTG
>JAYZBD010000074.1:0-8774 GCA_036339395.1 Planctomycetota bacterium | reverse complement strand
ACATCCTCAAGTGAGAGATCCATCATTTCGACGGCCTCCCTGAAGGACGAGTCGTAGTCCTCGAAAATCAACTCGATGATGGGTTCCTGGTCCTCGTTGATCTGGAGGATTTCCGCAACATACTGCAGGTCGGACACCATGTAATCGGGCATCTTGATGTACCGAAGCACATCGCCACCTCGACCAAATCCACGACCTCCGCCCCTGTTCCAGTTGCCGCCCCTGTTGTTGCCTCCGTCACGTGCTTGATCTCCTCGCTGGCCTTCCGCGCGCATGTGTTCACGCAAGGCACCACGCTCCTCCTGGCTGAGCGTGCCGTCGCCGTCAGCGTCAAAGCGTTCGAGCAAGGCCTGTCTCTCACTCGGATCCCCGCCTGGGCGAGGCGCGTCCTGGCCAAGAACAGTATCCACGCTGACATGGCAGCCAAGAACTACCAAGGTCATGACAAGAACATTCGAGCAGGTAGATTTAAGTCTGTGTATCCGCATCTTTACTCTCCAGGGAGTGAGTGAGTCTCAGACGACATGAAATCGGATTCCAAGTGCCGAGGGACACATGGTTGTACGCTTACGTACCACACAGCATCCCCGATGATGGCTGGAAAGGCCAGTCTGGCCCCTTTCCATGGGCTTGGAACCCCCTTCAGCACCGATACAGAGCCTTCAAATCATGGACATAGATCTACAAGCCTGTGCAACTGGAGACCCGGAGGCATGGAACGTGTTCGTGAACGAGACGGCAGGACTTGTCCTGGCCGCCGTACGGAGGACTGCCGGGAAGCAGCTAGACCATCCACAGATGCCCGATATCGACGATGTAGTCCAGGCAATCTACGTTCGACTCCTTGCGAACGATGGCCGATTGATGCTGAAATACGACCCTGAGCGGGCAGCCGTTTCGACCTGGCTGACGCTTATCTCCAGGAGCGTAACAATCGATGTTCTGAGAAGAAAACGGCTGCCACAGGTACCCCTGGCAGATCATGACCAACCAGTGCAGGAACCGAATACACCATTCCGTGAAAGCGGGTCCCTCGAATCCGTAGCCCCGATGCAGGTCCTCACGGGGCGTCAGCACCTCGTGTTGACGCTGCTCTTCGAAGATGGACGGACGGTTGCCGAGGCTGCACAATTTCTCGGGGTCGGCGAGCAGACGGTGAGAAGTACGAAACACAAGGCACTTGAACGGCTCAGGAAGCACATGGGGGCTGAATTGGGCGGACAGGAAGAATGAACCAACCGGGGGACGATTTCCCGGGACGACACGTAGAACACCCTGGACAGAGGAACACATGAACGATCACGAATACCAACCCGACAGCGACTCGTCGACCTTCCGGCAATGGGCTGATTCCCTGGCCCGCGATGGAGATCCCGTGGATCTTGTCGACCTGGCGGCCTGGCTCGAGGACACCCTCGATGACGAGGCACGAGATGCACTTGAAGCACAGCTCGCCCTCGACCCGGCAAGCCGCGAACTTGTCGCAGAGCGAGCAGTTCCCCCAAGCCTCGATGCCTCCACGAGGTTGATCGACAGGCTGGTATCGCTCGGTTCACGTGGGGACCACTTCCTGTTCGAGTCCCATGCCCGACAGGCCTCGCGCCGAGCATGGTGGGCATCCTCCGGCATTGCAGCAGCCATTGCACTTGCCGTCCTGGGCTTCTGGACAGGGCAGCTTGCAGCAACGGATGCTGATCGGCTTGAACAACAGTTCCTTGCTGCAGCGACGTTCGATGTCTTTGACGGCTCCACCGGCATGAACGCATTCGATGAAGCCATCGTGGAGATGACTCGGGACAACAAGGTGTCGCCATGATGAAACGACCGGTACTCCATATCCTGCTCGGCTGCTCGATCGTCTTCAACGTGTTCTTCATCTTCGGGGCAATGCAGTGGCGTCCTCTTGACGAACAATCCACTGGCCATGCCGCCATCATCAACCGGGTTGTTGACACCATGAACCTGGACGAAGAACAGCGTGCTGCCTTCAAGGCCATGCGCGATGATTTCGAAGCGGAGACGGCTGTCATCTCGGGACAGATCAGTGAACTTGAATCATCCATTGCCAACCTGCTTGCCAGTGAAGATCCCGACCTGGAACAGGTCGATGCCCTCATCGAGCAGAAGACGCTGCTTCGCAATGAACGCAGGCGTGCAGGCTCAGAGCGATTCGAGGCGTTTCTCGCCATGCTCACGCCGGAACAGCGCCATGAACTTGGTCGGCGCATGGAACAGCATCGACCCGAACGAAGGCACGATGAACATCAACGTGTCCTCAAGCGATTCGACCTGAATGGCAATGGCATGCTGGATCCCGAGGAACAACGTGAAGCCGATGCATTCCTGGAGCAGCGACGCACCGAGCGGGAAAGACCCATTGATGGATCACTCTTCAACCGCTTCGATGTCGACGAAGACGGGTTCCTCTCGCCTGGCGAAGCTGCTGAACTGGGGGCATTTCTCCAATCAGATCGACCAAGGCGGGGAGGGTCGCCTCGCGGCCCGCGTTCACCGCGTGGTCCCCGTGGACCTCGACAACCCGGTGACGATGGTCGGCAGCCGGAGGAGGCGCCCTGAATATCCGGTTGGATGTGGATGTGCCGGGGGCCGTGCTCTACCGTGCCCTGCTGTTCCTGTAGAGTTCCATCGCCTCGGGCATGAGTTCCCGGAATTCCTCGATTCGATTCTCAGGGTCAGGGTGCGTGGATAGGAACTCCGGAGCTCGCTCCTCCTGGAAGTCCGCCATGCGTTGCCATACCCCAATGGCCTGCCGTGGGTTGTAGCCGGCTTCTGCCATGAGGAAGAGGCCCAGTTCATCAGCTTCCGACTCGTGCAGGCGACTGAAGGGCAGTGCAACTCCATACTGGCCTCCCACCCCCATGACCTGCATGGCGATTTCCCTCGTCCTGGAATCCGACCCACCGAGTACAGCCCCCCCGGCGGTAGCCACACCATTCATGACAAGAGCATGGCTCAACTGCTCTGCACTGTGATGTGCCAGGACATGTGCAATCTCGTGAGCAATGACGACTGCAAGACCGGCCTCCGTCTTGGTTATAGGGAGAATGCCGGTATACACCGCTATCTTGCCCCCGGGCGCCGCCCACGCGTTCGCCACTTCGTCGTCATCGATGAGTACGAATGTCCAGTCATACTCTTCTGCATTGCTCGAGGGATAGAGAATCTCTGCAGCCTCGACGATCCGGCTGCCGATCTGGCGAACCATCCTGGCCTCCTTGCCATTGGGGATGATCTTTACCTGGGCCGTGGCTTCCTTGAATGCCTCCTCGCCAAGTTCCCTCTCCTGCTCGGTGGAAACGACATTCATCTGCGATCGACCCGTCCCAATGACGCTTGAACAGCCAGCGAGCAGCAGGAAGAGCATGGGCAGCAGGAGGTACACGCGTTTCATGATCAAAGCATAGCCCCCTGTGCAGGCCGCGGTCAGGATCCCTTGAAGAGCCCCGGGATTTCCTGCAAACTGCGCAGCACATGGGTATGTGGGCACCAGCGAGGGCATGTTCATGGCGTGGCCTTCGACGGACTGGATTCGAGCAACGCCGAATGCATCGCATCGAGTTCATCCATCGTAAAACGCATGCTGAGAATCCAAGGCGATTCTCCCTCGGTCCAGTGACCATAGGTCACCGCAACGATCGTGCCATCGGGCAGCAGTTCAAGAGCCGGGTAGGCACAATCCCATCGATGGTGATTGTCCTTCAATCGAACCCGGTACTGTCCTTCCCGCCCATGGATGATGTCATCCCATGAACCAACCCAACCAACCCAATCCCCCTGTGTCGGGCTCTCGTGCGTGGTATCACGAAACGAAATGAAATACCGCTCTTCAGGCAATGCAATGACCTGGTGTCGATCGCCGGTCAAGGCCCCGGGCAGTTCAACCGGATCAGACCAGGTCTGCCCTTCGTCCCTGGAATAGATGATGAAACTATTGAGTACCCTCGAGTTCTCCCGCAACAGCAAGGCGATCGTCGAGCCATCCGGCGAACGGATCAGTCCCCCCTCGCAGAGGTGTGCCGTCTCATGGGTCGTGATGACCTCCGGTTCCGTCCACGTCACGCCTCCGTCAACCGAGTTGATGGAATAGACGTTGAATACGCCCGTTGCCTTCCCCGAGTCGTTGATGAAGCGACCATCATCGTGAAAGAAACACATGGCCCGACCATTCTCGAACTGGATGCAGTCCGACATGACCACGATGCCCCCGTACTCACCGATCGGTGCAAGCGGTGACCAGGTGCTTCCTTCATCCGACGATGCAGCCATGCGAATCGGGTACAGCCCCGTGAACATGAGGATTCTCTTCGAACCATCGGGCATGTCTGTTTCATAGAGCGTCGGCACTTCCACGCTCGTGGCCCAGTTTGCCGGGGTTTCGAGGCGTTCCCCCCAGGTCCGCCCTCCATCCTCGCTTCGCTTCATCACGATCGCGCCTCGGCCATGTCCCTTCGGGTACACGATGATGATGGTCTTTCCATCATCGAGCAGGTGTGTGCTGGGATGCCCCAGGTATTGCCCCGGTTCCCGGTCGACGACGACGTGACGATCGAGGTCCTCATCGAGATCAATGATTGGAATGTCGTACCCACGTGGCGGCTTCACGGGCTCATCCCGCGCAGGGGCGGGAGACTGCAGCAGAAGGGTCATGATGATGAGAAGGATCATGTGGCCTTCTCATCATCACCTGCGAGCCTGTCGGCAGCAAGTACCACGGGGTGCTCCGCGTTCCGATCAAAGACATCGTGGACCTGGTGGCGACAGCTCGTTCCATTCGCACACAGGCCGGCGTGCGGGGATTCCTGCAACGACTCGCCAAGGGACTGCTCGGCGATCTTGGTCGAGAGCGAATGATGTTCCCTGGCGTACCCGAATGAACCGGCCATGCCACAGCATCCGGAATCGAGCAGGCGAGCCCCCGGGTAGCCGCACCTGTGCAGGAACCGTTCACTGGACCCGGCACGATGCTTCTGATGACAATGAACGTGCAACAACACCTCTTCTTCAACAGGGTCGAACATGGGCCGATTCGGGTGCTCGTCCCAGGATGATTCAAGGAACTCCTCGATGCTCGATGCCAGCGAGGAGATCTTCAGGGCGTCCGCACGTTCCAGCGTCGTGACCAGTTCGACCCATTCCTGCTGGAGTGACGTGATGCAACTGGGTTCTGCGCCGACGATCGCCACGGGTGAATGGGCCTCGATGGCGGACAAGAGACACCTTGCTGAATGCTCGATCGTCCTCCTCGCATCTTCCAGCAGGCCGCTGCTGCACTGGGTACGACCACAACATCCCATGCCATCGGGAATGACGACCTTGTAGCCGAACGCCTCGAGGAGTCGAACGGCTGCTCGTCCGATGCGAGGCTCGTTGTAGGACGTGAAGCAATCAGGCAGGAGAAGAACTGCAGGACCGGCGATCCCTGTGCGATGCCGCATCCAGGACTGCAGGGACCGGTCAAACCGGGGAAGACTTCGGCCCGGGGCCATGCCCATCACACGCTTGATCAGTCCTGCGACGGGTGGCAGCGAGCACAGTGCATTGGCAATCGGTGCGATCGACGAACCGATCCGGTTGATACGACGCACATTCCCGATGAGCCGCTGGCGGAAGGGAACGCGACCGAGCAACTTCCATCGTTGCGCCTCGTATTCCGCCTTCAGCTTCGTCATGTCGACATGGCTCGGGCATTCATATCGACACGCCTTGCAGCCAAGGCAGAGATCAAGCGTCTCCATCGTCTCCGGGTCGTTCCAATCCGGGGCATCTCCTTCACCAAACTGGCCTGTCATCGCGAGACGAAGCGCGTTGCCACGGCCTCGCGTCGAATGTCGCTCATCGCGTGTCGCCCTGTAGGAGGGACACATGGCGCCACCGGTGGTCACCCTGCACAGGCCATTTCCGTTGCAGGCCGCCGCAGCTCGAAGCAGGCCGCGATGTTCACTCCAGTCGTAGTAGGTCCCGGCCTCCAGCGATGTCGGCAGGGACTGTCCGCCAGGTGCCTGTCGCCAGTCCATCATCGGATCCGCATCGACCATACCGGGATTGAACAGCCCCGTTGGATCGAAGATCTTCTTGATGCGCCTGAAGCCCTCGACGAGTTCCGGACCATAGAAGTCACGAATCAGCCAGCCCCGGGATCGACCATCACCATGTTCACCTGAAATGCTGCCCCCATAGCGTTTCACGAGTTCGATCGCCTCGGTTGCCAATACCTTGAGAATCTCCCTGTCCTCGTCCGTTCCAAGGTCCAGCCGTGGCCTGATGTGAAGCAGTCCGACGCTGGCATGGGCATACCAGGTCGCCCGTCGTCCATGTTGCTCGAGCATCGCCGAGAAATCCGACTGGAATGCCGCCAGGTGCTCAGCAGGAACGGCGCAATCCTCGAGCATCGGGACGGGTTTCCGGTCCTCGATGGTCCCGCTCATCAGGGACAGGCTGACCTTGCGGAGTTGCCAGAGCCTCGCCTGCATCCCCGGATCGAGGTGGTGTCCGATAGCCGCCCCGGGAATACGGGCTCGCAGGGAGGTAAACCGTTCAGCAACCGCCCCTTCATCATCACCGAAGTACTCCACGTACAGAACGGCACCGGGAAGATCACCGTCAATGCGTGGCAGGTCGTCGAGCAGTTCCCTGTATGCCTGGTGGGCCATCGCCGCCTCGAGAATCGTCCCATCAAGCAGTTCGACTGCCGATGGCTCCGTTCCGAGAATGCCGTTCAGTGATTCAAGTGCATCCTCGACACCGGGGAAACCAAGCACCGCAAGTCCACGGGATGCCGGCGGTGTGACGAGTCCGAGTTCCGCACCCGCTACGAGACCAAGGGTTCCCTCCGAACCAGCGACAAGACGAGCGAGGTTCACGGCGTCGTGGGTTCCCGGCGTCGACTCGCGTACCTGGGCAAGAATGGTGTCAAGCTTGTATCCACCGACGTTCCGCCTCACCTTCGGGAAGTTCGCATCGATTGCATCTTCAAGCTCAAGAACAACCTCGACGACCTGTCGTGTCAGGTCCGCGACGAACTTGTCGGTTTCTGATGCTCCCCTGGCCAGGTGGACACATCGCCCATCCGCAAGCACGAGATCCACGGCAAGGAGGTGTTCATCCGTCATGCCGTAGACAAGTGAACGGAGTCCGGCTGAACAGTTTGCAATCATGCCGCCGAGCGTTGCATGTGTTGAAGTTGACACATCCGGTCCGAAGGTCAGTCCGTGGGGCGCCGTTGCACGGACAAGGTCATCGAGCACGACACCCGGCTCGATGCTGACCGTGCGTTCGGCGACATCAACCTCCCCGATGGCGCAGAGACGGGCCGAGCAATCGATGACGACTGCCCGGTTGGTCGCCTGGCCGGCAAGGGATGTTCCTCCTCCTCGAGGCAGCACGGGTACGCCGTATTCCCCGCAGACACGAACAGCAGCCTGTGCCGCCGTGATCGACCCTGGAATGACTACCCCGAGCGGTTCAACCTGGTACATGCTTGCATCGGTTGAATACAGCAGGCGATCGTGTCGTGAACCGCGGACCTCGAGATCGTCCACTGCATGCAATGCGACAACTACATCCCCTGGTAGTACTGAAGAATCAACCTGAGTCAGTGGGAAGCGTGCCATGCGTGGAACCCCGTGGATGCTGGACGCAATTGACGACCGCTCCTTCCATCGGGCCAACGCCCCGATTCTCCTCTGAAATCAACAGCGACCGCGATGGTCGTGCCCGGTCAGCAGGAGCCCCAGTCGCTGATGATCAGCAGGAGGTCGTCCACGCCAACATGGCCATCGCCGTTGATGTCAGCGACGCAACCCGTGCATGCTCCCCACTGGTTGATAACGAGCAGCAGGTCATCGACACCGACATGGCCGCTGCCATCGATGTCAGCGGGACAATCCGGCTCGACGTCGACGGCCAGCACGGCATCCTCGGCGTTGACCATGCCCCATCCGTAGAGGGTGTCGTAGCCGGGGGAGCCGTAGTCAGTCGAGTGCTGCTCGAGGATGGCCTGTACGTCCGCGGGCGAAAGGGAGTTGTCCCGCGAGAAGACGAGAGCGGCAACACCTGCCGCATAGGGCGAGGCGAATGAAGTTCCATCAAGCGTAACCGTGTCGCCACTTCCAAACCCGTCACCGCCGGTCCGATCCGCAGTGAGGATTGACGCACCAGGAGCTGCTGCGAACAGGCCGTTTCCATGAGTGGAGAAGGAGGCAAGTCCGCCGTTCGAGGACATCGCGCTGATGGCATGCAACCACTGTGAACTGGCAGGCCAACTGATGGATGTCGAGCCGTCATTGCCCGCAGCACCGAAATGCATGACACCCTGGTTGTACGTCGACTGGTAGGCCGATTCGATGGCGGCCGATGGACTGCCGCCACCCCAGGATGAGTTCGTTACACGGGCACCGACCGAAGCGCTCCAACTGATGCCATTCACACCCCAGCTCTCCTGGAATTCCAGGAATCCGAGGCAGAACCCGAAGAAATCGATTGCATTGAAGATCTTCGCCCCACGTGTATGACATCCAGGCGCAATGCCCACAAGGTCCGTGTTGTTGTCGATCGTTGATGCGACGCAACTTGAAACCGCCGTTCCATGTCCATCACAAGGCGTGGAATGTTCACCACCACTGCTTGAGCCGGTAAAGGTGGAACCTGGCAACTGGTGCAGATCGGGGTGGTTCTGCTGGGCCCCATCATCAAGAATAACGACGACGACATCTTCGCTTCCAATCGTCACGTCCCATGCTTCCGGCCCGTTCATG
>JAYZBD010000073.1:0-14972 GCA_036339395.1 Planctomycetota bacterium | reverse complement strand
GACCGCTATTTCAGCGGAAGTGGGTCCTGGAGCAGCGGTGATCCCGCCGAGCGGGAGATGACGCTCATCGAAACCGAGCAACTGGCCTGGTTCGAAGAGAACACCGGCCAGGTGCTTGCCTCCTCGGAGTGTCGACGCAACCTCATTACCAAGGGCGTCGCACTCAATGAACTCGTCGGCGTCCGATTTCACGTCGGCGAAGTGGAGGTGGAGGGGCTGCGACTCTGCGAGCCCTGCGCCTACCTGCAGGAGAAGACGGGGCTCGACGTGCTTCCGGCCATGGTCGGACGGGCGGGACTCAACTGCCGCATCCTCACGGACGGCATGATTCGCCCAGATGACACGGTCGGCTGACTTCAGTCCTTCGAGGCAATCATCTCGAGCATGTCGACGCAGCGCGTAGCGTAGCCCGACTCGTTGTCGTACCAACTGACGATCTTGAAGAAGTGGTCATTGAGCTCGATGCCCGCCGTCGCGTCGTAGATGCTGCTCCGAGGATCACCAATGAAGTCGCTGGAGACCACCGGGTCTTCCGTGTACCCGAGCACACCCGACATCGGGCCTTCCGAGGCGGCCTTCATCGCGGCATTGATGTCCGCGAGGCTCGTTGCCTGCTCGGTCTTGAAGGTCAGGTCGACGACGGAGACATCCGCCGTGGGAACACGGAAGGCCATGCCCGTGAGCTTCCCCTTGACTGCAGGCAGGCACAGGGCGACTGCCTTGGCTGCGCCCGTGCTGGAGGGAATGATGTTCATGTAGGCATTGCGCCCACCCCGCATGTCCTTCTTGGTCGGGCCATCCTGCGTCGGCTGCGTCGCGGTCGCGGCATGAATCGTCGTCATCAGGCCCTCGGCAAGTCCGAAGGAATCAAGGATCACCTTCGTGATGGGGGCAAGGCAGTTGGTCGTGCACGAAGCGTTGGAGAGAATGGTGTGCGATGCAGGGTCATATTGACCGCAGTTGACCTTGTGAACAAAGGTGGGGATTTCATCGGGAGTCTTCGTCGGGGCGGACAGCAATACCCGTTTGGCACCTGCTTCGAGGTGCTTTGCCGCGCCCTCGTGGGTCGTGAAGAGTCCCGTTGATTCCAGTACATAGTCCACGCCAAGGTCGCCCCAGCCCAGCTTTGCGGGATCACGCTCGCTGAGACACTTCGTGGAATGAACATCGCAGACCAGGGCATTCCCTTCGCCCCGTACGACATGATCAAAGCGGCCGTGCATGGTGTCGTAGTTGACCAGGTAGGCAAGGTTCTCCGCGGGCACCAGGTCGTTGATCGCGACGACCTCGATGCCGCCACGACGCAGGGCCTCCCGATAGACAAGACGCCCAATACGCCCGAATCCGTTGATGCCAATGCGAATCGCCATGCCAGTTGTCCTTGAGAAGAGGAAAGAAAATGAGAAGGGGGAAGTCTAGGCGCTACGCCAGGGAGTGTCTTCAACCCCGTGCAGGCGATTCGCCGCACGGGCCATTGCGAACAGGAGATCACTGAGCCGGTTGATCCACTGCATTGCGTGTTCATTCACGGTTTCAGCCCTGTTGAGCGTCACCATCGCCCGTTCACAGCGGCGAGCCGCGTTGCGTGCAAGATGCAGTCGAGCAGCCAGGTCGCAGCCACCGGGCAGGATGAACTGCTTCAACTCGGTGTTGTCACCGTCGATCTCGTCGATCCAGGACTCCGACTGCGACACATCTTCAGCCGTCAGCCGGCGTATCTTCGACTCATGGTCGGTTCCGGGCGGTGTTGCCAGGTCCGCACCGAGATCGAACAGCCGGGACTGCAGGTCGGCGAGGATCTCCGCAAGACGTGCATCGGTGTCGCCGCAGGCGGCCGAAGCCAGGCCAAGGGTTGCATTCGTTTCATCCGCGGCACCGTAGGCCTGGACACGCGCATCATCCTTGGAGACACGCGGACCTCCGAAGAGGCCGGTCGTTCCATCGTCACCTGTCTTGGTATAGAGGCGGAACATGTCAAGAGCGTACCAAGTAGGGCACGGGAGCCTATTCCAGGGCGGCAACGCCGGAAATGATCTCCGTCAACTCCGTCGTGATCTGGCTCTGGCGGGCCCTGTTGAACTTCTGCTTGAGAAGGCGAGCGAAATCCTTCGCATTCTCCGTTGCCGCCTTCATGGCGATCATCCGCATGATCTGCTCGCTCACCACGGCATCATTGAACGCCTGGAACAGCACGGTCTTCGCCATGAGGGGAAGGAGATCGTCAAGGAGTTCATCGATCGAGGGTTCGAAATCGTAGACCACCGTGGGTTCCCCGGTCTTCTCCTGGGAATCGGAAGTCACTTCGGGACGGGTCATCGGAAGCAGTTGCATGAGTTCCGGGGATTGCCGCGCATTGGAAATGAAGTGCATCGAGGCGATGCGAATCGCGTCGTACTCACCGGACATGTAGCGACGGATGAAGGATGAGGCGATCTTCTCGACATCCTCGTAGGCGGGGACATCACCGAGGGAATGCTTGGCCTCGACATCAATCTTCTGGAAACGGAAGAAGTTCACGGCCTTCTTGCCGGCAACCTCGATGTCCAGCTCGACTCCGCGTTCCCTGCAGTCCCGGACGTGGGTAATCGCTGTCTTGAGCACATTGCCGTTGTAGGCACCGCAGAGACCACGGTCCGAGGAGATCACGAGCAGCAACTCCCGGTTCCTGGTCTCGGCAGGCCCGTTGATCAGTGGAGAGTTGTAGTCAGATGCCGACGAGGACACCTCGTGGACCAGTTCCCGAATACGCTCCGTGTAGGGCTTGGTCGATGCGGCGCGGTGCGCTGCAGCAGTGAATTTCGCAGTAGCGATCATCTGCATCGTCTTGGTGATGCGACCGATCGTCTTGACCGCTGACATTCGTTTCTTGATGACTCGCAACTGGGCCATGGGGGCGAAATGGTATCAAAAACAAGCCCCTCGGTGGTCATGCCGGGGCCCTGGCCCCCACGCCGAGTCGAAGCCCATCCCAGGCCAGTCGCATTCCCTCCGGCAAAGTGGCGTCGACTTCCGCATGCGATATCTCGTGTGCCATGTGAATGAACCACGTTTCCCGGGCACCGACGTGCGACGCCATTGCAACAGCCTGGTCAACGGTCATGTGGGTTGGATGGTGGCGGTGACGGAGCATGTCGAGAAAAAGGGTCTGGACACCATCGAGCAGGCCAAGAGTTTCGGGCGGAATGCCCGAGGCATCCGTGCACCAGGCCAGCGGCAGGATGCTCCTGCCCGGTGGCGCTTCCAGGTGATCAAGGCGAAATCCGAGAATGGGCAGCCGGCCATGGTGGATTCGAAGCGGCGTGATCCGCAAGCCATGGAACTCGAGGGGCTGCCCCGGTTCAAGGACATGGGGAAGAAGCGTGGCGACGAACGATGGGTTTGCATTCCGTTCCGACTCGAAGATGTGGGGATGGATACGCTGCACATGTTCCATGCTTCGAGACTCTGCATGGATCGGTATCGGCTCCTTCATGACTGCATTGAACCTGCGAACCTCGTCAAGACCGAAGAGATGATCGACATGATGGTGTGTATGGAAGATGCCATCACACCGGGTGATGTTCTCCCGGAGCACCTGCTGCCTGAGATCAGGAGACGTGTCGATCAGGAGTACTCGCTCCACGCCATCGGGATCCTTGAACCTGGCCGCCGCGCTTGTACGGGTTCGCACATCGCGAGGATCCTCGGAGCGACAGGTTGCACAGTCACATGCGATGGCCGGAATGCCGGCCGAGGTTCCTGACCCGAGCACGATGAACTCGAATGCGGCTTCATCCATCAGTCTTGTTTTCCATGCATCCCGAGAGCTTGATGAGGGACCGCATCGTCGTTCCCTGCAGCAGCAGGGTGAGAAGGACGACGCCGAATATGACCGGCAACATGAAGTTCTTGAGCTCGGGAGTGACACCGATGTAGCTTGCAGGCAATGTCAATACGAGCGCCAATGTGACGCATCCTCTCAAGCCGGACCAGAAGACGACATGGGACGCCCCCCGGGGCCAGTCCTTCCCGTACGAGATGCCTGCCGGGTAGACGACGAGCGCTCGTGAAACCAGCATGGCCAGGTAGACGAACCCGATGGCCATCATCACGGTTCCATCGAGGAGTTTCTCAACACCGATGAACTGCAGTTCGATGCCCACCAGGAGGAAGATGAGAGAGTTGATGATGTAGTCGATGGATTCCCAGAACGTGGAGATGGTCTTGATTGAATCATCTGCATTCTCGTCGTGCCATCGTGTCGCACCGACGATGATGCCCGCAACGATGACGGCAGCCACCCCGGAGACACTTTCCTCGGAAGCAATGATGAATGATCCATAGGCCAGGACCACCGTGATCGCATTCTCGAGAACTGGATCACGCGACCATCGCATGAGCAGTACGGCCGCCCAACCCAGCAGTCCGCCGATCAACAATCCAAGCGAACTGTGGGTCAAGAATGTCAGGCCGCCATTCCAGACAGCCTCCATGAGGCCCTCCGTATCGTTGACGACCCCGGTGGAAAAGATGGATTCGACGGTTCCCTCGACCACCTCTGCTGGTGATTCATGGTGCTGGGGGGGTGGAGCGCTCACATTCCCGTGCATGTAGCTCATGCCGGTGAAGATCGACCCCCACAGGAGAAAGAAGAGCGTGACGGCAATGCCGTCGTTGAAAAGGCTCTCTCCCTCGATGACCGTCCGGACTCGTACAGGGATGCCGATATTCTTGATGACGGCAATGACTGAAACTGGATCAGTCGGTGACATCATTGCCCCGAACATGAATGCTGCAACCCATATCAGGTTCGCCGAGATCATGTCAGTCGTCAGGAAGTAGCGGATCACGATCCCGACGACAGCTGTTGTCACCAGGGTTCCAAGCGCGGTCACGATGACAACAGGGAGCCAGTTCCTCCCAAGAGATTTCAGGTTGATCCTCAGCCCAGCATGGAACAGGATCGGCGGCAGAACGATGTAGAAGACGAGATGGGGCCCAAGGGCTGCGCCATCCGGAGCCGCCTTGAAGAAGGCGACGACAAGACCTGCAATCACCAGTGCCACCGTGTAAGGCACCTTCAACTTCTTGCTGACGACCCCGACGCAGACCGCGAGCGTCAGGAGAAGCGTGAAGAGGATGATCGAGCCCGAAACAGTATGAGGATTCACCATCGGGTCAGCCTTCGCCTGGTCGGCAAAGGCCATGAGCGTCGGAATCAAATCGGGAAACGACATGGTCCAGAGCATATGCGAATGGTCGCCTTCCGGCGGGTCTCAGGACACGGCCAGACCCGCTGCCAGCTCGGAACAGAGTCGAACACCAAAACCGGTGGGACCGGTAGCGAACAGGTCGGTGTCCTTGTCCGTTGTTGCTGTTCCGGCGATGTCCAGGTGGCACCAGGGGACATCGTCATCGACGAAATAGCTCAGGAACGCCGCGCCCTGAATGGGGTGTGCATTCCGACTCGGAGCGGAGTTCCAGAGATCCGCATGATGCGAGCGCATGAATTGTCGATGCGACTCCCACAACGGCATTCGCCAGACCCGCTCGCCAGATGCATTGGAAGCGGCTTCGATGCTTCGACGAAGCGTGCGGTCGTTGCACCACATGCCGGCACAGAAATGGCCGAGGCCGACGACGACGCCCCCGGTCAACGTGGCGAGATCCACGATTCGTGTCGGTTTGAGTTTGGTACATGAATATGCAAGGGCGTCGGCCAGCACGAGGCGACCTTCGGCATCCGTATTGGTGACCTCGACCGTCACGCCATTGCTCATGGTGATGATGTCGTCGGGGCGATAGGCCGCATCACTGACCATGTTCTCGGCACACGGCAGCACGCCGAAGACGCGAACCGGCAGCTTCAACGCGGCGATGGCCTGCATGGCGCCGAAGACTGCCGCGCCACCGCACATGTCATACTTCATGCCCTTCATGCCGTTGCCGGTCTTCAATGAATATCCGCCGGTGTCGTAGGTGATGGTCTTGCCGACGAGGACCAGTCGTTCATCGGACCTGGGTTTCGACGGACGATGTTCGAGAATGATCAGACATGGCTTCTGCGCCGAACCATGGCCGACCGTCAAGAGCCCGCCCATGCCGAGTTTCCTGGCTTCCGCAACTCCAATGACTCGACAATGCAGGCCGGTGGAGCGGGCGAGTTTCCGGGCCTGGGACGCAACCCAACCGGGGTGACAGATATTCGGCGGCGTAGCAGCCAGTTCCCTGGCGGCATTCACGGCTTCAGCGAGCATGAGTCCGCGGCGAAGACCCCCACGGACATCGGAGCAACCGGAGGTCAGCACAAGGCGGCCGGCATCGGATGTTGAATCGTCGGCGGCACCTCGATGACTCGTGTACGCCCAGTTGGACAACCCCACGCCTTCGGCGAATGCCTGGCCGATTTCCTCGGCCGAACCAACGCTGGCCGGCACGGTGAGATCGACTTCGATGGCTGCAGCAGCATCCCCACGACGTTCAAGTTCGGCTCGGACATGGGCGCCGGCCGATCGAATGGACTCCAGCGTAGCCGACGACTTGTCACCGAGTCCGACGACGAGCACCGAGCCGGATGCTGAAATCGTGCCGGATTGGCCGGAAAAAGCAGGTGCCTTCATGGCAGTGGTGATTGCACCCCCCGTGGCCTCGTCGAGTTCCTCGCGGGCGGCGGGGCGGCGTTGAGTGGACTGGAAGATGGCGGCAACCAGGGTCGAACGGCGGGGGGATCCGGTGCGGATGGTGCGAAACACGCGAAGCTCCGATACACGGGGATGAAGGAGTGGGAAAGCGTCGTGGTACTGTATCGACGCATGAGCATTCCACGCGTCATTGATTCCAACTGCAACCGGCTGGCTGAAGCTCTTCGGGTCATGGAGGATCTGTCCCGCTTCATTCTCAATGACCGGAAGCTGTCCGCAGCATTCAAGCAGATGCGGCACGAATGCAGATCCTGGGCAGACCGCTTTCCGGCAGGGTGGCTCACCGCTCACCGGGATACCGGCCATGACGTTGGAACCAGTACCAGCACTCTCACGGAACAGGTTCGAAGCGGCTCGTGGGATATTGCGGTTGCCGCGGGGAATCGGGCAGCAGAGGCGCTTCGCAGCATCGAGGAATGTGCCAAGACGATCGAGGGAGATCTTGCACGTGAATGCGAGGCCATGAGGTACCTCCTCTACGACCTTGATGCACAGCTTCGACATTCCCTTTCCCCGGGACAGCCTCGGCAATGGACCGTCTGTGTACTGCTCACCGAATCTGCCTGCCAACTCGACTGGTGGACCACGGCATGCGAAGTTGTGCGAGCCGGCGCAGAGTGCATCCAGCTACGTGAGAAGGATCTTCCCGATCGAGTCCTCATCGACCGAGCCCGCAGGCTGATCGACATGGCACGCCCGCATGGGTGCAGTGTCATCGTCAATGACAGGATCGACGTAGCACTTGCCGCAAATGCCGACGGCGTGCACCTGGGCCAGGATGACCTGCCTCTTGCCGATGCACGGCGATGTGCCGGCAACGACCTGCTCATCGGGATCAGCACCCATGGACTTGAAGAAGCGGATGCAGCCGTCCAGTCGGGTGCCGACTACTGCGGAATTGGTCCCATGTTTACGGGGAACACCCGACCGGAACTTGAGCCGGCTGGACCGCAACGACTCGTTCAATTCCTGGATCATCACCCCGACACGGCACACCTGGCGATCGGCGGAATGACACCTGGTCGAACCCGGGTCCTGGCAGAGGCGGGATGCAGGGGAGTTGCTGCCTGCGGCGCAATCTGTGGAAGTCCGGATCCAGGTGAGATCGTCCGGTCCATGCGTGATTGCATCCGGGCCGGCGCGGAGTCGGCGACCGCGGGCGCCTAGTGGGCAGGTTCACCTGCGGTTTCACCGCATGTGCCGACGGAGTCGATCTTTCGAATCCTGGCTTCATGCCTTCCGCCCTCGAATTCGGTCGACAACCAAGTATCGAGTATCGAGCACATCATCGGAACATCCAGGCAGGATGCGCCCATGCAGAGAACATTCGCATCGTTGTGTCTCCGGCTCATTTCCGCTGCATTCGCATCTCCGACAAGTGCCGCACGAATGCCACGGACTCGATTGGCCGCCATCGACATGCCTATTCCACTCCCGCAGACAAGAACACCGACGTCGGCCTTGCCATCGAGAATCGCGCTCGTGACCCCTTCTGCTGCATCGGGGTAGTCGACGGGTTGCTCGAGATTCGCTGGACGCCCGACAATGTCGACCTGGAGACCAGCGGCAACGAGGTGCTCCTTGATGGAGTCAACAACTTCATGGCCACGGTGATCTGATGCGATTGCAAGTGTTCGGATATTCACAGTCACTTGTCCTCTTCGTTCATCAGGGCTTCGAGTCGTTCCGGTATCAGGGTCATCAGGCGTTCCCCGAGTAAATCATAGGCCGACTGTCCCATCCCCATCGGGTCGGGGAGTTCGCCCTTGGGGTCAAGCGGCTGGATATGGTTGGATGCATCCGGGTCAGTTTCAACAAGCGCCCTTGCCGCTCTCACGTGCGAGTTCGTCATTCCGAGGACCAGCGAGGCCTTCCTGATCATCTCGGCCGTCAGGCAGGAAGAAAGGCCTTCGTGTGAAATTCCCATGCGGTCCAGCGTCTCCATGGTCTCCATGGATGGCATGGCTCCCTCGAACGCGGCAACGCCGGCGGAAGCTACGAAGAGGTCATCCCTGTCGGCCATGACATGCCTGCATATGGCTTCTGCCATGGGGCTACGGCACGTATTCCCCGTACAGATGAAGAGGATTGTTTTCATTTGACCCTGTCCTCTGGACCACCCTGATCATACTTGATGACGAGGGCAGGTCCCCCCGGGTTGCAATCAGCGCGTGCTTCCTGTTGAATGAGCCTCGAAACAGGAAGAAATCGGGTGGAGCCCCACCCAGTTGGAGTCATCAAGGTGGAATTCATATCCGAGGGTGAAGTGGCCGAGCTCCTGCAGAGCCATGGAATCGCCCAGGTCTCAGAGGACGAAGATCACGTCTACTGCCGCATGGGCGACGAGGCGGCATCGCATCATGTACACCTGGGTGTTCCGGGTGCAGGCACCGAACCGAGGGAAGGTGCCCAGGTCTACGATATCGAGGCTGACCGGATGGAGAGTGTGTTGAACCACATTCTTCACAAGTTGCACCACAACCAGTTCATTCTCATTCCTGTCGGGAAGTGGAGAAGCATCTTCGATGCTGTTGCCTTCAGCCTTGCCGGGAACGAGGAGTGGCAGGCGGTTGATGCCGCTGCAACGGTTGAACTCAATACACGTGACCCACTGCTTGCCGATGCAGGAGATCTCCACCTGCTCTGTGATCTCGTTGGCGCAATCATCCGCGATTCGGAAACGCCCGACCATGGTCTCATGATGATCACTGCCGGCGTTCCGGTTGTTCTTGAAATCGTCTCCGCCGGGGGAGTTCGAATGAGCTTTGGAAACCGGGCCGTAGCGGAGGAGGTAGCCGAGGCGTTCTCGTCCTGATCACGAACGTCCCTGGGCACGCTCCATTGACATGAACCAAGATGAACCTGCCAGAACAAAGTCGCTGGCATCGCTGATACAGCGTGCCGGATGCGCACTTGATGCGGGAAACTGGTTCGAGGCGGAACGCCTGGCGGAAGAAGCCCTCCAGGCTGGAAGGACCCGGGAAGACTGGGTTGGCATGGGGGAAATCATCGATATCATCCAGGCTGCACGGCTTGGTCGGCGTGACCCTTCCCTGGTGAAGGGGCCCGTGAGCGTGTTCGACGAACCCTATGAAGAGGGCGCTGTTCTTGAACCGGGCCGATGGCTTCTTCAGCCACCGCTGGTTGGCGCTGACGCAAGGCGCCTGAGAATCGCAACACTTGAAGCCGACGTACCGGTCCTGGTCCTCTGCCGTGAACCAACGACACGGGCTGGACTGGTTCCACTTGTCGCAATTGCTCCCGGTTCAACGATCCGAACCCAGGTGAAACTACCGGCCAACGAGAAGAAGCCCACTGCAACGTGGTTCCAATCGTCATTGAATGCTCTTGGGCAGGCCGCTATTGATGCAGTTGATCCGGGACTTGTCGTTGATCGTCGCATTGATGCATTACTCGGGGCTCTCGATGCCGTCCCGGATCATGACGGTCTGCATGATGCCCTTCTTCAAGCGTGTAATGAAGCAGCCAACCAGGGTGATTGAACATCTCTGCAGCGACTCGAGAAGGACCGCAGCAGCCAAAGGTGTATGATCAGCAGGGCCTTCGGTGCGATGGCCAACCGAGGAAGGTGATATGACCGATTCGAACAGCGACCCGGATCTGATGGAGCATGATGGGACCATTCGTGCCCAGATTGCGCCTGGATACTGGATCAGGGCCCTGCTCGTCGGGCTGATATGCCTGGGCTTTGGCATCTGGGGACTCTACGACTACATCTACGCGATACCTCAGCAGGAGGAGGGCGCCCAGCGAAGGGAGATCGCCCAGGCTGTAAAAGTGGTCATCGATGACCAGGCGGCAAACCCGGAGATGTACGAAGCTGCGATGGAAGACATCAACGCCGGTCTTGCGAATTACACGACCCCGGTCTCTCCCGTGGTGGACTCGTCGACCTCCATAACAACCGATGCCGGCTGGCAGAACGCACTCGAACAATGGAAATCAACTCTTGAGGCAATGCAGGTTCCAGGAAGCGGGGCTTCTTCCGGGAGCCTGGGCCTTATCGCGGATGCCAAGGCCGAAGTTGAACGAGCCAACACCGCATATGGCGACATCCAGGCTCCGTCCGCCTACGACCGACCGATTCAGTGGATTTTCATCGTCTCGTTGGTCTTTGTTCCGTACTACACCAGGCAACTCATGCTTCATTGTGGAAAGACATACACCCTGGACCGGGATGGCAGTTTTCATGGGCCGCATGGAATCGTTCAAGCCGACGAGATCGCGGATATCGACATGAGCCGGTGGATGAAGAAGTCCGTTGCACAACTCGTCGATTCCAAGGGGAAGCGGACTGTGCTCGATGCCTACATCTACAGGGACCTGCACCTGATCATCGGTGCGATTGCGCACAGGCTCCATCCCGACAAGTGGACCCTGGATGCAAAGATCGTAAAGGAACCGGCGGCAGCGGAATCGACGACAAGCAGCAGTGAAGAACAGGATCAATAGGGGCGCTGGACAGCACTGGAACCTACATGCCGCTTCTTCAAGCCAACAACCTGGTCAAGAGCTACTCCGGCAGGCGTGTCGTGGATGATGTCTCCTTCGAAGTCAACGAGGGCGAAATTGTCGGACTACTTGGCCGAAACGGAGCCGGAAAGACCACCTCGTTCCGGATGGTCATCGGAATGATCTCGCCGGAAGTCGGGAACGTGGTCTTCGACGAGGAGAATGTCACCGGACTTCCCATGTACCAGCACGCAAGGCGGGGCATCGGGTACCTGAGCCAGGAACCAAGCGTCTTCCAGAGATTGAGCGTCTCGGACAATCTCCTGGCCGTTCTCGAAACAACCGATCTCGACAAGACCGCACAGCGCGGGAGGTGCCGAGAACTGCTTGAGCAATTCGGTCTTGAACATAAATCCGGGGAGCAGGCCAGGACGTGCTCCGGGGGAGAACGTCGTCGGCTGGAAATTGCACGTGCCATGGTTTCAAAACCTCGCCTTCTGCTCCTGGATGAGCCGTTTGCCGCCGTCGATCCACACACCGTCGAGGAGTTGCAGACGGAGGTGAAGAAACTGGCGAAGCAGGGTATTGCCGTGCTCGTGACCGATCACAATGTGCAGCAGACCCTCCGCATCTGCGACCGGGCCTACATCCTCCATTCGGGGAAGAATCTCCGGGATGGAGACCCCCGCTCGATCATCAATGATCCGATCGTCAAGGAGGCCTATCTCGCCTCGACGTTCCGGGGAGACGAGTTCGATTGAAGAAGTGCTAGGGTGTGCACATGCAGACGCGATTCCTGTTCCTGGTTCTCCTGCTCCTGGCTCCCGCCGGTTGCGTGCGTCGAACTCTCCAGATCACCAGCGAACCTCCCGGCGCACTTGTCTGGGTCAACCATCGAGAGGTCGGCAGAACGCCGCTTGAAATCGACTTCACCTACTACGGAACCTACGACGTACAACTCGCACGCGAGGGACACGAACCCGTCCTGACATCTGCCGATGCCTCGCCTCCCGCCTGGGACACCATCGGACTCGACTTCGTGTTTGATGTAGCCCCCTTCCAGTCGCACAGCAAGGTTGAGTGGCACTTTGACCTTGAAGAGAGAGACGGCGACCTCGATGCACTGGTCGAGAGAGCAAGAGAACTTCGCTCAAGGGTCGATCCCGTGGGAACCATGCAGAGCGTGACTGTTGGTCGTGGCGGGATACCCGAGGGCAAGCAAGACGGCAGCAGGCACGAGACAGTGGATCAAAATCCAGACTCTCGCTGAATTTCTCGACGACGATGGAAACCAAGCCAATAATGCACCATTCTCACCCGGTGGGGTGTCGAGATGGAGGTGAACCATGTACAGAACAATCAATCCAGTCCTTGTCGGCCTCTGCCTGCTCCTGGCAACACTCGCCATGGGCGGTCCACCGGAAACAGGCGGTCCCGCAGGTGAGGCAGCCGCTGAACCAACTGGTTCGTCCCAGAAGGAACGAACCCTGCTTCGCATTGATCCCGATATCGACGAAAACTCGAGTCGTGCCGATCTCTGGAATGAACTTGTCAAGACCGCCATTGCTTCTTCTGAACTCCGACAGGAACTCTCAAGGTCGCGGATGAAGACTGCACAGATCGAGCGTGAACTGGATGCCCTGCGACAGTTCATCCTTGATCACGAGGAGTTCGGGCCCGACTACGAGGAATACGAGACGATTCGTTCCATCGCAGAACGAGAAGCCCGACTCCGGTCAGCAAGGGAACGGCGGGCGAAACTTGATGCCCAGCGAAAAATCCGGTTGTCGGAAGCCGAGCGGCGACGGGACCTTGAAGAGGCGGTGCGACTCGAGGCGGAACGGGACAAGCACTACGCCCAGGCGGGGTTCGGCCCCATTGGATTGGACATCTACCTTGGACGCTCCTCCTACTTCTACGCACCCATGGATGTGTCCCAGACCCAGGTCATCTACAACCCCTCCATTCCTTCTACCGGGCGAACCTCCACGGAATCGGAGATCAACTACAGCGAAATGACCATCTCCGGCAGCTTCCTCAATGCAGCGGCAGAAACCCGCAACGTGGGAATCGCCATCACGTTCTTCGATGAACACGGAAATCAAGTCGGGGCGGAGATCATCCAGGTGGAGAATGCCAGATCGAATGTCCCTTACCCCTTCACCTCGAATATCAAGATGGCCCTGAACCGACCATTCTCAACCCACTCCTCGTACGTGCTCTATGCCGATCCTGTCCAGTAGGAAGCCAAGTCGAAGAAACCTGTTTCCACTGGTCATCATGGGACTGGCTGTCGGAATATGGATATGGAGCGCCCGCGAGAAGGAGCAGGTCGATGCATCCGTCGCTGCGGTGATTCAACATGCGGCTGAAGCCGTATGCAACCAGGAAGCCATGCCGGGGGCTCTCTCGTGGCCGACACCAGACCTGAAGAGGGGCTTTGTCTCCTTGATCCAGCCCGGGTGTGAACAAGCGGGAATCTCTCCCGGGGGCCTGGATGTACATGTCACTCGTGGAGACCACGGGGATTTCGATGGTCGTGCCACCCACCAGGCCCTGGTCCTGGTTGCCGGGCAATCCCTTCTCCGGCTTCGACTTGTTGTCGTGGATGAGAACCACGTCACCGTCATCGGGTGGTCAAAACCCTGACCAGTGTATTCTGTGCGGTTCATGGACGTATGGCTCAACGGACAACTCGTACCTTCCGACCAGGCGAGTGTCGCCGTCTTCGACGCCGGCTTCCAGCACGGTGTCGGACTGTTTGAAACACTGTGCGTTTACAATGGTCGACTCTTCCGCCCCGTGGAACATGTCCAGAGGCTTGTTGCATCTGCAAAGCAGCTTCACCTGAGCGAGAAGATCCAGGTCGAGCCTCTCATTGAAGCGCTCGAGACAACCGTTGCCCACAACAAGCTCGACCGTGCCCGTGTTCGACTGACCATTACGGGGGGCAACCTGAACATGCTGCAGTCGGGGGCCGCCGATGAGCATGATCCGACAGTGCTGGTTGTCGTCCAGCCTCCAACACCGTACCCGGATGCCTTCTTCGAAAAGGGCATCGGGGTCACGATTGCTCCCGGGCGACTGTCACCCTGGCTTCCAAGTGCAGGACACAAGACATTGGATTACTGGAGTCGCATTCTTGCGCTGCAGGAGGCCGCTGCCTGTCGGGCCGGGGAATCACTCTGGCTGACGCCGGAAGCGAACGTGGCCTGTGGATCCGTAAGCAACATCTTCCTTGTACGAGATGACATCCTGTTGACGCCGCCAGCTCGAACGGAAGCGGCAGCGGAGTCCCCGTCACCTGTTCTGCCGGGTGTAACTCGTGGAGCCGTTCTTGAACTGTCTGCGGGAAGAAGCATCGAGCGTCGGAATCTCTCCCTTGATGATCTCGTTGCTGCAGACGAGATCTTCCTGACCAACTCGAGTTGGCAGATTCTTCCAGTGACGTCTCTTCTTCTTCGTACGATAAAAGGAGGGGAGGATGGAGAGAAGGATTCCCTTGGCCTGGAACACCGTCCAGTTGGAGAGGATGGATGTGTTGGCCCGGTCACAAGCGACCTGAGAACCGCCCTGCTGGCCCTGATTGACCGCGAGACAACATCCTGAAGATTGATTTCGGGGTCGTCTCCGGGGCTACAATGGACAGCATGGGAACCCCCCCCCAATTCCGATTCGTGACACCTGGCAGTGCCCGGGCGGCTGAGGCATTTCGACGGATCAACCAGCAGCCCAGCTGGGTAACCAAGACGGCCGCCATCGCATTCCTCCTGGTCATCGGGCTGCCGATCCTCCTGCTCCTCGTGGTGGCAATGATCG
>JAYZBD010000072.1:0-10090 GCA_036339395.1 Planctomycetota bacterium | reverse complement strand
CGGGGAGCCTCGGGCATGATGACCCAGAGGATGATGTAGATGAGGAAGAACGGTATGAGCCCTGTCAGGAGTACAAGAAGGACAAAGATCAGCCTGACAAGGGTTGGATCCATGTTCCACTCCTTGGCCATGCCCCCGCAGACACCTCCAAGGAACTTGTTGTCGACTGTTCGCATCAATGCCATTGCTGATTCCTTTCTTGAGAACCCATGCAGGCTACCAGATCGCCTGCAATCTACCCCTCCACCTTGGATAGAATGACCACATGTGGCTCCTTCGCCTCCTGTGTTCATTTCATGACAACTTCGCCTACTGGCTCCTTGCGCTGCTCATTGCAGAAGGGCTCTTCGGCCTGGTGATGATGTTCATCTTCCCCCCGATATCACTGGCCATGGTCTTCCTGGGCCTGATCAGCCTGGCCCTGGCCCTGGTCATCAAGCCACTCCTGGGGGGAAGCATCCAACTGCTGGCTCGCATCCTGGGCAAGCCCCCCCCCGTCACCTCGGGTTCGGGAACCACGGTCGCATGACCTATCATGGAAGTTTCCCGTCCTTGACGCAGGGAGACTGCCATGACGAGCCCATCCACGGACACCATCTGTTCAACACTGTGCTCCAGGCATGGCGAAGCCCATGCACTTCGCATCAATGAAGGGCTTGAACGTGTTGCAAGGCTCTGGGGGGAGCAGGACGGAGACCAGCAGGAGTTCGAGAGTTTCTGCGAGCAGTACTTCGTGTCCGATCCAGGTGACCTGGAACGTCTCTTGTCACGATTCGAGACGCTCCTGACGTCTGTACATGGGCACCTGTCGGAAATCAGTCGCGACCTGCGACGATGGACGGACCTGCGAGGCGATGACTACGAGGGAGTCGATGACCTCCTTGCCACGTTCTCGCCTGCACCGGATCTCTCGGACCAGTTCTACCAGCAGAAACTGGCATTCGTGGCGCTCCTGAACTTTCCCAGGCCCGACCTGGCAACCATGCTCAGTGAAGGGGATGGCTGGAGCATCGACGAATGGGCTGCAGTCCGAGTCGGCAAGGCCTTCGGCCCACGCATTCCAGCTGAAGTCAATGACCTGGCACGCGAACTGGGACACAAATCGCATCACTGGGTCTCCTCTTTTCATGTTCCCGTCGGCAGTCTCCTGGATGAAGATGGTCGTCAACCCTTTGAACCCGATCGAAAGCTCCTTGCCCACTGGCTCATTCGCGAGGAGATTCGTTCCGGCTATGCACAGGAACATGGACTGGCAAAGCAACGGGCATTGATGTGGGTGATGAAGCGGCAGATCGATGGGACAATTCCACGTGCAGTCATGGATGGATCAACAGCACCCTGGGACCCGGTTGCCAACACGCTCAATGAAGATGATCCAGGAGAGCTGATCGGCCCGGAACGCTACGAGCGGTGGCTTGATTGTTTCACCGTGGCCCGCGCCTACGACGAGCACTACCACGAGTATCCAACGGCCATCGCCCGCAAGTTCGAACTTGCCCGTGAAATGCCGGAAGCCGAAGTCGAGGATCTCCTCGTCAACCTGCTCTCTGCACCTGTTCGAAGTGAACTCGCCGAACTTGTTCGCAGCGCACTTGGCAGACCGCTGGAATCCCATGACGTCTACTTCGATGAACTTGCTCCCAGCCCCCCCGTTGATGAACTCAATGCGCTCGTTCGCGAGCGGATCGGGAATCACGAAGGGATGCAGGAGAAACTTCCCGAGATTCTTCTCGGCCTCGGGTTCCCCGAGGAGGATGCCAGGTTCCTGGGAACACGTGTCCAGGTGGAGATTGCCCGCGGTTCAGGCCACGCCATGCGGCCGGGCATGCCGCAGTACGCAGCCTGGCTTCGTACGAACTCGCTTCCCGATGAACTGGGATGGGATGGGTTCGATACGGCCATGCACGAACTTGGACATAACATCGAGCAGTTGATCTCGACACACTGGGTACCCAGGCCGGCCCTGAGGAACGTACCGAATACAGGTTGTACGGAGGCCTTTGCGTTCCTCTACCAGTCCAAGGCCATGGATGTCCTCGGTATTGAAGGCGATCCCACGCAACCGGACGCATGGACCATGGACACGCTCCAGACGATGCTGGATGCCTGCCAGATCGCTGGACCAGCCCTGGTCGATCTCCATGCATGGCGATGGCTGTATGCCAACCCCGGGGCAGACGCTCCGGCCTTCCGTGATGCCGTCATCGGCATTGCTACGGATCTCTGGGACCAGTTCTATGCTGCTGAATACGGGGAGGACCCCTGCCACGTCCTGGCTGCCTACCAGCACATGGTGGCCCACCCCCTCTATCTGCCTGACTACGTGATTGGACATGTCCAGAGTCAACTCATCCGGACACACATGCGAACACGGGACCTGGCCGGGGAAACCCGGAGGATCTGCTCGATTGGTCGATGTACCCCGGATCTCTGGACTCGGAAGGCTGTAGGATCATCCATCAGTGTTGAACCGATGATCAAGGACGTCGAGGCTGCGCTCCAGGCCTTTTCCCTGCAGCAGCCAACCTGACCCAGAGGAGTCCAGAGCCATGACAGCAGAGGCACATGACATACTCCTGCTGGAGCGGGTCCATGACGCTGCTGATGCAACCCTTGCCAGCGACGGGCTGCGCATCAATCGCATTGATCATGCCCTCGATGCTGAAGGCCTGGCCAGTGAGCTTGCCGGCACACGGATGCTCGGCATTCGTTCGAAGACTGCGATTACCGGCGATTTCCTGCGGACCGTGCCCCACCTGGAAGCCATCGGGTGCTTCTGCATCGGTACCAACCAGGTCGATCTCGATGCAGCAGCCGACCTTGGAATAGCGGTATTCAACTCTCCATTCTCGAACACTCGAAGCGTCGCTGAACTGACGCTCGCGGAGATCATCGCCCTGCATCGTCAACTCTTCGATCGAAGCAGGAAACTCCACGAAGGCCAGTGGGACAAGTCCTCGACAGCGGCACATGAAGTCCGGAACCGGACCCTTGGAATCGTCGGGTATGGACACATCGGATCACAGGTATCCGTCCTGGCGGAAGCACTCGGCATGCGGGTGATCTACCACGACATCCTTCCAGTGCTGCCACTTGGCAATGCCCGTGCATGTCGAGACCTCGGTTCACTCCTGGAGGAAGCCGATGTCGTCACGCTGCATGTGCCCGACACACCCGTTACACGCGGACTCGTCGATTCAAAGCAACTGGAACTGATGAAGCCGGGAGCCGTGTTGATCAACAATGCACGTGGAGAAGTCGTGAATCTCAAGGCACTCCGATCCGCGCTGGAATCCGGCAGCATTGCCGGGGCAGCAATCGACGTCTTTCCAGATGAACCGGCGACGAACAATGATTCCTACTCCTGCGAACTGGCCGGGCTGGACAATGTCATTCTCAGCCCCCACATAGGTGGCAGCACGCTGGAAGCACAGGAGCAGATCGCCGTCGAAGTCGCGACCAAGCTTTCACGCTTTGCCACGACGGGCACGACAACCGCCGCGGTCAATGTCCCTGAAGTCGAACTTCCGACCAGGCCCGACGACCAGGTCCGGATCCTCCATTTCCACAGGAACGTTCCCGGTGTACTGAGCAAGATGCATGCAATCATCGCCGAGCATGACATCAACATTACGGCCGAGTATCTCCGCTCGAGCGGCAACCTCAGTTACATGATCATGGACTGCGGGCGGCTGAAGGGAACCGACGCACTGAAGCGGCTCGAGGAACTCGAGGAAACGATTCGAATCCGTGTACTCAGGCCCTGACGAACAGGGTTCGCATCAGAAGTTGTCCTCGGTCACACGCGGCCATGCATCCGTTCGAAACGGTCCCACTGGAAGACCACATGCCCCGACAAGGTTCGGTTCGGCATCATCGTCCCAGGCAAAGCGAGCCGCGACAGGCGAAGGGACCACATCGGATCGAAGTCGAACGAACTGGCCATCGATCTCCGCGATTGCCGGGTGGAAGACCTTGTCATCTCCGGCAATCTCGAAATGGGAGGCAGCCCGGCCATCTCGAGTAGACAGGGGGCTGCATGCACCGACGAACTGGAGAACCAGCGTGCCACCCTTCTTTTCAAGACAACAGCATGTCGGCGCACGCGAAACAACTTCCTGGTCGTACACGTCCCCCAATGCCATGAGGGCAAGTCGATACCCGACGGGTTCCTTGTTCTTCGGATGGATGTCGGCTGGATTGCCGACATCCATGATCACGGCCATGCCCGTGTTGGGAAGTTGCAGGGCCTTGGACTGTGCCTCCCGCAACTCGGCACATGCTTCGGGTGCACCATAGTTGTAGGGTGCCAACTGGACGAAGTAGAACGGAAAATCTCCCTGCCCCCAGCGTGCACGCCAATCCTCGATCATCGCCGGGAAGAGTGTTTCATACTGGGCGGCACGACTGACGTTCGATTCGCCCTGGTACCAGATGGCTCCTCGGATCGCGTAGGGAATGGCTGGGTGCAGCATTGCATTCATGAGATGTGCAGGCCGATGATTCATCGACATTTCACGACCACGCGGCTGGGTGGATATTCTTCGAATCCACGTTCCTGAAAGTTCCTTCCGTTCCTGGCTGCCCACCGGCCCCAACTGCATGTCGCCTGCCGCTCCGGAAAAACCTCCCAGGCCGTGATCATCCTGGACACGGATGCTCAGGAGGGCTGGTCCCTCCTGGACCAGGCCACCTCGTATGACATAGCGACGAGGAGCCTGCCAGTTCGTTCCTCGGCCAACGAGAACTCCATTGAAATAGGTGTGATCCGCATCGTCGACGGGTCCGAGGGTCAGTTCCAGGGACTGCCCGACCCAGTCGGCCGGAATATCCATGTGTCGCCTGTACCAGACGACGCCGTCGAGATCCTCTCCCTGGTCCTTGAACAGGGACGGAAGATCCACCGCCTCCCAGGACGTGTCATCGTGCAGGATGGAGGCAAAGGCTTCCGTATCCGGGTCGGGCTTCAAGGATGCATCGAAACGCGACAGGATTGGGCTGGTTTCCGGCATGGCTGCAAGTCGTTCCCGGCTCGTCCACGCTTCGGCGGTCGACCCGCCCCAGGAAATGTGAACGAGCCCGATTGGCACACCAAGCTCGTGCTGCAGATCCCGCCCGAAGAAGTACGCCACAGCGGACAAGCCGGGCGCCGTATCGGATCCAGACACGACCCAGGAACCGGGAACATCATCCTGTGGCTCCGGGTGGCTGGTTCGTTGCGCGTTGTACATGCGGATCTGGTCATGATCCGCAGAAGAGAGATCGATATCCTGCAGCCCGGATGCAGACAACGTCCATTGCATGTTTGATTGCCCGGAACAGACCCAGACTTCCCCGACGAGGACATCCTTGAACTCCACCTGCTCGACGACCTTCCGTGCCGGACTGATGACCTCGACGAGAAGCGACCTGGGTGTCGAGGAAGCCTCCATCGCTGGAAGCCATACCTGCCATCGTCCATCGGCATCGGTCCGGACGTAATGACTGCCTCCTGGAGTGTCCTCGATCTCGACGTGGACCCGCTGGCCTGGTTCAGCCCAACCCCAGATCGGAACAACCTGCCCCTGTTGCAGCACCATGTGGTCCCCGAAGATGGATGGCATCCGAAGTTCTGCATTGCTGCTGGTTGAGAAAACAACAACGGCGGCCATGAATGTGGCCATTCGAAGATACGATTTCATACGTAGATCCCTCCTGCTGCGATGTGCCGCAGATGCATACCGTACAAGGTTCCACAGGGATGGCTCAGGCGCTGCAACTGCAGACCAGGTTTCGATCGCCATGGGGATTGTCGACCCGGGCTACGGGTGGCCAGAATTTCCGGTCACGGAGCCAGGGCAGTGGCCAGGCCGCTTCAGAGCGGGAGTAGGGATGCGACCATTCATCGGAACCGATCATCTCGACGGTATGCGGTGCATTCCTGAGAACATTGTCCTCCTGGTCGGCATCGCCATCCTCGATCAATCTGATTTCGTTTCGAATCGAGATGAGCGCCTCGCAGTATCGATCCAGCTCGGCCAGCGATTCGCTCTCGGTCGGCTCGATCATCAGTGTTCCCGCCACCGGCCAGGACATGGTCGGTGAATGGAATCCATAGTCCATGAGTCGCTTGGCGATGTCGTCGATTCGCAGACCGGCACTCTTCTCGAACGGCCTGCAGTCGAGAATGAACTCGTGGGCGCAGTAGCCGTTTGAATTGCTGAACACGATGTCATAGTGGTCTCGAAGTTTCCTGGCCATGTAGTTGGCATTGAGAATGGCGACCTGCGTCGCTCGAATCAGTCCACTGGCTCCCATCATCGCGATGTATGCCCAGGAGATCGGGAGGATGCTCGGGCTTCCGTAGGGCGCCGCCGAGACTGCTTCGACACATTGAGCACCTGCCGAAGTCGGCTGGACCACGGGGTGGCCCGGGAGGAAGGGAGCCAGTTCCTCCGTCACGCCGATGGGACCCATGCCCGGCCCTCCACCGCCATGTGGAATACAGAAGGTCTTGTGAAGATTCAGGTGACAGACATCCGCGCCGAGGTCGGCGGGACGACTGATCCCCACCATGGCATTCATGTTGGCTCCATCGAGGTAGACGCGACCACCATGTTCATGAACCAGTTCACAGATCCGGTGAATGGACTCCTCGAAGACTCCATGCGTCGATGGGTACGTGACCATGATGGCACCCAATCGATCGGAATAGGCCTTGACCTTGGCTTCGAGGTCTTCCAGTTCGATGTCGCCGTCACTGCAGTTGATTGGAACGACCTCGTAGCCGGCCACGATGGCGCTTGCAGGATTTGTTCCATGCGCTGAAGTGGGTATCAGGCAGATGTTCCGATGGCCTTCACCCCTGTGCTCATGAAGAGCCCGAATGACCACGAGCCCCGAGTATTCGCCCTGCGAACCAGCGTTGGGCTGAAGTGAGACGGCCTTGAAGCCGGTCAAGTCCGCCAACCATTCCTCCAACTGCTCCATGAGCGCCATGTATCCACCAGCCTGGTCGACCGGGGCGAATGGGTGAAGCTTGGCGAATGACGGCCACGTCACCCCGAGCATCTCGGTCGTGCTGTTCAACTTCATGGTGCAGGAGCCGAGCGGAATCATCGACTGTGCAAGCGACAGGTCCCTGCCCTTGAGCCAGGTGACGTATCGAAGGAATTCCGTTTCCGAGTGATAGGAGTTGAACACCGCCTGCTCGAGGTACCCACTGCGACGGTGAAGTGCTTCCGGCAGGTCATCCGAAACGTTCTCAAGCCCGTCGAATGGATCAAACTCGATGTTCTCGCCATTGGAGAAGACCGTGAGCAGGGCCAGGACGTCTTCCCGCTTCGAGGTCTCGTCGAAGGAGATCCCGATTGATTCGCCATCGTCGAATCGCCGGAGGTTGTATCCCGCTTCAACCGCTCGCTCATGAATTCCGTCGATGTCGCTTCCGTCGACATTGACCTTCAACGTATCGAACCAGGTGCCCTGGCCCGTGTCATGTCCCAGTTGCTGCAGGCCACGCCCAAGCGCCGTCGTCAACGTGTGTACTCGCATCGCGATGCGTCGAAGACCATGCGGGCCGTGGTACACGCCGTAGAAACCAGCCATGATCGCCAGGAGCACCTGCGCCGTGCAGATATTGCTCGTAGCCCGGTCACGCTTGATGTGCTGTTCACGTGTCTGGATCGCCATGCGCAGTGCAGGCTCGCCATTGGCATCCCGTGACACGCCGATGAGACGACCCGGCATCTTTCGTACGTGCGCTTCCCGTACCGACATGAACGCTGCGTGGGGACCTCCGTACCCCATCGGAACGCCGAAGCGTTGTGCTGAACCCACGGCAATGTCCGCGCCCATCTCGCCGGGTGGCTTCAGGAGAGTCAGGGCGAGCAGATCCGTCGCCATGACCACCAGCCCCCCGTGATCATGCACCTGCTGGATGAGCTGCTCGTGGTTGACGACACGACCATCCGTATCCGGGTACTGGATGAGAAGCCCGAAGCAGGTTGTATTCGCTGGATCACAGTTCGCAAGGTCATCGACACGCACCTCGATGCCGAGATGCCTTGCACGCCCCTGGAGGACCGCGATCGTCTGCGGGTGGCATGCTGCATCAACGAAGAAGAGACCCTCGTTCAAGCGGGAGGCCTTCCTGCACATCACCATCGCCTCGGCTGCCGCGGTTGCTTCATCAAGCAGTGAAGCATTGGCAACCGGCAGGTTGGTCAGATCACTGACCATCGTCTGGTAATTCAGGAGTGCTTCCAATCTACCCTGCGAGATCTCGGACTGGTACGGCGTGTACTGCGTATACCAACCCGGATCCTCGAGGACGTTTCGCTGAATGACCGGGGGGATGATCGTGCCGTAGTACCCCATGCCGATACACGACCGCTTGATCGTGTTGAGAGAGGCGATGTCCTCCAGTTCACGTCGCAGATCATGTTCTCCACGAGGCAGGCCCGTATCAAGGCTGCACCCATGTCGAATCGAATCCGGCATTGCAAGGCGTGTCATCGCATCAAGCGAATCGACGCCGAGAACCTCGAGCATCCTCGCGATGTCCAGGCCATCGGGCCCGATGTGCCTGTGGATGAAGGTATCCGAAGGATCGAGAATCGATGCAGTCGCGCGTTCCGGGTTGTGCGTCGCTTCAGCCATGAGAAGGGGTATCGTATTCGCCCCGTTGGATCCGGGCAACGAAAAGAGGTGATCGACCTTCAGGTGCCGCTCTTGATGCAGAGCAACTCCCCTTCGCCCAGGAGAGACAGCCCGTGACCAATCGGGGGGGCCGTATCGGGTCGATGCATGAGCCGCATCCGCGATCGCACCTCCTCGGGGAGCGTGGACAGTTCCTCGCTGGTCGTATGCTTGGGACCTTCGCCACACTCGTGCACGATGCAGTCGGACTCCGAAAGCCAGGTCACCAGTTCGGAGTCGAACTCGGTATCCGATGACCAGCCCAGGCAGCCATCTGGACCGGCAACCAGGAGTGCCGCCGTGGGAATTCCGTGTGATGTCCTTCTTGCCTTGACACGACACCCCGCGACATCGACCTCTCCGCCCTCGGCCAGTGCATGGGGATCAAAGTAGGTTTCAAGTTCATGCACCGCCTCGGATGTTCCGCGTGAACCATCCATGGCTGCAGCAAGTCGCTCCCAGGTTCGTTCGAGTACTTCCGGTAATGCATGAAGGCGTGGCCGAGGCCCTGGTTCGCCCTTGCTTCCCGGGTACATGTACCTGAACATGAAACCGATCGTCTCAAGTCCGCCGCAATGGTCGCCATGGAGGTGAGTCAGGATGATGTCCTTGACCTCGAAGGGATCAACCAGGCAACCCGACACCTCGGATGCCTCACGCCAGGCCCGCAGAACCCCCCCGGGACAGTCAATGGCAATCCAGCCACCTGGGCCACGAACAAGCGAACTCGAGCCATGGTGCCAGCTCGAAAAAGCATCCCCGGTTCCTGTAATAAGTACGTCCATGGTGACATGATGCCATCAAGGACCTCCTATTGCCATCGCAATGCCGGATCAGACTTCATCGAATGTGATATTCGTACGAAGTCAAGACACGGTGGCCCGATACAAAATGGTGGTAGACTTGATGGAGGCTGATGCCTCCCAGAGGAGTTCCCTGCAGTGGCTTCAAAGGCGTATTTTCCACTCACCAGCGTTTGCCTGGCCCTCTTGGCACTGGCATCGGTCGCACATGGCCAGGGTGGTGCCGTGGAAGCAAATCGCCAGTTGGAGGTCATCACACGCCTGGAACAGGAACTCCAGGACCAGGACATGGCCTACCGCAGGCAGATGGCAGATGCCCAGACCGTAACCGAGCGATTGACCCTCGACGTGGGTGGCTCATTCCGCTTTGGACTTGCCAGCCTCGACGAGGCCACTGGCAGCAGCCGCACGCTCCGGCAATACGAGACCAACCTCTACCTTCTCTCGAAGTTCGACGGAGGCCATACCTTCTTCGGCAACCTGAGATTCCTCTACAACGACTGGAATCCCGGGGACTCTCCTGATGATGACGGGTGGCTGTATCCCTATGGCAATCGATACTGGTACGAACTGGATACGCGTGCCCTGAACATGTACCAGCGTGGATA
>JAYZBD010000071.1:0-26368 GCA_036339395.1 Planctomycetota bacterium | reverse complement strand
GGCCTGAGCCATGCCAAGGTGCATTTCATCGACCGTATTCCCTACGACGGGGAACGGGATCCACGCGTAATCGCGGATCGATTGCGACAACGAATCATCGAGGCCAGCGGCTGGAAAGCCAATGAAGAAACGCTTCCCCTGGAACTTCCAGAGCATGGACCGTTCTGAGTTCGACCGCGCCTGCTAGACTGCTTGCATGATCAGCAGGATCAACGGCACCCTGGTCAGGACGACCGATGACGGGCGAGCCCTGTTGCGATGCGACGCCATCACGTACGAGGTGCTCGTTCCTGCTGCCGATGTCCATGCATTGGCCGGCCGGGAGGGAGATCCGGTCGAGTTCCAGACCCTTCATTACCTGGAAAGCCATGGACAGGGAGCCTCGATGCTTCCACGACTTGTCGGCTTTGCCTCGGAAAGTGACAGGGCGTTCTTCGAGCTCTTTACGACTGTCAAGAACATCGGCTACCGCAAGGCCCTTCGTGCCCTGCAACTGCCCTTCGCGGAAATTGCCGACGCCATCGTGGCCCGTGACGTCGTCCGGCTGACAGCCCTGCCGGAGATCGGCAAGCGGACTGCGGAAACGATCATTGCCGAACTGTCTGGGAAGGTTGATGGTTTCGTGCTGGGAACTGCCGGGTTCGTTGGTGTCTCCCTCAGTGAGCACCTGCGGCCAATCGCCACGGACACCATCACGATGCTCACCTCGCTTGGAGAATCGGCCTCGGAAGCGAGGCGACTTGTTGAACATGCCGCTTCAACAAACCCGGACGTGGAAACACCCGAAGATCTCCTGGCTGCTGTCTATCGCCTCAAGGAGACGGTTGCATGAGCCGCTGGGCCATGATCATGGCTGGCGGCGCCGGTACGCGTCTCTGGCCCATGAGCCGCCGGGAACAGCCCAAGCAGTTGATCCCCTTCATCGACGGCCAGTCGCTGCTTGAAGTCGCCGCAGGGCGACTGGAAGGTGTTGTCGATTCCCAGCGGCAACTCATCTGCACCGGGCAGGGACATCTTCCCGCCGTCCGTGCCCGCCTTCCTCAGTTCAGCGAAGATCGCCTCCTGGGCGAGCCCTGCGGGCGCGACACGCTCAACGCCGTGGGCCTGACCGCCGCAGTGCTGCACCGGCGTGATCCGGACGCGGTCTTCGCCGTGTTGACTGCTGATCACATCATTGAACCCAAATCCGAGTTCGCACGGTGCCTGGCATTGGCCTTCGACCTCGCCGAGAACGATCCCTCCAGGCTGGTCACCTTCGGAATCACCCCGACCTATCCCGCCACCGGCTATGGCTATGTCCAGCTCGGGGATGAGATCGAGGGATTCGATGGAGCTCATCGCACGGGTCGTTTCGTCGAGAAACCTGATGAAGCAACCGCCACCTCCTACCTGGAACGCGGCGACTTCGCCTGGAACAGTGGCATGTTCGTCTTCTCGGCCTCGACCGTGCTTGAGGCGATCGGTCGCTTCCAGCCTGAAGCGAGTGCCGGGCTGGCCCGCATCGCCGATGCCTGGGATGGTGACGAACAGGACACGGTGCTCAACGAGATCTACCCTACTCTTCCACGTACAAGCGTCGACTACGGCTTGATGGAACCGGCGTCGGCGGATGATGACTACCAGGTCTGTACCATTCCCATGGAGGTTGATTGGATGGATATCGGCAGCTGGCCAAGCTATGGCGAAACCCTCGAAGGCGATGAACAGGGCAACCGATCAAATGGTCCTGCCGTCCACCTTGAATCATCGAACATGCTCGCAGTCACCGAGGATCCGGATCACCTCATTGCAACAATCGGGTGTGATGACCTGGTCATCGTGCATACCGACTCCGTGACACTCGTCTGCCCACGAGACCGGGCGGAGGACGTCAAGGCGCTGGTTGATGCCGTCGAGGAGGAACGGCGCTGACGTGCGCTACCTCGCCCTGGATCTTGGAACGAAGCGAACCGGCATCGCTGTCGGTGACGACGAAACGGGCAGCGCCATGCCGGTCGCCGTCGTTGATACTCCCGATGAAGCTGCGTTGCTCGCCGCTGTCACGACCCAGATCGAGGAGCATGGTCCCGATGCAATCGTCGTCGGCCTGCCTCTGAACATGGATGGCACCGAAGGGAAACCGGCCGAGGAAACCCGTACTCTTGCCGAACGTATTGCAGCACATACGACGCTTCCCGTACACGTGCAGGATGAACGGCTGACCTCGGATGCCGCGAGACGGAAGTTGGCCGAGACCGGACCGCTTCGTGGTCGACGCGACGACGCCATCGCCGCGGCGATCATCCTCGAGGAGTACCTCGGCGGCCGATCATGAGCACGCTTCTCTCCGCACGAGACCTGTCAAAGTCCTATCCGGCGAACCTGCTCTTCGAGGATGTGGCACTCCACGTCGAAGAAGGAGACCGTATTGGACTCATTGGTCCAAATGGAGCCGGCAAGTCGACCCTGCTGAAGATCCTTGCAGGCCTGGAGCATGAAGATGAAGGCGAAATTACACGGCGACGCAGCCTGGAGGTGGCCTATGTGCGCCAGGATGACCAGTTCAAGGACGATGCCACTCCCCTGTCAGCGGTCATGGACCATGTGAAGTCCAACGACAGCGATCGCATCGACATTGAAACACGTGCTTCCATCACGCTTTCGAAGCTCGGGTTCGAGAACTTCCATCGACCAGTCGCCACGCTCTCGGGTGGGTGGTGCAAGCGACTTACCCTTGCATGCGCCCTGACCCGGGATCCAGACGTGCTCCTGCTTGATGAGCCGACGAACCACCTCGACCTGGAAGGCGTGCTGTGGCTGGAGCGATTCGTCCAACAGGCTCCAATGGCCATGCTGTTCGTGACCCACGATCGCATGTTTCTTGAGAACACGGCGAGCCGGATCATCGAACTCTCCCCTGCCTACCCCGGTGGTACCTTCAAGGCAGAGGGCGACTACACCGAATTCCTTCGCCGCAAGGATGCCTTCCTTGATGCACAGGTTGCAGCCGAGTCGGCCCTTGCCAACAAGGTTCGACGTGACACCGCATGGCTGCGCCAGGGAATCCAGGGCCGACAGACCCGGAACAAGACGCAGGTGGAAGCCGCTGCAATGCGACGGGAGGAGTTGAAGCAGACGAAGACACGCAACGAGGCCCCATCGAAGACCACGAACATCGAGTTCCAGGCCACGGAGCGGAAGACGAAGAAACTCCTTGCCCTGCACAGCGTGTCCAAGTCGATGGGTGACAAGCTCCTCTTCGAATCACTGGAGATCGTGCTCACACCCGGGCAGCGACTGGGACTCCTCGGTGTCAATGGATCGGGAAAGACGACCCTGCTTCGCCTGATGAGTGGAGAACTGGAGCCGGACTCCGGAACCATCAAGCAGGCTCCAGATTTGCGCATCGTCACCTTCAGCCAGCACCGCGGCACCCTGGTTCCGACCCAGACGCTGCAGGAGGCCCTGTGCCCGGTCGGCGACATGGTGGACTACCGCGGGAAGATGATCCATGTCACGGGGTGGGCGAAGCGATTCCTCTTCGAGCCCGAGCAACTGGCAACCTTCGTCAGTAATCTCTCGGGAGGAGAACAGGCCCGGGTGCTGATCGCGAACCTGATGCTCAAGCCGGCCGATCTGCTGCTGCTTGATGAACCCACGAATGATCTCGATATTCCCTCGCTGGAGGTGCTGGAGCAGGCTCTGCTCGAGTTTCCAGGAGCAATCGTCCTGGTGACCCACGACCGGTTCATGCTTGATCGGCTTGCAACTGAATACATCGGGCTTGACGACTCGGGCGGAGCGAAGGCCTTCCAGACCTATGAACAATGGAATACCGCGCGCCGAAAGGCCGCAACTGCAGCAAAGCGGGATGCGGGCGCAGCGAAGGTGAAGACCTCGCAGCCCCGGGCACGAACTGGTCCACGGAAACTCAGTTGGAAGGAGCAGAAGGAATACGAGGCCATGGAAGAAGTGATCCTGGATGCAGAAGCCCAGGTCGAACTCCTGGAAGCCCGGGCGGCAGATCCAGCCTTGCTCACGAATCATGTCCAGGCAACAGAGACCTACAAGGCGCTTTCAGACGCGCAGGTGCGTGTCAAGGAACTCTACGCTCGCTGGGCCATGCTCGAGAGGATCGACAAGGGGATGGAAGAGAACTGAGCGGGGAATGAACTCAGCCCGACCAGGGCTTCATCTCGTCCTCGGGTGTCGTCGGTGAAAGGTACCACTTCGTCACACCGGAACAGGATTGGATTCCCTGGACTGGAAGTGTCTCTTCACTGGAATCCGCCAGGGAGTGGAGCATCTCCTGTACTTCACTGCCCATCGCAACAAGTGCGAGGAAGGTCGACTGGTTGATCGTGGCTGCCGGCACGCACGTGTTTTCACCACTGGGTTTCGGAAGGAGGCCACCGATACGGCCATCAGCGCCAACGTCAAGCAGCGTAAAATCGAAACCGGCAACTTCCATTGCAGATGACGTTGCATGCAGGTTGGTTTCGCCGATGCCTGAATGTGGTATGAGCGTATCGCAGAGCCGCTGGAATCGGACACCTGCATTCGTGTCATCAAGAAGCCAGCAATGCGTTCTCTCCCAGGGGAAACTCCTCATGTCAGGGTCGTACATGAGACGTTCTATGAATCGCTCGATGCTGCGGCTCCCGCAGACTGCCAGGTTGAACTCGTTGCCAAGGTGAACATGCTGCTCGGCGGCAATGAGCAGTTCCGCTGCGAGCAAGTCGAAGAGTTCATCCGCATTCTCCCGAATTTCGACCTCTCCCGGCAAGGCCGGCGAAGCGGACATGGCCGGTTCTTCGATGTCATAGGGCTCATTCGTTGTCATGGCACTGTCCTCTTTCCCGCCGCGGAGCATCAATGATTCTCCCCCAGAAGGTAGGATTATGCCATGGACAGGATTTCATCTCTCATTTTCTGCCTCGGGCTCTGCCTGCTGATTGCAGCAGCACCTGAGAGCAGCGAGAAGCCCGGCACGCGGCCATGGCTCGTCGAGCCCGTGGGTCCGCTTGACCCACGCATCGACCCGCAGCCAATCACCGAGGGAGACCTCCCACCACTGCCCGATGCCATCGTGCAGCCCATGCCACCGAGTTTCAGGATTGCCGATTCAGCGGATGAGGCAGCCCTCTCCGAAGACAGTTGGGTCAAGGCCATGCATGCCATTGATCGTGGACTTGAACATCTTCGCCGCCGCCAAGGCGAAGATGGAACCTGGATGCGGGGCCTTGATGCAACTCCCACCGATCAACCGGAGAACACATCACCAGTTGCCCTGGCAACAACATCCATGGCGGTCCAGGCATTCGCCCAGCGCGGACATGAACTGGACCAGGACGCCAACATGCAAACAGCAGTCACGGCGCTCCTCTCGACACGGGCCGAGGATGGAACCATCGATGCGGGGGCCTTGTCCAACTATGTTTCCGCAGCGATGGTCAGCGGCATTGCCAGCCTGGATGACGATCGATTCCGTGACGCGATCCAGGAAGGAGTTGCTTCGCTTGCCGAACATCAATGGGACCAGGAAGAAGGCATCGGCACTCGAGCGGACTGGTTCGGCGGCGCCGGGTATGGATCACGAGGACGACCGGATCTGTCCAATACCCAGGCCATGCTCCAGGCCATGCACGATTCCGGCATGAGTCCTGATGACCCTGCCTTCCAGAAAGCCGTTGTCTTTCTTTCCCGCACCCAGAACCTCGAGTCGGTGAATGATGCTGCCTGGGCAGCGAATGATGGTGGCTTCGTCTACACACCCGCCAACGGCGGGGAATCAATGGCTTCCGAGTACGCCGGTGAAGGTCGGCACGGTGAACTCCTGCAGGCAGGCAGTCCTCGCAGCCTTCGCAGTTACGGCTCCATGACCTACGCAGGCTTCAAGAGCCTGATTCACGCGGGCCTCACGGCTGATGACCCCCGGGTCCAGGCCGCCTACAACTGGCTCCGAACGAACTACACCTTCGATTCCAATCCCGGTGTCGGCCAGCAGGGGCTCTACTACTACTACCTTGCCATGGCCCGGGCGCTTCGAGCGGCACAGCAACCGATCATCACCGATACCGAGGGCGTCGACCATGACTGGCGGCAGGAACTGGTTGATGCCATCGTGTCACGACAGCGGGATGACGGCTCATGGGTGAACGGCGAAGAGCGATGGATGGAAGGGCATGATGAACTGGTCACTGTCTACTCGGTGCTTGCGCTCGAAGAAATACTCAAACCTGCCCCCCTTGCTCGTGCCCGACGAACATCCGAGCCATGATGCATCGTGTCGCACTTGCAGGCCTCCTGCTGCTGGCTGCGCCTGCGTCCGGCATCGAACAACCCCAGACCCGCTTCATCGTCGATGCGAATGAGGGCTTGATCGAGTCCTACACGGGGCGTGTCTACGTCATGCTCGGCAGTTCACCCAGGCGTGAACCCCGCCATGGCCCCGACTGGTTCAACCCAAGTCCCTTCTTCGGAGTGGATGTCGTCGACTGGACACCGGGAACTCCCATCATCTTCGACGAACAGTCGGCTGGTCATCCCGTTGCCATCGATGAACTCAACGGACGGGACTGGGTCGCCCAGGCGGTGTTCCGAGGAGGAGAAAACAGCTCCATCGGTTCCGGTGCCGGCACGGTCTATTCACAGCCCATGCCAGTGAAGTTCAATGGAGACACGAGCCTCGTGGCTGACACGCTGGAACCAGGCCGTGCACTCCCGGACGTGACAGGTCTCGAGTGGGTGGAGCATGAAAGCCCGATGCTCAGCAAGGCCATGGGGCGGAGCATCATGCACCGGGCTGGTGTCATAGCGCCAAAGGACTATGACCCCAACGAGGATCGAACGTGGCCGGTGCTCTACGTGATCGGGGGATTTCCCGGAAGCCTGCAGGGCGCCTCGATGTCCATGTGGATGTGGGGATCAACAGGAATTTCCAAGGAAGCCTTCATCGTCCACCTGGATGCTGAAACGAGGACAGGACATCATGCATTCATCGATTCCGAAGGCAATGGTCCAAGAAGCCACGCCTTCGTCGAGGAGTTCATTCCATACCTTGAAGACAGGTATCCCTTCAGGCCCGAGCCTTCGGGTCGGTTGCTGACCGGGCACTCATCCGGGGGCTGGGCGTCCCTCTGGCTCCAGTTGAACTGGCCCGATGTGTTCGGTGGGACCTGGTCGACGGCTCCGGATCCGGTTGACTTCCGCGACTTCCAGCAAATAAACATCTACGAGGAAGGAGCCAATGCCTTCAAGGACACGTCGGGGCAGCGTCGCGCCGTTGCACGCCTTGGGCCGAATCGACGCATCTGGTACGACCAGTTCGTGTCAATGGAAGCAGCCTTGGGCGATGGAGGCCAGATTCGATCCTTCGACTGGACCTTCAGTCCTGTCGGAGAGGACGGGAAGCCCCGGCGACTGATCAACCCCGAGACTGGGGCCATCGATCCGGAGGTCGCAGAGGCCTGGAAGGCGTGTGATATCAACCTGTTCGTCCAGGAGCGATGGGATGAGATCGGCCCCCGCCTGGAAGGGAAACTGCACATCGTCGGGGGCAGTGAAGACACCTTCTACCTGGATGGTGCACTGCGGAAACTGCAGGAGACGCTCAAGGCTCTCGGATCGGATGCACAGGTCGAACTCGTCGAGGGTGCCGACCATTCGAACTTCATGACCAAGCCACGCCGACGGCGAATGGCTCGCGACATGATCAACATGTTCAATCAGTCGCCCTGAGGCTTCTCGAGGCGGTACTGCCAGGCGACCATGAGCACCGACGCAGCAAGGAGGAGGCCGCCATTGGCCTGGTGTGCGCTTGTGATCACGACCTCGATTCCCGGGATCGGCTCGTCCGGGCCTCGACCCAGCACGATGATGGTCGCGGCAATGCCAAGCAGGACCTGGAGCACGACGAGGATGAGCAGGGCCAACCCGATCCGGCGAAGGATCGGTCTCCCTGCCGGGGTCGACATGCCCCTGACTCCATTGATGATGGCAAGGAGCATCACGATGGCTGCCAGCGCGATATGTCCCATCAGGATATGCCCGGTCCGGCTGCCCTCGAGCTGAAGGTCCATGGCCATGTGTCGATAGACAGCACCGATGACAAGTTGCAGCAGCAGCAGGAGCAGGAGAGCCCATGCCAGGATGCGACCGGCACGCGCACCGGGTGACTCCTTGGAAGCAGGACCATGTATCCATGTCCAACTTGTCATGGCTGCAAGGAAGACCAGACCTCCGAAGACGACCTGGCCGAAGACGCCATGGACGACTCCAAGGAACGTGCTTGGTGACAGGAGTGCCGGGTCCTCGGTCAAGGTCAGTACACCTGTCACGCGCAGGCCACCAAGGACACCCTGCCCGATGACCATCAGCGGGATGAGTGATCCTGCAAGCCCCACGATCCTTCGGTGATCACAGAACCAGAGGACGGCGCAGAGTGTCATTGATGCCAGTCCAACGAACATGCCGGTCAAGCGATGGGCATGCTCGTAGAAGATGCCGCTCTGGAGATCTTCCACCATCTCCGACAACGGGTAGAGCAGCATGTTGTGACCGTAGGAGTTGGGCCAGTCGGGCACGGCGAGGCCCGCTTCGAACCCGGTGACGATTCCCCCGCTTACCAGCATGAGGAATGTCAGGCAGGCGCAGACAGCGGTAAAGCCGCCAGGCCAATTCACGGTGTCGATGTTTCGATTCAGCCCGAAGCCACCGATCCAGGCAAGCCGACCACCAAGGCCCCCGAGGAACATGGAACTGGCAAAGAGTCCAAGACACCACAGCATCGCCATGCCGCTGCCGAGCAGGCTCCCGACCAGGAGCAGGTTGATTACGGCCGAGACCAACCCGACCTCGATCCCACGACGCATGGCACGGCCTGCGTCTGTACATCCCCTGTCGATCGCAGCGGCGAAGCCGCCGCCAAGAACAAGAATGACCAGGGTGAAGATGAAGATCAGGTCACCGGCAAGTGAACCCGGCTGCAGGATGGCCGCGTACGAGCAGAGCCACATGAGCGTCGTAGTCGCAAAGCCCACCGCAAGTGCACGTGGGATCGTATCCCTCCTGGTTTGCATTGCAGCCTGCACACTCGCCTCCAGGTGTGATGACAAGGGAAGAGCCGGGGATTCTAGTCGGTATACTGCCCGATCTGGGCAGTGTGCGGGCCGGCATCCCTGCCGACCCGTACAGCAGTTGCTGCCCCTGGAAGACCATGGCAGAACCCATCGCCACACCTTCGACCGATGCAACGACGCAGACCCTGCCGTCGATCTATGCCACCCTTACGAAGATTCGGCTGAGCATGCTGGTCGTCGTGACGACCGGTGTCGGTTTCATCACGGCAAGCGTCGGACCCCTTGACTGGGTCCAGTTGTTCTGGACACTTGCTGGAACCATGGCCTGTGCCTGCTCGGCAAGTGGGCTGAACCAGGTGGTCGAAGCTCGACGCGATGCGTTGATGGAACGAACTCGCAATCGCCCGATGCCGACAGGCGCGATCAGCCCCCAGCATGGTTGGATCTTCTCAATGCTCCTGGGGTATGCAGGCCTGTGTCTCCTCGTTGCCTTCGTGCCGCTTCCAGCAGCAGGGCTGGCCCTGCTGACCATGCTGATCTACGTGCTCTTGTATACCCCGATGAAACTCCGTACATCTCTGAACACGCTCGTGGGGAGTGTTGTAGGTGCCATTCCCCCGATGATCGGGTGGGTTGCAGCAGGGGGTTCCTTTTCCATGGGTGCGTGGATTCTCGCTGCACTCCTCTTCGTCTGGCAACTGCCCCACTTTCTCTCGCTTGCATGGCTCTACCGGGAGGATTACGCCCGGGCAGGGTTCAAGATGCTGCCCGGAATCCGTGGCGGCGAACGGATCACCTGTGAAGTCGTGCTCCTCACGACACTCCTGCTGGTTCCCCTGAGCCTCACTGCCACGATGGTCGGGATGGCCGGCATCCTCTATGCAGTCGTCTCACTGGTGCTGGGTATCGGGTTCCTGTTCATGGCGTTCGCCTTCTTTCGACGTCCGACCCGGACCTCGGCTCGGAAAGTCTTCCTGGCAAGCCTCCTGTACCTGCCGATCCTCCTGGGTGCCCTGGTCGTCGACCATCGAACTCCACCACCTGGATCCGGCATACTCACCCTGCAACCTGTTCCCGATACGGCTGCAGTGAAAACGCCTGAAACGCGGAAACCCGATGGCTCCTGAAGCACCTCCCTTGCAGAGCATGAGATTGCGTGATGGGTGGTGGGTACTGGTCGCTGCAGGCATGCTCTGCCTGCTGCTGATGGGCTGGGCACTGGCACCTGCGATCCTGCGAATGGTGGATCGACCCCCTGGAGATGGAGCATCCGTCGATAGCTACGGCTTCGATCTCTCCAGCAGTGTTCTCGAAACATCGCTCATTGAACCAGCACTCCTTCACAGGGACATGGTTCCAGTGATCAATGACCCCTCCATCCTGGACATGGGGGAGATCGAGACGTTGAATTCGAAACGCTCGACCCGCTACCTGGTTTCGAAGGACCTGGTCATCGGGGTCGAGATCAATGGCGAGGCCCGCGCCTATCCCATGTCGGTTCTGCACGTGCATGAACTGATTCACGATGAACTTGGCAGCGTTCCCATTCTCGTCAGCTGGCATTGGCCAACCGCCGTTGCCCGCGTCCTGGTACGAGATACTGCCGCGACTCGCTATGGAATCAGTGGACTGGTCGGGGGAGGCAATACGCTCCTCTACGAGCGCAACGACGATCGAGTAGGTGGCGAGCCACTTCACTCGCAATTCCTTGCGCGAACGATGACCGGGCCAGCAGCAGGAATTGACATCTCCACGCACCCTCATCTCCTGACAACCTGGGCGAATTGGAAGCAGTTGCATCCCGAAACGACGGCTGTTGCGCCCGACCCCGATCTGAAGAAGCGGTACAAGAAATCGAATCCATCAACCTACTACGTCAATGACACGATGCTCTTCCCGAGCCTGGCACCAAAGACCGGCCCTCACCCAAAAGCCTGGATCACCCTGGTCGAGACAGGCGAAGGCCTGCAGGCATGGGCATGGACTGACCTCCAGGAGCGAGCCCGTGGCGGGATCGTGGAGGAAGAGGGACTCCAGTTCCGGATCGGGCGTGACCCGGACACCATCGAGGTTCGAGATGCCGAAACAGGCACCTTGATCGATGCCAGACATGGCCTGTGGTTCAGTATCAATGCACTTGAGCCTGGATTGAAACTTCACTGACACCCCCAGGCGGTCCTTCAGTCACAACAAACCTTGAAATGGGGCTGCCATTTGGCAGCACTTGGGCGAAAAAGCCCCACATAGAAATGTCGTGGTACATCCCTGGTTTGATGGTCGAGTCGTGTTCAATAGGCGTGCACAGCGGGAGTCAGACTTATTTCAAAGCCCTGCAGAACACCGGGCCTCTGAAACAGTCTTACTTCCAAGGCCTTCTCTTCTGCCCGGCTTCACGGCCGGGTGGGCACCCGGCGACCCTCTCTCCATGCCGGGGGCCCGACAATCTCTCCTCTCCCCCTGACCCTCGCGGTCGCCACTCCTCTGGCGACTGCGGGGGTCAATTCCGTTGTGGCTCGCTCATCTCAGAGCATGAACAGCATGAAGAGGACCAGGCAGATCCAGATCACGCTGAGAAAGTGCCAGTAGATCGTGGTACCTGGTAGCGAAGGAGACGCAAACCCACTGGCAATCGCCAGCCAGGCCACGAGTCCCAGGGGAACAAGGCCACCGATGATGTGCGCAGCATGCAGACCGGTCAGGAGCATGAAACCCGTTTCGGCAAGTCGGTGTTCCTCCTGCAGGGCACCAAGTTCCCCAACGGCCTCGGTCCACTGGAACCAGGCCATCGTCTGCAGTACCAGGAAGCACAAGGCAAGCAGCAGGGCAGCCGCCAGGCTGAGTTTCAGTTCTCCCATCTGCCGGCATCGTGACGCGACCACCGCCCACTGCAATGCAAGTCCCGCCCCCAGGAGTACGCCCGTACTCACCCAGAGCGTGCTCGGCAGTGGTGGAAGATCACGCGGCCAACCGATCGCCTGCATGCGGATGCTGAGCACGACCAGCATGGCTGCGCCGAACAGGATCGCCAGCGCACCCAGGAAGAGCCACAGTCCCTGCCGGTTGGCCCGCAACTGTTCCGCGCGCGTTGCAAATACGTTTCGGTTCATCACCGATCGACCGTCGAGTCAGTGCTCGCTCTTGGGAGCGGCAGGCAATGCATCGATCATCTGCTGTACCTGCTCGGAGTTCGCCTGGATGACCTCCGGCTGGTATTCCTTCGTATCCATCATCGCAAAGGAGATGAAGAGGCCCACCAGGACGAAGGACGCTACGAAGACGAAGGCCGTGAACTGCCGATCCCACCGCAGGTGCATGAAGATGAGCCCGACGATCGACACTTTTACGACGGCAATCCCGATAGCGATGATGATGTTCAATTCGGGGAATTGCAACTCATTGAAATCAAGCTTCGAAGCCCACACGGTCACTCCTGTCAGGAAGAGAAGCGCGATGCAGGTGATCACCAGCATCTTGTGCGAAACGGCGTGTCCGCCACTGTCATGTCCGTCATGATGTTCGCTCATGGCGTACTCCTCATATCAGGTAGAACAGTGGGAACAGGAAGATCCAGATGACGTCAACGATGTGCCAGTAGAGACCACCGAGATCGACCGGCGTGTAGTAGCCCCTGCTGAAGCGACCTCGCAGGGTCAGCAGGAGAAGCCACAGGATGACAAACCCCCCGATGATTACGTGGATACCGTGCAAGCCCGTCATCAGGAAGTAGATCGTGAAGAATTTCTGCGCATTGGGAGGTCGGTCGGGATCCTGCAATGGGTGCGGAAGATGAGGTTCCTCGCCAGGCTCATGATGCTCGGCGAAGTCCAGTTCCGGCCCCTGGTTTTCCAGGTTCCCGATGACCGAGGGCGGAAGGAATACCGCGAACTCGGCGGTCTCCAGGGCCAGTTCATTCGTTGTCAGTCCCTCGGGCCCGGTCCCTGCAGCGGGAACCACGGACGGTTCGGCCGTCGGGGGCGGCAGTGGCATCTCGTCGCGGGCAGTCGTCTCATGAGCGAAGGCCGTGTTGTGAGCTTCGGTCTCAAGCGTTGAATGCGCCACATCCTGGTCATGCTCCTGTTCAAGAGGCAGCCAGAGGTGTGAAGCGCTTGGTTCCTCGTAGAAGGAGAACCCCGGCAGGAAGCCCTCGTGGAACTTGTGGCTGTACTCGATGTACTTGATGACCATGAAGCCGGCAGCGCCCATCAATGTGAGCACCAGGCAGATGACGATTCCCTTTCGGTTGCCTCGTGCAGCAAATGTGACGGCCATGGCCATGGTCATTGAACTGACCAGCAGCACACCGGTATTCAAGGCACCCCAGAAGGTGTCGAGGAACTGGCTGCCATACTGGAAGATCTCGGGGTGGTTCCCACGCCAGACGGAATAGGCGACGAAGAGTCCGCCGAAAAGCAGGACCTCCGTCGCCAGGAAAAGCCACATTCCCAGCTTGCCCGCCTCGAACTGCTGCTTGGAGTTCTCCCAGTGGTGTCCAAGATGGTCTGGGTGATCGTGGTCATGACCATGATCAGTTCCGTGGGAATCAGGTTGGATCTCGAGTTGAGACACGGTTCGTCGCTCCAATGGGGCTCAGTGGCCCCCTGGTTCCTCCTCGCCCGGGTGTGGGATATCTGATCTCCAGACGTAGCCCTGCTCGTCTTCATTCCATTCAAGTACCGAGAAGTCATAGCAATCACCGACTGTCGGTGTCTCGGAGAAGTTGTCGTGGGGCGGTGGCGAACTGCACTGCCACTCAAGGCTCCTGCCACCCCAGGGATTTGCCGGAGCACGACGCCCTCCAAACATCGATTGCAGCAGGTAGCCGGCCGTCACGAAGAAACCGACAGCAAGAATGTAGGAGCCGATCGAGGAGATGACATGGTAGATCTGGAAGCCGGCATCCGCGGGGTAGGTCGCATAGCGTCGAGGCATGCCCTGGCTGCCAAGCATGAACTGCGTGAAGAAGGTCACGTTGAACCCGATGAACACGAGAGCGAAGGCAAAGCGGCCCCAGTTCTCGTTGTACATCTTGCCCGTGATCTTCGGCCACCAGTGGTGCAAGCCGCCGATCATGGCGATCAGTGCCGAGCCCATCATCACGTAGTGGAAGTGCGCCACGACGAAGTAGGTGTCATGGAGGTGGATGTCCGTTGCCAGTGTCCCCAGGTGCAGGCCGGTCAGGCCACCTATGGTGAAGATGAAGATGAAGCCCATCGCGTAGAGCATCGGCGTATTCCAACTGATGGAACCCTTGTACATGGTCGCAAGCCAGTTGAAGACCTTGATCGCGGAGGGAATCGCGACGGAGAACGTGATGGCCGAGAAGATCACGTTCACCAGCGGCGACTGGCCGGATGTGAACATGTGGTGGCCCCACACGAGGAAACTGAAGAGAGCAATGGCGATCGAACTGTAGGCGATGAACTTGTATCCGAAGATATGCCGGTGCGAGTGAACGGCGATGAGATCGGAAATGATCGCCATGCCGGGAAGGATCATGATGTACACGGCCGGGTGGGAGTAGAACCAGAAGAAGTGCTGGTACAGAACAGGATCACCACCAAGCTCCGGGTTGAAGATGCCGATCCCGAAGGCCCGCTCGACAGCCAGCAACGCCAGGGTGATGCCCAGGACCGGGGTTGCCATGACCTGGAGAATGGCTGTTGCGTAGATCCCCCAGAGGAAGAGGGGCATCCTGAACCAGGTCATCCCCGGTGGTCGCAGGCGATGAATGGTCACGATGAAGTTCATCCCCGTGAAGATCGAGGAGAAGCCGAGGACGAAGGCACCAGTGACTGCTGGAATCATGCCCCCCATGGCCGAGTTGGGATCCGTGCTGTAGGGCGTATAGAAGGTCCAGCCCGTATCGAGCCCCCCGCTGACAAGGGCCAGCACGAAGAACAGGGCTCCGGAGACCCACAGCCAGAAGCTGAAGAGATTCAATCGCGGGAAGGCCACGTCCTTGGCCCCGAGCATGATGGGCAGCACGAAGTTCCCCAGGGCCGCCGGGATGCTCGGGATGATGACCAGGAACACCATGATGGCGCCATGCAGGGTGAAGGCCTGGTTGTAATCGTCCTGGCCCATGATCGTGCCTTCAGGCGTGAGCAGCTGGGTACGCACGAGCAGGGCGAAGATGCCGGCCACGAAGAATGCTGACAGGACACATACGAGGTACATGATGCCGATGCGCTTGTGATCGAGGGTGAACAACCACGACCATGCTCCGCGTGTATGCGTGAGGTAATTATCGCGAGGCGCGAGGTCGGGTTTCTGCATCTGTCCCGTATCAAGTGTTGTCATGTCAACCACCATCCCCCGTCGTCTCGGTCATGGCCGATTCCTTCGGTTCCTCGGTCTCCGGTGGCTCGATGATATTGCCGTCTTCGTCCACCAGTTCATCCATGTGTTTCATCATCAGGACCAGGGCCTCGATCTGCCGTGGCTTCAACTGCGATGCAAAGTTGTTGGGCATCACGTTTGTAAAGTTCTCCACGACGTACTTTCCGGGATTCAAGATCGATTCGCGTATGTAGTTCTCAGGAACTTCGTACTCGCCACCGCTTCCCATGTGATCCTTCAGCGAAGAGCCGTCCGTAAATACAGTGCTGCCACCTGTCGTACGATCCCAGAGCCCCTTGAAGGAGGGTGCTGTACCGGTCGAACCATCGAGCGAGTGACAGGAACTGCAGCGGTTGTACAGGCGAACCAGTGCATAGCGAGGCAGGTCCGCATCCGGGAGGTCCTCGTACTCGCGAGCCAATTTGCCCATGGCGTCCTGGAACTCGTCCTCTGGAAGCACGCGCACCGTGGCCAGCATCTTCGAGTGATCCTTGCCGCAATATTCGGCGCAGTAGAGTTGGTAGCTGCCGGGCTTGGTCGCTTCGAACCAGAGGGTGGAATATCGCCCTGGAACGATGTCCTGTTTCACACGGAAGGCGGGAACAAAGAAGGCGTGAAGTACGTCTGCCGAGGTCATGATCACGCGAACCGGCCTCCCCAGGGGCACTGTCAGTTCACCACCCTCCGTCACACCGTATTCGGGATGCGAGAAGGTCCATTGCCATTTCTGAGCGAAGACGCCCACCTCGTATGAGTCATCGGGTGATTCACGCAGGTCGATGTACCCGACCATGCCGACCCAGAAGATGACCAGCACGATCAGGGTCGGAATGATGGTCCAGGTCAACTCGAGGGTCATGTTATGCGTCGGACCATCGCCAGAGATCTGCTTCCGTTCCGGATCGCGGCGGTATTTCACCGCCAGGTAGACAAGAGCAAACACGATGATGAAGAAGAAGATGTACGAGATGACATTGATGAACTCGAGAATCCAGTCGATCTCACCAGCAACCGACGATGCTGCTTCGGGCATCCAGAAAGTCGGGCCTGTCGCATCACCAAGCATGGCAGGCAGGATGGTTGCCAGGGTCGACATCATGAGGTCGGGCCTCCTGCAGTCATCGCACTGCCGTTGACCTTGCCCGAGCCGGTTCCGTCTCCACGTGAGTTTCGGAAACCGAGAACAACAAGGCCCGCGGCAACAAGGATGATGGTCAGAACACCACCAAGTCGCATGATCTTCCAGGCCGAGGCGACATAGCTGTTCCGCTCCGGATCCCACTGGAAGCAGTTGAAGAGCAGCAGCGTGTCGATGGCTGAACCAACTCGACCCTCGGATGACTCGACAATGGCCAGTCGCAGATCCCTGGGTTTGAAGACCACGTCGTTCATGTACTTCGAGATGCGACCATCTGGAGTCAGGAAGATGATGCTCGAGGTATGGGCATATTCACCGGATACCTCGTCATACCGGTAGCCGAATCCGACCGCATCAGCGAGTTGCCGGACCTGGTCCTCACGACCTGTCAGGAAGGACCAGCCACTGCCCGCCGTTTCACGACCGTACTGGGCGACATAGGCCTTCTTCTTCCGGGAAGCAATCTCGGGCCCCTCGTCAGGATTGATGCTGACCGTGACGACATCGAACTCCTCACCGATGGACCAGTCCAGGCCCCTGAGACCATCGACCATGCCATTGAGCGTGAGGCTGCAGAGCATGGGGCACCGGTAGTAGTTGAGTGTCAGGATCAAGGGCTTCTCCCGGTTGAGGAAGTCCCCCATACGAACGGTGCCACCGTCGGCATCTACGAACTCGAGATCCTTGGGTACGAGTGCATCAAGTTTCTGCTCGATGCCCACCCCCTCCATTTCAGGAGCAACCTGGCCAGGCATGACCGTCGCCTGGCCCGATGCGATCGCCGGGCACGCAAGAAGGGCGAGCATGCTCAGAAGTCGTGTTGGAAGAAGCAGTTGTGTCATTTTGCAGTCACTTGTTCTCCGAACCGTAACGTTCAATGATGATTCTCGCCGCATCGTCCATGGGAATCTTGAGTGATTTCTCACCCACGAGTTCCCCTTCGGCATCCGTCCATGTTTCCCAGTGCGGTTCATCTTCAACCTGCATGGCACGGGCTTCTCGCATGACCAGGGCAGCCTGCGTACGAACCGAGATGAGCTTTCCCTGTGTTTCCCTGTACACGGCCCCGTAGTACATCGCGGCAACTGCCAGGACGGTGACGATGAACAGCGCTGTGGATATGAACGTCAGCATCCACACAGGTCGTCCCCGAGGATCCTCGGTGTTTCCGGGAAGGTGGTCGAACTCCGGGTTGTAGTCATCATGTGTCATTGTGAATGGATCAGAAGTTCTCGAAGGCAAGGGATTCATCAAGTCGCGGGTCAGCGACAGGAACGAGGGTGCATTTGCGAAGGTTGAACATGGTGCCTGACAGGAGCAGGCAGAGCATGCCGAATGGAAGCATGAAGTCAACTGCGTTCAGGGACCAGCCGATCGAGACGGCTCCACTGTCGACATCAGCCGCCAACTGGTCGTAACTGGAAGCGGCTGCAAGTGCCTCCTCTGGAACGACGGGCATGACGAGCCAGTACATGTCGATGATGAATATGCAGATCATCCATGCGGCCATGAGGACCATGGGGCCCTGCCATCGCTTGGTCCATCGCGAAATCAGCAGCACGAAGGGGAGCAGGAAATGCCCCCAGATCAGGATGATGGAGACCCAGTACCAGGGGCCAAGGTGTCGTGGGAAGAACCACGAGGTTTCGATCGGGAGATTGGCATACCAGATGAGCATGTACTGGCTGTAGGCGATGTAGGCCCAGAAGACGACACCGAATGCAAAGAGCAGCTTGCCCAGGTCATGCACATGCTCCCGTGTGATCCCCTGCACTGCCCGGCCCGATCGCTGCAGGAACCAGATGAGGACGATGATCGAGGAGAAGAAACCAGTCAGACTCACGACGAAGAAGTAGACACCGAACATCGTGCTGAACCACTTGGGCTGAAGTGACATGATCCAGTCGAAGGAGGCAAACGTCTGGGTAAGGGCGTACAGGATCATCGCAATGGGAGCACAACGCTGCATCCGGTTCGTATAGGACACGTCACCGTGGGCATCCTGCTTCTTCGAGAGACTGAAATAGAACCGCGAAACGAGGCCCCAGACCAGGAAGAAGAAGGCCGCGCGAATCAACCAGAACCCGGTATTCAGGTACCCGGCCTTCTTGTGCAGGAGATGGTCATGCTCGACAGTCGCCGCATCCGCCCACGGGAACAACGCGCCACCCTGCCCCGAGTAGACATACCAGGCGATGGGCAGGAAGAGCAGCCAGAGCCACGACAGGTTCGCTGCCATTCCCTCGGCGATGCGACGGACGGTCACCGACCAGCCGGCCTTCACGAGGTGCTGGAGAATGACGAAGAAGAGTGCGCCAAGCGAGATCGCTGCAACGACGAGGAATGCGAAGAGCCAACTCTTCATGAATCCGGCCTGCGACCCCGAGCCACTGATGCCATAGGCGATGGCCAGGATCACCATGCCCAGCAGACCCGAGCCGACGAAGACCCTGCCACCAAAGGCGCCGAGGTTCAGGACATCGTTGGAGAGATCGATTCGTTTCACGAGTCGCCCTCCTGTTCCATGTCCTCATCTGGAAGCACATGCTTGATCACGGGGAGTGAATCAGCGCCGGGCACGTCTTCAGGGGATGCGTCCTGCGATATCTGCAGTGCCTCGACCCAGGCAACGATGGCCCATCGATCCTCGACACGGATCTGGGACTTGTAGCTTGCCATGTTCCGAACACCATTGCTGATGGTCCAGAAGATCTGGCCAAGCGGGTACTCCTGGATGGCCTCTTCATGCAGGCTCTTGGGCTGGACCCAGGTTGTTCCATTCGTACCGGCATTCAGGAGCACCATGGCCCGTTGGTGGACGACACCATCGCCCTTGCCCTGGACTCCATGACATGGAAGGCAGAAGATCTCGAAACAGGTTCGACCCCTGGCAAGGAGCTCTTCATTCACCTCGACCTGTGAGGGGAAGGTTGTTGCGAAGTCACCGCCAACAGTGCCCAGGAAGTAATGCGTATCACCGACCATCTGCGAGCGGGAAACAGTCCCGGGAACCCTGGGCCGCATCGAGCGCGTATCGCGGAACAGCAGGTTCTCCTGCTGGTCGAAGTACTTGGGCTGGTTGTCCATGTTCTGGATGATGTGAATGCGACGGTGCTGGCTTGGAACGGCTCGAGCGCGGAGGATGATCGCCGGTGGCACGAGCGCAAGACTGGTCGCCAGCAGCACGAGGTACAAGAACCCCGGCGGCAGGTCGGACAACATCGTCTTGAGCTTCTCAGGCAGCACGAGTCAGGACTCCAGCTCTACGACCGAGACGGGGTCGAGTGATTCAAGGAAGGTGCGTGTCTTCTCATCAGCGAACTCCGGGTCGCGTGACTCGATGACGAGGAAGAAACGGTCGTCCGTAATCCGGGCGAGCTTCGGTGATTTCAATACGGGGTGGTAGAGCCTCGGCAATCCATTGAGCAGGAGCATGGCCCCTACTGCCGTGAGAGCCGAGAGCAGGACGGTCAACTCGAAGAGGACAGGGATGAAGGCGGGACCCGAGATGAGCGGCTTGCCCGAGACCTCGAACTGGTACCCGACCACCGGCACGATCGCCCAGAGGTCGACCTGCAATGAGTTCGTGTAGACCTGGAGGAAGGCGGCAAGCATCGTCCCGGTAAGTCCACCGAAGAACACGATGATCGGAAGGATGGTCGGCTTGACGCCCATGGCCGTATCCAGTCCATGAACCGGGAAGGGCGTGTGGCAATCCCACCAGCGGTACCCGGCACTGGCGACCTGCTTCGCCGCAGCCGTGATCGCAGCAGGCGTGGTGAACTCCGCGGCGTACCCCCAGGAGCGTTGCGTGGTCTGCTGGCTCATTCCTGCACCTCCTGGCCGAGGGTGTCGACCGGCTCATGGTGCTCGGCATGAGGATCTGCAGCCGGCATCACGCCCTTGATCTCGGACATGGCGAGAACCGGCAGGTAGCGGATGAACAGGAGGAAGAGGGTCATGAAGAGACCGAAGGAGCCTATGAAGGTGCATACATCGACCCACGTCGGGGTGAAGTACCCCCAGCTGCTTGGAAGGAAATCCTGCGCCAAGGACGTCACGACGATGACGAAGCGTTCAAACCACATGCCGACGTTCACGAGAAGTGACACGATGAACATGAGCCAGATGCTTGTGCGGGCCTTCTTGAACCAGAAGACCTGGGGTACGAGCACATTGCAGGAAACCATGATCCAGTAGGCCCATGCATACTGGCCGAAGGCCCGGTTGATGAAGGCGAACTGCTCGTAGAGTTCACCCGAGTACCAGGCGATGAAGAACTCGGTGCTGTAGGCATAGCCCACCATCGAGCCGGTCACGAGGATGATCTTGTTCATGTTCTCCAGGTGACGCATCGTGATGAAGTTCTTCAGGCCCCAGACCTCCCGTGCTGGAATCGCCAGCGTCATCACCATTGCGAAGCCTGAGAAGATCGCTCCTGCAACGAAGTAGGGTGGAAAGATCGTGGTATGCCAGCCCGGGAGCTGCGATACGGCAAAGTCGAAGGACACGACCGAGTGCACGGAGAGCACAAGCGGTGTCGCCAGCGCTGCAAGCAGCAGGTAGGCACGCTCGTACCGATGCCAGTGTCGCATGCTGCCTCGCCACCCGAGAGCGAAGATTCCGTAGGCAATCGCCTTCACCTTGGTATTCGCGCGGTCCCGGAGCGTGGCAAGATCAGGCACCATTCCGATGTACCAGAAGATCAGGGATACGGTGAAGTAGGTACCCACAGCAAAGACATCCCAGAGGAGCGGTGAGCGGAACTGCGGCCACATGTCCATCTGGTTGGGTATAGGGAACAGCCAGTAGGCAAGCCAGACCCGACCGATGTGGATACCGGGGAACATGCCTGCGCAGATGACTGCGAAGATCGTCATGGCCTCGGCGAAACGGTTGATCGATGTACGCCACTTCTGACGGAAGAGGAACAGGATCGCGGAGATCAGCGTGCCAGCGTGACCAATGCCGACCCAGAAGACGAAATTCACGATCGGGAATCCCCACATGACGGGGTTGTTGTTCCCCCAGACACCGACCCCGGTGAGAATCAGGTAGCCGATCATCAGCAGCAGCATGCTGGCCGCCAGTGCCGAGATGACCAGCGAGACGTACCAGGCCTTCGGAGGCTTCGGAGACTCGTTGACCCAGCAGATCTCCTCCGTCACCGTGCCGAAATTCTCGTGGCCGAGCACGAGCGGGCTTCGATGACGTGGATCTTCAATCGTGTTGTCGACAGGCATGGTCGTCATCACCCGTGTGACTCCTCATGCTCGTCGGTGGAAGTACCGTGACCACCGGAATGATCCTGGGGGAACAGCTCGCCCTGGATCGAGTTCGTGAGGCGGGCGAGATACCGGTTGCGAGGCTTCACGTGGAGTTCGCCCAGCAACTCGTAGGATCGCGAGTTGGCGTGAAGCTTCGAGACACGTGAATCGGGATCCATCAGGTCCCCGAAGACGATGACATCATTCGGACACGCCTGTGCACAGGCGGGCGTAATCGTCCCATCCGGAATGACGATGCGCTTGGCCGCGGCCTTCTCGGCCTCGGGCTTCTTCACCCACTCGTTCTTGGTCTTGATCTTCGCCGCCTCGATACGCTGCGTGCAGAAGGTGCACTTCTCCATGACTCCACGCATCCGGACCGTGACCTCGGGGTTGAACTGCATGCGTCGCAGTGGATCGCCGCCACTCTGGAGTTTCACGTAGTAGTCGGGCTGGACCTGGAGCAGGCCCGTTTCACGCATGGGGTCACGTCGGAAGTAGTCGAAGTAGTTGAATCGACGAACCTTGTAGGGGCAGTTGTTCGAGCAGTATCGAGTGCCGACACAACGGTTGTAGACCATCACGTTGAGGCCATCACTGCTGTGCACCGTGGCCGCCACCGGGCAGACCTGTTCACAGGGCGCGTTCTCGCAATGCTGGCAGGTCAGGGGTTGGTTGGCGACGGACAGCGGCTGGTCCGTGTCGTACTGTCCCGGCGAGGTCTCCTGGAACCGGTAGTAGCGGTCGATCCTGAGCCAGTGCATTTCACGTCCGCGAAGGACCTGGTCCTTGCCAACGATTGGAATGTTGTTCTCAGCCTGGCATGCGACAACGCAGGCGGAACAGCCGGAACATGCATTGAGATCGATCGACATGCCCCAGCGATACTGGGCTCCGTCGAACTGCTGGGCCTGCCAGAGGGACAGCCCGTGGGCACCGTGGTCACCCGCTCGAACGAAGTTCGGGTCATGGTTGTAGGTCTCGATCGATGCTTCCCTGAACAGGACGGGAAGACGCGCGGCCGTTCCCTTTCCGCCGACCGAGTCGATGGCAAAGTGATCCTGGACGGTTCCAAGTTGATACGAGCCGCCGGTGGGCGTGATCGAAGCGCCTTCCTGGAACCACATCGCATCGGATCGACGCAGCGGGTAGAAGTCGAATCCAGACCCGGTGCAGATGCGTCCTGCAAACCTGCGGCCATAGCCAAGCGTCAGGGTCGCGGTTCCCGGGGCCGTGCCGGTCTGCACGAGTACAGCTGCTTCCACCGAAGCGCCTCCTGCGGTCACCTTCACCATGTCACCGGTTCCCACGCCGAGATCCTTCGCCGTCGAAGGACCGATGAGCACGGCGTTGTCCCAGGTCAGCCGCGTGATCGGGTCCGGGAGTTCCTGGAGCCAGCCGTTGTTGGCGAAGCGACCGTCATAGACGGAACTGCCTGCAACGAAACTCAGTTCCAGTCCCCCACCCTTGCCATCGAACGCGGCGGCCGCTGCCCTGGCTCCATTCTCCAGGCCGCCGCCTCGTGTCTTCAGTGATTCCGTGGCCGAGGTCGAGCCGGTGAGGACACCTGCGTGCAGGGTCCTGCGCCATGCAGGATCGAATGATTCCCCCAAGCCTCCGGATCCATTGACCTTGTTGAACGATTTCCGGACCAGGTCGAATCCAGCGGGTGATGAGCTGGCATTGATCTGCGCAAGAAGTTCAACTGGGCTTCGCCCATCGAAGAGTGGAAGAATCAGCGGCTGTTGCACCGAGTAGGTTCCATCCCAGCCACGCGCATCGCCCCAGCATTCAAGGGGGTGCGATCGGTTCAAGTGCCATGTGCACAGCTGCGATGTCTCGTTGTCCTGGTCGGCGAGATGAATCGACACCTTGACCTTGGAGAGCCCCTTTGCAAACTGCAGGTCTGCCGGAGCGTCGTATGCGGGGTTGCCCCCGAGCATCAGCAGTGTCTCGACACCGCCTGCATCCATTCCCGCCGCCAGGTCCTTGATGGACGCGGTGCGAATCGACTCGGCGTTCTCACGGATGTAGGACACGGTCGTCCCGGCATTGCCAAGGGCATCATTCATCATCGCGACAAGGCGATGGACGAATGCCGGCTGCGATGGCCCGGCGAGAATCGCACCCTTCCCGGCAGCAGCCTTCAACTGGTCTGCAATGGTGCCTGCATATGCTGGAGAAGACGGCATCGGGAGCAATGACGCATCGTTCAGGATCAGTGACGCGACCTGGGCAACAAGGGCCGGGATCCTCGAAGACGCCATGGCCCAGCGATCATCCGCCTTCGAGCCCGTGACGCTCATTGAAGATTCCACGACGAGCATCCGGTTCATCGAACCATGATCAGGTCGTCGACCCGCCGCCCAGTCGCGAGAGAGGTTCAGGACATCCGGATGGATGTTGAGGAGGTCGGATTCGAAGGAGACGATCAACTCGGCCTTCGACAGGTCATGGACTGGTCGAACGCGGATGCCGAACGCCTCGGTCAGGCCTTCTGCTTCGTTCGTGTTGGCCAATGGCTCCCAGGCAACCCAGGTGGCCTTGGGGAACTGTGAACGAAGTTCAGCCTGCTGCGCCTCGATGCTTGGTGACCGGGTGGCTTCCGAGAGAATCCAGAAGCCAGCCCCACCACTGCTTCGCAATGCGTCGAAATGGTCGACGGAGAAGGAACTCCATTCGTCCCATGTTGCCTTGGTTCGTTTCTCTTCCCTGGCGATCCGTGGCTCTCGTGAGCGATCCGGGTCGTAGAGATCGAGGATGCTGGCCTGGGTATAGCGCGTCGTTGCTCCAAGGCTGCCGGGATGATCCGGGTTGCCCTCGAGTTTCGTCGGCCGGCCGTTGTAGGACGTTGCAAGTGTTCCCGTCGCAACACCGCCGAGTTCCATGATGGTGGCATAGGCATCGGCCATGCCCGGAGCCGAACCCTCGGGCCGCTCTGCATATGGAAGCACCATCTGTTCAGGCCATCGACGACAGCCGGCGAGGCCGACGCCGGCGAGTGCCATGGAGGCACCCATGATCTTCAGGAAGGACCTGCGATCCTCCTCCATCAACTCCGATGCACCCGCTGGAAACTCGCGGTGCATGAACGTCTTGAATTCCGGCGTATCCGCCAGTTCTTCAAGGCTTCGCCAGTAGGACCGGCCGGAATCTTCATGCTTCATCGATGGCATGTCGAGCAGTCCTGGGAAGGGTTGAGGTGGTTGGAAGAGAGCCAGTGGGCGCCCTCTGCCAATCGTTCGGCAGCACCCATGTCCCAACCCCATTCCAACTGGGTGACGAGATCTGGATTGCGAACATGCGGCGCGGGGTCGCGATGACATTCAAGGCACCAGCCCATGCTGAGCCGTTCGTGCTGGTAGACGGTTTCCATGGTGTCGATACGACCGTGGCATTCGACGCAACTGACACCACGCGTAACGTGTGCAGAGTGATTGAAGAAGGCGTAGTCGGGCATGTCGTGGACCTTGATCCACTGCATGGGCATGCCGGTTTGATAACTCTCATGCAGAGGAGCAAGTTGCTCGCTCTCGGGATGAATCTGCGTATGGCAGTTCATGCACGTTGCCGTAGGCGGAATAGCTGCAACCGCCGCATACTCGACCGTGTTGTGGCAGTACCTGCAATCGATGCCCAGTTCACCTGCATGCAGTCGATGGCTGAAGGGAACAGGCTGGGACGGCATGTACCCCACGTCCGTCGTTGCCGGACTGAAGCCCCAGGCCACCATGAACGCCACGTACAGTGGCGCAGTCATACCCACGATGAGGACCATCGGGAGGATGAGATTCGTCCATCTCGGGAAGGTGTATTGGAAACGACCCATGGGGTGTCAAAGGGGGTTGGGGATCCGGTCAAAACCTTGTGAAATGTTTCACAAAGTCAGCCCTGTCATGATCTTCTGATGGGCCCGCCCTGTCAAGATGAAGCAGCGTGCAGACCCTTGAGAAAGCCATGAAAAAACACGATGAACACGGCGCGGATGAGACTCGTTCTCAGCGGCAGTCAGCCGGGGCCGGGGCCTGCCCTTGCAGGAATCTGGAAGGTCGTCACACAAATCGGCCTTTGGTGCATAGGTGCAATGGGATGAATCCGCTCAGCTCGTTCCTGCGAAGAAGGAAGTACCGACCTGCTTGAGCATCTCAGAGGATGGTGAAAGATGACATTACTTGTCGCAATCCCGATCCTGATGACACTCAGTCTTCCCCTGGCCCTTGCCTGTTGTCCCAACAACAAGGAACCCTGGGAACTCTGAAGCCATTGACGGGGAAGGTCCTTCATCGAGATGAACCCCGTGGGTTACGATTCCCCCATGATCGATACCCACTGTCATCTTGTATCCAGACAACTTCACCCCCGGCTCGATGATGTTCTCACGAATGCAAGGGATGCCGGTGTCGATGGAATGATCACCGTGTCGACCGGGACGGAGAATGTCCAGGCGGGTCTTGACGTTGCGCATGCACATGAGCATGTCTGGTGCACGGCGGGGATCCATCCGCACGAAGCCGAGGTCGATCCTGATTGGGAACCCGTGCTCAAGGTCGCACGTGATGAACGTT
>JAYZBD010000070.1:0-10857 GCA_036339395.1 Planctomycetota bacterium | reverse complement strand
AAGAGAAAGGCCGCGGAAATGGCAGCCGCGGTTGCCTGATCAGGGCATAAATGAACATGCAACCGCCCCCCGGTTCCCGGGGGGCGTTCATTTTTGGGTACCCTGTTCCAGAGCCTTCCCCCCTGAACGTTCCCACCCATGGAAAGGGGTATCACCATGAAACTGTTCACCGCCATGCTGTTCCCAGCCACCGTTCTGCTCACCGTGGCACTGACAGGATGCGATGTTCAATCCTCCGATGCCTCGCCTGGCAACGTGACGACGACCACCCCTCCAGTGGAACCCCCCCCGGCTCCAAACCCCGTCAAGGCCCCGGATCCCGAGCCTGAACCCAAGCCGGAACCAAAGCCGGAACCGAAATCAACCGGCCCGGTTGTTGCTGATCTCCCCGGTGGCGTCATCATCGGTGACGGCACGATGGAAGAACTTTCCAGTGGGCTGTGGATTGGCACCGTCAAGGAGTCCGAGATCGAGGACGCCCGGATCCTGGCGGAGGATGCGAGTGGACTTTCAATCCAGATGCAGGCATGGAACATGCATGGTGATCATGCACATGGAATCATTCCTGCCCGGGACATGGTCATGCCGTTTGATGACACGATGGTCTTCCCAGGCTGGTCCGAGGCGCTTGATGGAATGCACGTCGGAGCAACCCGGAAGATATGGGCTCCCGCCGGGTCCGAGATCAGCAAGCAGCTCCGCAATCCGGGCAGTCCCATCGTGCTCGAAATCAAGCTCAATGCGATCGATGAATACATCACGCTTCCAGGGACGTTGCCGGGTGCCGCTATCGGTGAAAGCAAGATGCAGTCAAGTGAGACGGGCCTCGGCTGGTATGACATTACCGAGGGCGAAGGCCCCTCGCCGAGTCCGACCGACAAGGTGAAGGTGCACTACACCGGTTGGCTGGTCAATGACCTGAAATTCGATTCCTCCGTTGATCGGGGCGTTCCCTTCACCGTGAACATGCAGGGCGGTGTCATTGCCGGTTGGCTTGAAGGCCTGAAGACCATGCGTGTCGGTGGGACACGGAAGCTGATCATTCCCGCAGAACTCGCCTATGGGTGGAAACCGTCCTCGGGCCCGATTCCCGCAGGCGCCACGCTCATCTTCGACGTGGAGATGATCGAGATCGTCGGCCCGGATGTTCCAGCTGGAGACGGAGGGAAGTAATCAAGCTGGTTTCCAGCATCCTGATCGTGCTTGCTCTTTCGTTGCAGGCCTGTACACCACCAGCGCCCAGCAGCCCTGGACAGGCCAGGCCGATTTTCAACGGGAAGGATCTTGAGGGCTGGAAGGGCCTGTTCGGGAACCCCATCTCCAGGGCAGCAATGACTCCTGCCGAACGTGCCGAGGCGCAGGCCGCGGCTGATGTTCGCATGCGGGAGCACTGGACGGTTGTCGATGGAGTGCTTGTATTCGATGGCGGCGGCGACAGCCTCGTTACGGTCGATGAGTACGAGAACTTCGAACTGGAAGTGGATTGGAAGATCAAGCCCGAAGGTGACAGCGGCATCTACCTGCGAGGCAGTCCACAGGTGCAGATCTGGGACAACCCCATCGGCTCAGGTGGCCTCTACAACAACCAGCAGAATCCCTCGAAGCCGCTGGTCGTGGCCGACAATCCCGTTGGAGAGTGGAACACCTTCCGCATACGGATGATCGGCGAACGGGTCAGTGTCTGGCTCAATGGGCAACTGGTCGTGGATGACGTCGTCCTGGAGAATTACTGGGATCGGTCGCAGCCCATCTTCCCACGTGGTCCCATCGAGTTGCAGAATCATGGCAACACGCTGTACTTCCGCGACATATCTGTTCGAGAACTTTGAAAAGCAGGGTCCCCATCAAGTACAGGGGGTTCCCGGGGCCCTTCGCGCGCTATCGCCCGATTGCAGCACAACCGAACCACCCGTTGATCCTGTGCCTGATGTTCCTGCTGGCGGTGCCCATCATTGTCCTTTCGCTCTTCTTCTTCTCAAATGTGACCATGGGCCCTCAGTTCATCATCATGGGTTCGGTCTTGGCGATAGGGGCGCATTTTTGGCGAACCCGCTGGAAGCGACGACTTGCTCGCCACCAGTGGCTGTTGTGCCTCCAGTGTGCCTACCCCTTGGACACGCTTTCTCCCGAGGGTCGGTGCCCCGAGTGCGGCAGGCCCTACAACCGGGCATCTACTTCATGGGGATGGCACGTGCTCTGCAACCAGTGGACGGATGACATGGATCCACCCCCACCGCTTCCCCCGAAGTCAGCTGCAGACTAGGGCTCAGGGCAATGTCTTTATGGAGATGTTCCGGAAGGCGACCAGGTCGCCGTGCCCGAGGAAGCCGATGTGGCCGGTCGTACGGGCAAGCCCGGGATGGTCGTGCCCGTCGATGGTGCCATCACGACTCACCTCGTCGAGATCGACATCCAGGATCACGTGTCCATTGAGAGTCACCTTGACATGCCGCCCGTCAACAAGCACTTCCTGCCAGTTCCACTCTCCCGGCGGCTCCTGGAAACCACGTTCCGCCGCAGCAACTCCATAGACCGATCCGTGGTACTGCCATGGCTTCAGGTTGGCCCACTTCTCGTGCGTATTCTCAAGGATCTGCAGTTCAATGCCGGCGTAGGCGGCATCTCCGGTGAGGGGTGAACGTATTCCAAGTCCATTGTTGGCTCCCGGGGTCAACTTGAACTGGAAGCGGAGAATGAAGTTCGAGTATTCATCCTGCGTGTACAGGTTGCCCAGGTGTTCTCCAGGCTCGGGAATGCGGGACTTGATCTCACCGTCCTCGACGACGTATCCATTCGTGTCGCCGGTCCAACCTTCAAAGTTCCTGCCGTTGAAGAGTGGAACAAAGCCATCGTCCGCCTTGGGGCTGTTGCAACCGACCAGGAGAGCGGCGAGAAGCATGAGCAGTGAGGGTCGTATCATCCCGGCATCCTAGCGGACACTCCTGTTAGCCTGTCGGCATGGAGTCATTTGACATCATCGTGGTCGGGGTCGGGGCCATGGGCTCGTCGGCCTGCTACCACCTTGCTCGGCGAGGAGTGAAGGTGCTCGGTCTTGAGCAGCATTCGATTCCACATGACCTGGGTTCCTCGCACGGCCAGTCTCGCATGATTCGCTGCGCCTACTACGAGCACCCGGACTATGTTCCCCTGCTCCTTCGATCCTGGACGCTCTGGGAGGAACTCCAGCAGGAAGCAGGCCGCGACCTGCTCTTTGCAACGGGCGGTCTCTACATGGGGCCAGCAGGGTGCGAGTTCGTCGAGGCCAGTCGACAGGCGGCCTCCGAGCATGGTCTTGCCCACGAGTCCCTGGATCATGCCCAGCTTGCCGATCGATTTCCGCAGTTCCAACTGCCGGAGAATTTCATAGGGATGCACGAGACACGGGCGGGCTTCCTCGTTCCGGAATGGTGCATCGAGGATCACGTTCGACTGGCCAGGGAGCATGGCGCGGACATCAGGGAAGGCGAGCCAGTCGTCGACTGGTCGGCGGGACCCAACTCTGTCCAAGTTCAGACACGGAGTGGAACATGTGAAGCATCGCACCTGGTGCTCAGCGCAGGCGCGTGGATGCCCTCGTTGTCACGTGCAGACCTGCCGCTGCAGGTGACTCGGCAGGTACTGGGGTGGATGCATCCGGATGATCCACGCGCCCTTGCACTAGGCTCACTGCCCGTGTGGGCCATCGACACACCTGGCGTCGGCCAACTCTATGGATTCCCGATGGCCGGGGACGCAGGCCTGCCAGGCCCGGTTGGGTTCAAGGTTGCAATGCATGCAGCCGGGGAGGTGGATGATCCAGGCACGATCAACCGCGAAGCCGGTCCTGGTGACGAAGCGTCCTTCCTGGAGCATGTCACGAACTGGATTCCGGCTGCAGGCAGCCGCATCGAGACCATGCGTACCTGCATGTATACGAACTCTTCAGATGAGCATTTCATCATCGACGCTCATCCAGAGAACGAGCGTGTCACCCTCGCCACCGGCTTCTCGGGCCATGGCTTCAAGATGTCCAGCGTGCTTGGGGAGATTCTTGCCGACCTTTCAACGGATGGTCGCACCGATCACCCCGTCGACTTCCTCCGCGTGCGTTGAAGTAATCCAGTTCCAGTGGAGCAGGGTTGATTGAACCACAAGGCACCCTGGAAGAGTCCCTCGCCCAAATCAATGTTCACAAGCGGATACCATCGAGCCATGGGAACCGATCCAGCAGGGGACAACCAGTCCAACAGTGTCAATGCCACGACCCCGACGGATCCGCCGGCCTTGTCCCGCAAGCCCAGGGCCGCCAATGTAAAACTCCTGCTGGGTGTGCTTCTGCTCGGGATCGGGGGAGCATTCCTGTTCTGCCTCATCCTGACCTTCCTTCCACCGGGTTGGTACGACCCACCCACATCCAACGATCCCGATGCGGCTTACCTGGCGGAACAGGCCGAGTTCAGGTTGGTCGAGGAGTTGCAGAAGATCCGTCCGAAGGGTGAACCCTGGCGACTTCGAATACCTGACAAGGCTGTCAACGCATGGCTGGCCCTGCGACTCGAGGACTGGTTGGCACATGATGATCATCCCCAGTGGCCGGATTTCATCACGGTGCCCCAGGTCCATGCGACCCCGTCGGGCATCTTCGTTGCGGTCGGGCTGGTCAAGCACGGTCGTGTCACCAGCATTCTCGGGATGAAGGTTCTGCCAACGATCGCCGAGGGCAACATTGTTCTTTCCATCAATGGTGGCCTTCTCGGTCGACTTCCTGTTCCAACTCCTCCCTCGACTCTCCTTGAACCCCTCCGCACCGCTGCGGCGGAAGGAGATGATGCTTCAGGTTTCGTCGTGGACTACCTGCTTGACGGCAATGGATTCCCTGCCATCCTTGAACTGGTCGATGACCGCATCGTGGAGATAGACGGTGTGTCGCTCGGGGATGGAGATATCACCATCACTGCACGGACACTCCCGCCCCCCGGTTCATAACCCGACTCTGCTACCATTGGGGTTCCTTCCCCGGGTGCCGAGGAACCTCCAACCATGCCGCAACTCACCATCAATGGCCAGGAAATAGCCTTCGAGGATGGTCAGTCGATCCTCGAAGTGGCCCTGTCCAGTGAGCTTGAGATTCCCCATTACTGCTGGCATCCGGGCTTGTCGGTCGTTGCCAGTTGTCGGATCTGTCTCGTGGAAGTGTGGGCGCCCAACCCCCGCAACGACAACAAACTTGAAGCCATTCCCAAGTTGCTTCCAGCATGCCAGACTCCTGCAACGGACGGGCAGGTGGTCCATACCGATTCACCGAAGGCCACGGCAAACCAGCGAGCCGTCATGGAGTACCTCCTGATCAACCACCCGGTGGACTGCCCCGTATGCGACCAGGCCGGCGAGTGCACCTTGCAGGACTATGCCTACAGGTATGGCCGATCCGCAAGTCGATTCGAGGAAACGAAGATCAAGCAGCCCAAGAAGGACCTTGGGCCTGACATCCTGCTCTACAGCGACCGATGCATCATGTGTTCCAGGTGTGTCCGCTTTACACGCGAGGTCACCGGGACTTGCGAACTCATGGTCGAAGGCAGGGGCGCACAGGAGTCGATTGACGTCTTCCCGGGACGTGCTCTCGACAACGAACTCAGTGGAAACGTCATCGATCTCTGCCCCGTGGGCGCACTCCTCGACAAGGATTTCCTGTTCCAGCAGCGGGTGTGGTACCTGACCCGGACACCATCGATCGATGGGCTGACCAGCGGCGGTGACAACATCAGTGTTGAGCACAACCACGGCATCGTCTACCGGATCAAGCCCCGGACGAATCTCGAGGTCAACACCTGGTGGATTTCAGACGAGATCCGCTGGGGATGGAAGTTCATACACGATGAGTCGCGCAGGCGCATGCCCAGCGTCCGCGGAGGTGACAGCCATGATCCGCAGCAGGCGGACCTGGCCTGGAAGAGTGCAACGGATGCGGCACTGTCGGGCATGCAGGGTCAGCACATTGGGGCGCTCATCAGCCCGATGCTCGGATGCGAAGACGCCTGGCACCTGGCCAGGCTGGTGAAATCCATCGACCCGAACGCGGTGCTTGCCATCGGCCCTGTCCCGATTGATGGCCAGGACAAGACTTTTCCTGGCGGCTACACGTTGCGAGCGGAGAAGGCTCCCAATGCCAGGGGCGTCCGTCGAGTGCTTGAATCCTTCGGCGACGAGATTCTCGATGCAACTGCCTTCGAGGAACTGCTGACATCCGGCGGAGGGCCTTCTTCACTGCTCCTGACCGGAAACTATCCCAGTGCCTGGGTGACGGAGTCTCTTGAACGTGCACTGGGCGATCGCTTCGTCGTCCTGCTGGACACCATGCCCAATCGTCTTGAAGAACGTGCGGATGTCTTTCTTCCGGCAGCGACGTGGATGGAGAAGAGCGGGACATTCGAGAACGTCGATGGTCGTCTCCAGGCATTCGAGCGGGCCATCGAACCAGTCGACTACTGCAAGAGCGAGGCCCAGGTTGCCCTCGACCTGCTTGCCGGTCTCGACGGTTCGAAGCCGGAATGGTTCAACGCGGTCATGACACGACAACAGATGGCGATTGAACCGGCGCTGAAGATGTTCCTTGATGAGGTTCATCTCCCCGAGGTGACGGCCCCGGTCGAATCGGACATGGAAATGATCGAGCTATGAGGCGAAGGCCACTGTCCGCATGGTCCAGGGGCGGCCTGATCGCATACTACGTCGCCCTACTGCTCTTCTTCATAGTCACATTGATCCTGCCCGTTGCTGGCAACCCTGACACGACAATGGGACGCAAGGATGTCATATACGGCTATGAAGCAGCGGGATTTTCCTGGAACCTCCTGTTCAACTCATATGACGATGTCTACGAAGCGATTGTGCCTTCAAAAGCAGTCAGAGATGCCGTTTCCGACAAGACAATCCTCGCCGCCTTGCTGCTGTATGGCAGCAGTTTGGACGAAGTAGGCTCGAAGGGGATTGCAGGTGCGTGGTCTAAACTGCTCGTGCAGGTCTATTCAATCTGCCTGCAGTTTGCTTGGCTGAGCAATGCGATCCCGATTCTCCTACTGTTGCAGATCATTTTCAGATTCGAGGAAGGTCCTTGGAGGAATCTCCTCATCTACTCTTCATGCTTCCTCTGCATCCTTGCCAGTTCATTCCTGGTACTTTCGCTCCTGGCATGGTCCTGGCCGACATTGATCAGTCCAGGTGCATCAGGGTATTTCTTCTGGATCTTCTCATTGCTCCTGCTGTCGCCCCTCGACAAAGAGCAGCGCCTGGCATGGCCATACTCCCGTAGGTAGGTGTCGAGTGAGTCCGGTCGATCAGTTTGATGCGTCATCGCCAAGAACGACCAGGCATCCGGCCGGCATGGCAATCAGTACTCCGTAGAGCACAGAGAAAGCTGCGAGCGAAAGACCAGTGGTCATCGTGTGGAATGAGCCGTTGCCAAGGAACAGGATGCACAGGCCGATGGCTGCGCCGCAGAGTCCAGCCAGGGCGCTGCAGCGGGCAAGTTGCCAGAGCCAGTCGTCAATCGTCTCAAGTGGCACCATGAATCTCGAAAGATGAAGCAATGCAATTGCTACACCTCCCACCAGGAGGAGGCTGGATGTTGCGATGAGGTTCTGTCCATGCAGTGCATCCATGAGGGTTGCGATGCAAATGGCAGAGTACGCCCCGAACAAGGCCATTGGTATGACACGGATCCCGGTCATGGAATCACGAGTGGCATGGTGAGGGGCGTCGAGCGTGTTCTGTGGTGTGGTCATGCAGTTCAGTGCCCTGAAGGGGAACGTCCTCTTCTCAATACGCTTCTTTCATGAGGGAAGATCCCGAAACGGGTCAGGGTTATTCAAAAACAGACGAAATCCCCCCCCAGGCATGTCCAGTCCCTGTTCCGTTCGACTTCGAGGGTCGTCGTGCAGGGTGTCATTCCCCGATGGGCACAGGTATCCTGTGCTCCATGACGACCGCGACGTGGACATCTTCCGGTCACCTGCTGGGCCTCGAGGGACTTACCCGGGACCAGCTTCATTCGATTCTTGATGATGCCGAATCCTTTCTCCCGGCCGTGCAGGGAATCGCGGACATGGGCGATGTGCTTTCAGGAAGGATTGTCGCCAACCTCTTCCTGGAGAACTCGACCAGGACTCGCGTGAGTTTCTCTGTTGCTGCCAGGAGGCTCGGAGCGGAGGTCGTCGATCTTCTCGGCAGTACCTCCAGTGCATCGAAGGGCGAGAGTCTCATTGACACGGCAACGAACATCGCGGCCATGGGCGTGGACGGCCTGGTGGTTCGATGCAGCGAGTCCGGTGGCGCGGCCATGGTCGCAGACCATGTGAACATCCCCGTACTCAACGCAGGCGATGGCCGACACGAACACCCGACCCAGGGCCTGCTCGACCTGCTCACCATGACGCGTCATCTTGATCGAAGGGACCTGGATGATGTCACGGTTGCGATCGTCGGGGATATCGCCAGCAGCCGAGTTGCACGATCGAACATCCATTCCCTGACCACCTGTGGAGCGAATGTACTCCTGGTTGGTCCCGAGTCACTTGTTCCCACTGAGTTCGAATCCATCGTGTCACCTGGACCAGGCAGCGGTACGGTTCGGATCAGTCATGACCTTGATGCTGTGCTCGGTGAGATCGACATCATCATGATGCTGCGGGTCCAGTACGAGCGGCATGACGGGGAAGGCATTCCAGCCGATTACCGGGAGCGATTCGGCCTGGATGTTCAACGGGCTGATCGACTCGGCCCCGGCGTTCCAGTCCTGCATCCAGGTCCGATCAATCGTGGCTTCGAGTTGGCGCACGAAGTCGCCGACGGCGAACGCAGCCTTGTCCTCGAGCAGGTCACGAATGGTGTTGCAGTTCGAATGGCGGCCCTGGCCGGGCTGCTGGGTTGAACTCGATCAGAGTCCCCAGTTGGCGATGACAAGCAGCAGGTCGACGACGTTCACATTGCCATCCCCGTCTATGTCGGCCGTGCAGTTGCTGGTGCATCCCCAGTCCCCGATGACAAGCAGAAGATCATTGACGTCGACTTCGCCGTCCTGGTTGACATCTGCCGGGTTGAACGATGGGTTGATCTCGATGACCTGGCTGTCCATGATGACAGGCGTACTGCGACCCCGGTTGACCCATGCGTCGTAGGCGACATGACCGAGGTTCACATCGTCGTCGCCAGTTGGCGCCGTATCCCTCAGGAACTCCATGTATTCCTTCGTGGAGGTCTGGTAGAGGAGCGTCACGAGTGCTTCTTCTGCATCGACTGGAATGTTGAAGTAGGTTTCATCCCAATGCTGGTAGTCCGCGTAGGTTGCAGCGACGGGTGCTGCGTCGATTTCCTCGAATGCGGCATTGGTGAATCCAGCCGGCGGGATCCTGTTGTCCTTCAGGATCGAGTTTGCGAGGGTGATGTGGAATGTCTCGCCCTCGGGTAAACCCGTGGCAGTTGCCATTTCCGCATCCAGGCCAAGCTTCATCTCGTACACCTTGGTACCGACGAGATCCGTATCGGCTGTGCCGTAGTCGTATTCCCCGAACTCCTCGATGATCGATCCACCGGCATCCAGGAACTGGACGTTGAGCCACATCCGCCGACCCTCGGGGAATCCCGTGGGGAGCTTGTGTCCGGACCAGTTCGTGATCGTTACTCTCAGGTCATCTTCGATGATGTCAAGATCCATGTCGGAGGCTGCGGCAAGGAAGGCCTCTGTCTGGGAGATCTGTCGATCGACCGATTCATCAGTGAGCCCGGTGTACGCGTTTCCATCGAAGTCATACAGATCATGCACGGCACCGATGACCCAGTTGTTGGCGCCAACAAATGCATGATCCGGTACATCCGGGCTGGTACCGACTTCCTCGATGTACCAGAAGATGCAGGATCCCCCGTAGTGCTTGGGCATGTGGCAATCCTGGCATGAGGACATGGATGTAGAGGGATCGATGTCGCCACCAAATCGACCATCGGGAAAGTAGATCCCGCCATCTGCAAAGTCGCTCTTTTCCCACTCGCTGTAGGTCCGCTGCTCTGGGAACATGTCGTGAATGACCTGCGTCGGATGGGCCGCGTCAACGGCATTCAGGTCATAGCTGCCATCAGTCTGCAGGTCGAAGATTGGGTTGCTCAAATCATGGCAGGATGCGCAGAACGAGCTTTCGTCGTGATGTGGTGATACGAGGATGTCGGCACCATGCATGTTCACTCCCCAGTCCGCCTCCGGGCCCCTGCGCGTATCGGTCGGGTCGAAGATGAAACGGCCATTGCCAGGTTCCTCCGGGTAGGTTCCAGCATTGACAAGTGCCTGGAGGATGTCGAAATCCTCCGGTGGATTCGCAATGCTGTTGATCGGATCAACGACCCTGTGACAGAAGTGGCAACTGACTGCATCCAGGTCATCGGGCAGGATGAACTCGGACATGTCACCGGTTGATGAACGGCCACTGCTCCAGGCCATGGGCGCATGGCACCTGATGCAGTACTCACCCGAGCCCGCTGCATCCTCGTTCGAGATCGACAGAGCGGCCTGCCACACGGGGTCCCGTGCAGATTGTGCCATCAGGCTTGTAGCCCAGGTGTCATACGGTCCCGTTACTTCGAGGGGGTTGTCGTCACTCTCGCCAAGGGCATGGCAGTTGAGGCAGTTGAAGAAGCTGATCTGGAACTCGTGAAATGGAGCTCCATCAGGGGTGTCCGGGCGAGGCTGGGTGCCGGGTTGGAAGAAGTCGTTTGCCGTAGTAGGTAATGGGAGCAATCCGCGCTGTGGTGTCGAAGAATGCTCCCGGGCCCCCGTCTGCGCGGGCCGCCCCACTCCTTCCGCATCAGCAGAGAGGGTTACAGCCGTGATCG
>JAYZBD010000069.1:0-6563 GCA_036339395.1 Planctomycetota bacterium | reverse complement strand
GGCTCACTCCAGGAGCAGGTCAGGAAACTGCATCAAGCTCGAGAATGTCGAACGTATCAGCGGTTGTATCAAGCAGGCCCACAGTATATCGGGACGCAGCATGCAGCGCCCCGGGGTTGAGAACGCGTGTTGATTGGATGCATTCATCGCGAACAAGGTGCGTATGTCCGTGGCACAGGTATTCAGCATGTTCCGACAACGACACCTGCATGAGTTCATCTCGATGCCCATGCGTGTATGCAAGGGTCTTCTCGCCACACTCAAGGCGACCGATGGGATGGTCGACATGAATGCCGATCGACTCCGCATGATCTTGAAGTTCTCTTTCTTCCCAGTCGCAGTTGCCGAACACGATTCGTACTTCATGCCCCTGCATGGCGTCGAGCACATCCTTGCCACCGATGTCGCCAAGGTGAATGATGCATTCAACATCTCGTGAAGTCAGCAGTTCCATCGCCTGCGTGACGCGATCTGCATGTCCATGTGAATCAGAGATGAGTCCGATGAGCATGGTGACTACCATCCCCAGCGGGATCGCGAGATCTCCCCGATCCAGGCCCGGTAGGAAGCATCGAATGCATCGAAGTCCTCGTTGAAGAATATCTCGATCATCCTTCTCCCCACCAGGGTCGCGCGGTCGCCATTGGCTTCATCCTGGTTGACGTGCCGAAGCAACTGCCTGTAGAGGTCTCCCTCGGCGGTCAGCAGGAGCACATTTTCCAACGCAGGACGGTATCGGCCATCCTCGCCATCCTTGAGGAAGCGAGCCAACGCCCAGACCTGCGCGTAGTAGGTCAGCAGGGTCGACTTGCTTTTTGCAAGGACATCATGGGGGTCGCTTTCCAGGAGTGTCTGAAGCGGAATGAGGGTTTCACTCCGAGCCGCCTCTCGCAGGCGGTACCGACGTTCCCTGTTGGAGGCGACATTGAACTCGAGTTCTCCTCGCCGAATACGGAATCCCTCGAACAGGGTTGCAATGCCCTCATCCAGCCATGGAGGGAGCTGGTGCTCGAATGTCGTCTGCGCGTACTGGTGCCAGCCCTCGTGAGAAGCAAGCGCCAGGGTGTCGTGGTCCCACTGGCCGTCATCGATGTCGTACAGCACGGCAACGCCGTCGGCCGTGAAGCCGCCCCGGCCAAGGCTCTCGAACGATGATGCCAGGTGGGGGAGCATCATTCGAGTCTTGTTCTTCCACTGTCGACGATCGCCGAACAGGTAGGACGTCAGCGGAGCGGGCGGTGAGGGAAGTTCACCCAGGGAGGTGGTGTATTCAACCAGTGCTGCTTCGTAGAAGCTTGGAAGGAATGTTCGCAGTCGTTCATTCTGGAGTGTCGTATAGATTTCCCATCGAGGCGTGACCAGGCATTGCCCCTCCACGCCCATGAACGTCCATTGCTCGATGGCGACGGACTCTTCACTGTTTGCCGAGTCCATTCCAAGGTAGGAGGTTCGAACCCGGGGCTGTGTTGGTTCTGGCTGCGTACACCCCTGCAGGAGCATCGCCAGCAGCAGGATGGTCAGTGAGCATCGAATCATGTGCCTGCTCCTGCATCATGTTGGTCCAGGCGACCGAGTGAAGCTTCGGCGGCCTCCAGGTCATCCTTGGCCCGCGCAAGTGCTTCGCGTGTCTCCTCGACGACATGAGGAGGGGCCTTCTCGATGTAGTTCTTGTTGGCGAGACGCATCTTGAATCCATCGACCGCCTTGGTGCATTCCGAGACACGAGCTTCAAGGCGTGTTCGTTCTGCTGCAATGTCCATGGAGCCGAGGCTCGATGCGCCATGGATCTCCGAACCTTCGAAGAGTACGGACCAGGATCCAGCGGGAACATGGTCGGCGGATTCAATCGCATCAAGTCCCATCAGTGACATGGCGGCTTCCTTGGCTGGTTCGAGCAGCGAGTGGACATGCCCGGGGGCATGGATCGTAATGCGGTCCCGAGGCCCGATGCCCTGTTCGGCTCTCGCTCTGCGTACTTCGTTCACCAGTTCCTGGACACGCGCGAACTGCGACTGAGCCTGCTCGTCGATTCCACCCGCACTCATGCGAGGCCAGGCGGCGGTTGCAAGCAGGTCGCCTGGATCCAGTTCAAGCATTGCAAGTCCGCTGGATCCTGCTTCCCGGACATGTTGCCAGATGGTTTCGGTTACGAATGGGCAGACTGGCTGGACGAGTCGCAGGATCGCATCAAGTACGGAGAGCAGCACCTGCTGCTGCCCCGGGTCGTCTGCGACGGTGGGCTTGATGCACTCGAGGTACCAGTCGCAGAAGTCCCGCCATACCAGGTCGTAGACCGCTTCCGTGTAGAGGTGCACCTGGAACCGATCAAGTGCACCTTCGACAAGTTCAATGGTGGAGGCGAGTCGTGACAGCATCCACCGGTCTACGAGGCACAGGTCATCCATCGAGGAATGCTCGGCAGGGTCCGTAATGCGACCAAGGGAGAACCGGGCGGCATTCCAGAGTTTCGTGGCAAGGTTGCGCCCCATGTCGAACTTCGAGGACGAGTTTATGGCCAGCGGGCATGCGTCGCTTGCTTCCGCTTCGCCGGCCAGGACCCCGTAGATTGTTGCCATCTTCTTTGCTGGATCATCAGGGCAGCCCTGGATGGGAGCGGTCACGGTGTAGCCCGCAGGACTGGTGATGAACTCGGGTGTGAAGGTCTTCCCTGTATGCGGGCAGATCAGGTCCAGGGGAAGTCGTACATCCTGGGTCGCCGTCGCGATGGATGCCATCACGTAGCGCAGCGCATCGGTGCTGTGGGTCTTGATGATGTCCCTTGGATCCACGCCATTGCCCAGGGACTTGCTCATCTTCTGCCCATGTCCATCCTGGATCATGGGATGTATGGCAACGTCATGGAAGGGGAGTGTTCCATTCCGGAAATACCGGTTGAACATGACCATCCGGCTGACCCACAGCGTGATGATCTCACGTGCCGTGCAGAGGACCGAGGTCGGGTTGAACGTCTCAAGCAGGCCCTCGAGGCCTTCAAAGGCGTCGGGATCAGGCCACCCCATTGTCGAGAGGGGCCAGAGTGCCGAACTGAACCACGTATCAAGGACATCCTCGTCCTGGACATACCCCTGGGCTTCCAGTTCAGCTTCTAGATCCTCCTGTCCGTCATCAATGCAGGTGAAGACGGTCAACTCATCATTGACTCGATCAACGCGGAGCATTGTGGATCGTCCCGCTGACGGGCCTGCGCATGGCAGGCCGCAGCCGTCACTGTCGAGAACAAGTCCATCCGGCCCGGGGTCGGAGGCGGCCTCGGACATGCTGAAGGTCCTGGACCAGACTGGAATTCGATGCCCCCACCAGAGCTGCCTGCTGATGCACCAGTCCCGCAGTTGTTCATGCCAGGCCTGGAAGGTGCGAGCGTACCGATCCGGCGTGAAGCGGAGTTGGCCGTCGTGTTCATGGGGACCGGAAGATCGCTGTGGAGGTTCGCCCGTTCTCTGGTCTGGAGCCATTGCGCGAAGTGCTTCTCCTCCAAGTCGATCGTCCGTGACACGAACGTACCACTGGTCACTGAGGTAGGGCTCGATGGGAACGTGGGAACGATAACTGTGTCCAACGGTGTGCTCGTACTCGTGAATGGTTCCAAGCAGTCCTTCTGCCCGGAACCAGTCGACGATCGCGGTGCGTGCATCTTCCCGGGACAGGCCGATGAACGCATCGCATGCATCGGACGCGTCCTCCCAGCCATGACTGTTCGAGATCGATCCGTCCGGCGCCATGACATTGATGACATCAAGCCCGTGTCGTTGGCCGAGGTCCCAGTCGTTGGTGTCATGAGCCGGAGTGACCTTGAGGAATCCTGTTGCAAAGGCCGCCTTCGGGTCATCCCCGATCCCGGGCATGACGACGTAGTCATCCTCGACGATTGGAATGCGGCGACCGACGATGGGAAGTCGTACGTGCCTGCCTCGAAGTGCTTCAGCGCGTGGATCAGCAGGATTGATCGCGACAGCGGTATCGCCCAGCATTGTTTCCGGTCGAGTGGTTGCAACGATCACATGTCCTTCGCCGTCATCGAGCGGATAGTGCAGTTCGTACATGTGCCCGGAGACATCGATCATCTCGACCTCGTCATCGGCCAGCGCGGTTCGGGTGACTGGATCCCAGTTCACCAGTCTCTTTCCACGGTCAATCAGCCCATCGTTGAACAACTGGAAGAATGCTGAACGTACGGCAGCAGTGCAGACCGGGTCCATCGTGAACCGTGTTCGTTGCCAGTCACAGGATGCGCCCATCAAGCGCATCTGCTCGAGGATCGTCGCCTCGTACTCATCCTTCCAGGCCTGGGTCTTCTCGATGAAGGCCTCGCGAGTCATGTCGGTGCGGCGGACTCCCTCGAGAGCAAGTCGCTTTTCCACGACGGATTGCGTGGCGATGCCGGCATGATCCGTCCCAGGCATCCACAGGGTCTTCCTGCCTCGCATGCGGTGGTAGCGGACGAGTATGTCCTGGAGGGTGTTGTTCAGGGCATGGCCAAGGTGCAGTGCTGCCGTGACATTCGGTGGGGGAATGAGGACGCAGAAGGCCTCTCCAGGGTCGTCTGGATCGACGTGACCCATCGCCGCCTTTTCCCAGAGCGTGCGAACGAGTGGCTCGGCCTCTGCAGGGGAGTATGATTTAGGCAGTTGAACCACTGGAGACGGTGACGACATGCGACGCATGATAGACGAGCCTTGGAGGAGACTCTGGACAGTGATCCTGGCAGTGGCATTCCTTCCAGGATGCGACTCGCCTCATGATGATCCCCCCGAAGCACCGCGGGCGGATCCTGCCCAGGTCGAGGCGGCACTTGATGCAGCAGAGCGATATATCGCCCTGGGGAACATGGTCGAAGCCGAGGCGATCGCAATCCGTCTTTCCAGGTCGGCCCCGGAACATTTCGCACCTGATGACCTGCTTGGGCGGATCTGTGTCGGTCGGGCACTGGCATTCAACGCCAACGGGCGTGAAGCGGAAGCCGGCCAAGCTTTCTCTGAAGCGCATGATCATTACATGGAGGCGGTCCGGAAAGCTCCGGGGATTCCCGGTCTTCAGCAGAGTGCAGGCGAAATAGCCCAGTTGGCCGGAAGACGTGATGCTGCCATGGAGCACTTCAAGGCTGCGGCGGAGTTGTCTCCCGAAGATCCAGCTCCTCCCCTGTACATCGCCCAGTTGCTGGTTGCAGGCAGTTCGCCTGGGAAGGCTCGGCCTTGGATCGACAAGGTCCTTGTGCTTGTTCCAGGCCAGCCTCATGCACTGGCAACACGGGCCGTACTCGAGATGGACCTTGGCAATGCATCCAAGGCGTTCGAGGCTATTGAGTCCGCTCGAAGCGCCCTGCCATCGGACCTTGGGATACGAATCATCGAGGCGAGACTGTATCGACGGGATGGCGACTCGGAGCGTGCACTTGAGCTCCTGTTGTCGCTTCCCCAACAGCAACAGGCGGATGAAGGTGTTGCAGGAGAGTTGGCGATGAACTGGAGCGCAATCGGGCGACATGACCGTTCCGCTGAAACCTGGGCGTTCTGCTTCGCATCGATGCCGGATGTCCGCCGGTCCGGACGAGTTGCCTTGAAAGTTGCTGAGGCCTGGATCGAAGACAGGCAGTTTGAAAAGGCTGCAGTCTGGATCGAGCAGGCTGAGTTGCTAGGAGTTCCTGGAGAACAGGCTGAACTCGTTCGTGTCCTTGCCAGGGAAGCCGAGGAATCTCAGGACTGATCGTCTTCACCATCCAGGGGCTGGGCCCGACGGCCCGCTTCGGCCCAGGGGTCGGTTCCTGTATCCGTCTGTTCGTGTGCAGCCTTCCTGTGGGCAGTTCTTCTTCCGCGTATCGCTGCTACCTGGAGCATGACAAGCATGACAACAATCAGGCCAAGGATGACGGCGGCAATCACGAAGACGAGAGATCGTTCCTGCCCGTCACCTGGTGAGGGAAGGGGGGTGGATGTACCCAGGGCAAGGAGCAGGGTCGGCGAAAGCATGGCGGGGCCACTGTATCAGGGCATTCCATGTGAACCCTCGGGGGGCTTTGTACGTAGTTAAATCCGGGCTTGGAACCATGTAATGGCGAAAAACACGGTCCAAGCCTCGAAAAGGATGAAGGGGGAGGCCTCATAAGCCGATCCTTTTGGGTGGACCGGCCCATCGGAGTCGTATGTGCTCCAAAGATTGTTGCCGGGGGAGCCGGGGCCCAGCCTCGCATCAGAGTTCCAGACCGGGATGGCATACTCATGAAGATCAATGATCCTCGAACATGTTTGACCCTTGCGGCTTTCGTGGCCCTTGGAACCGCAGGCGTGGCTTTCTCCTCTTCAGAGAACCAGTCCTGGTCCGAGGATGTCTGGACTGCATCGATCGAAGGTGACCGCGCCAGGCTCGAGACCCTGCTTGTCCAGGTGCCGGAGCTGGAAGGCCAGCACTACGACTCCTATCGAGCACGGCTCGAGAGATGGGGTCAACATCGAATCGAGAACAAGGAGTTCATCAAGCAGCGTCGTGCCGAGACTCATGCATCACTCGTGTCGGCGCTGGAAGAGGGCAACCTGCTCGAAGCGCTTCGA
>JAYZBD010000068.1:0-13344 GCA_036339395.1 Planctomycetota bacterium | reverse complement strand
TTCCTTTCCCTCCCAGCGTCCCGGGAGGCCCATCGCCCGAAGGGCGGCACCAAGCAGTGGTGGAGGCACACCCCTCGCTCGTCACGGCCCCGCCCCGGCTCCCCGTGGGGTTTGCCCACGGTTTGAACGGGTGTCTGCCGTGATGGACAAAATATCGCCCGGATCAAGTCCGGGCGATGAATGAAAGTGGAATGAACCTCGTGGAGTTCCTGGTCAGTCCAGGTACTCACCGGCGAACTCTTCCGGCGCCGGTTCATCGAGGCAGTCGGGATCCTCGTCGACGTGGTATGGCTCCTCGTATTCCTCCTCCTCCATCATGGCCTTCATCTTTTCCCACTCTTCGAGCGTAACAAGCACCTCGCGGGCCTTGGAGCCGACGTGATCCCCGATGATCCCGACCTGCGACATCTGGTCTACGAGGCGGGAGGCGCGGCTGTACCCGATGGCCAGGCGTCGCTGGATCAGGGATACGGACCCTCGCCCACTCTCGATGAGGATGCGGGCTGCGTCGTCGAAGAGCGGATCGAACTCCGTGGGAGCTTGACCGTCACGTCCCGTTTCGACATTACGAACCTGGATGAGGCTTCGCTCGAAGCTGGGCTTGGCGACGTCCTTCAGGAATCGGACGACCTTGCGGGATTCACGGTCACTGACGAAGGTGCCCTGGGCACGTTTCGGGTTCGGGTTGACCGGTGTGACGAACATCATGTCCCCGTTGCCCAGGAGCAGTTCGGCACCCTTGTTGTCGAGGACGATCCGGCTGTCCATGCTGCTGGCGACCCGGAAGGAAACCCTGCAGGGCATGTTCGACTTGATCAACCCGGTGACGACATTCGCCTGGGGTCGCTGCGTGGCGAGTACGAGGTGGATGCCCACGGCACGCGCCTTCTGGGCGATGCGGACGATCGACTGCTCGACTTCCTTGTTCGTGAGAATCAGGTCGGCCAACTCATCGATGATGAAGACGAGGTAGTTGAGTTTCTGTGGAACCTTTGCCTGCTCGATGTCATTCTGGATATCGAAGATCTCGACCTTCTCTTCCTCGGTCAACGCGTTGTATGAAGCGATGTCACGGACACCGGCTTCCTGGAAGAGGGTGTAGCGTTCCTCCATCTTGCCGACAGCCCATTCAAGGATGGCTGCCGCCTTGCCCATCTCGGTAACGACCGGACAGGCAAGATGAGGAATGTCCGCGAACTGGCCCAGTTCGACCATCTTCGGGTCGACGAGAATCAGTTTCACATCATCGGGCCGCTTCATGTAGAGCCAGCTCATGATGATCGAGTTGATGCACACGCTCTTCCCGGATCCGGTTGTTCCGGCAATAAGCACGTGCGGCATGCGAACGAGGTCGAGTATCAGCGGTTCGCCACTGGAGTCCTTGCCCATGAACATCGGAAGAATCATTCCCTGGTCCTGCCCACTGGCGATCAGTTCCTTCAGGGCAACCGTTTCGCGGACGAGATTGGGCACCTCGATGCCGACGGTCGTCCTGCCTGCCATGTTCGGGACGATCCTGATGTTCTGTACGCTCAGGCTTCGTGCGACGTCATTGGCGATGCGGGAGAGGCTGTTGACCTTCGTTCCAGGAGCAAGCTGGACGGAATAGAGCGTGACGGTCGGGCCGGCATCAATGCCTTCGACTTCACCCTGGATACCGTAGGTTTCCAGGGCCTGTTCCAGCAGTTCCGCCTGGCGTCGGACACTTGCTTCGGCCTTCTCCGTGAAGTTCGATTCAGGATCAGCGAGCAGATCCAGCGGCGGGAACTTGTACCCCTCGTAGGATTCATCCCGCTGCAGGTCTTCATCCTTCGCCTTCTTCCTGTTCCTCGATCCGATTCGAAGTGGAAGCTTGGCAATCTTGTTTCGCAGTTCCTTCCTGCTCTTCATCGGTGAAGGAGCAGGATCGGTTTCTTCTTCTTCCCAGGCATCCTCGACCCCGTCTTCCTCCTCCTCTTCCTCGTACTCGTATTCATATTCTTCCTCTTCATGTGAACGTCCACCTATTGCAAGCCGCCGGGGGCCTGCCATGAGGCCCTGGACATCAAGTCGTGGCATGCGAAACTCGAATTTGCCCACAAGGTTGATCAGTCGGCTCGGGAGCGTGATGATCAAGTGGTCGAGTGCGACGATGAGCCCGATGAGAAGTGCAACCAGGAGCACGAGAAAAGTACCGAACATTCCGATGCGTCCATCAAGCCAGTCGACGGATGCATGTGCAATGAGACCGGCGGGGGAACCGGCCATTGCGCCCGATGTCGGGAACCAGAGTGCATTGAATCCCGATATCGCAAGTCCTGCGACGATGATCCCGATGCACCGGAGGAAAAGATGATCAAAGGCCCGATCCATGGCCGACATGACCAGCCAGATGGCGGCGCCGCCAAGCATGATCCAGCTGCCGAAGCCCATGATGTGCTGGATCCAGTAGGCGATGAATGCACCGAGTCCACCACCGAGGTTCTGGGTGACCTCGTTGTGAACGGCAACCGTGTGCGAGGGTGCATCGGCTGCGTTGAAACTGAGCAACGACACGACAACGAAGAGCCACGTGCCGGCCCCCAGCAGCCAGAGCGACCAGCGGGCAGGTGCCGATGCCGCTCCATGCATGTCAGGTGAGGGGTGCTTCGTGGATCTTGCCGCACGTCGAGGTATGGCGGTAGAACTCATGGAAACACTGCTATCGACCAATCCCGGCATTGGATCGCAGGAAAGTGGTATCCCACTTGGACTTCCGGCTCGCAGGAGCGACAATCACTGAAGACAGTCATGACGGAACCACTCCACCCGAATTCGCTCACCTGGGCCGCTCTTCTCGGACGTTGGCTTGACCTTGCCGCCGCTTCCACCGCCTTGACGGAGGAACAGGATGGCCCCCGTTGGCGTCTTTCGCTTTCTTCGCTGGTCACGCTCCAGGCGATCGTCTTCGCCCTGGAAGAGTTCGACCAGTTGCCCCGCGGGGAGCAGCCCGTGGCCCTGGATCGCTCGGAAGTCCTGGTCAACGACGCACGAATGCAACTGGAGGAGACCTGGGGACCCGCCATGCCTGCAGCCTTGCAGGAAGCGCTTGATGATGCAGAGGCCGCCATCGATGCCATCGAGGGAGGTATGGTCTGGATCCTCCTGCATGGCGGTGATGAACCCCTGCATGTCCCGGTGTTCACTGGAACCCCGTGCTCGCGCTTTGAAGGTGGAACCCTGGCCCTTGCCCTGCCGGGCACGGTGCTCATGCCCGGTTCGCCGATCGCCTGGTGGATCGGCAGGAGAGAGCCGGATCTTCTCGAGCAGTGTCACCCCGTGCACGTCGAACTCCACGCCCGTCCGCTGCAGGTCTGGCGGGTCATCGACGAGGAAGGCCGGTTCATTGAAGACCGGGTCACGGACCTCGATGACATGGTCGATGCGGCGATGCCGCTGCTTGCTCCACTGATGATCGACGGACAACGGCATGAGGAAGAGGTCATGGATGCGGCAACCTGGTCTGCGCACCAGGAAGAACGCATGCCTGATGGAGGCCTGGACGTCGTCTGGACAACGTGAGGTTCAGTTGCCGCCCGCGGGAACAAGGGGAATGCACTTGATCCAGGGCGTTGCCTCGGTCTGGCTCGTGATGACAAGTCGCTCTCGAAGTTGTGGAGCGCATGCGGCATAGAGTTCATCGATGCACCAGGATGCATTGCACTGGCGTGACAGGTGGAGCAGCATGATGGATTCAAGGTCGCCCCCGTCGGCAATCCTGAGAACGGCATTCAAGGACTGTTCATTGGACAGGTGTCCCCGGCCCCCCATGATTCGCTGCTTGAGGAACTCCGGGCGATCACTTTCGATTTGCATCGACCGATCGTAATTCGACTCGAATGCCAGCACGTGTACTCCGCTGAAGAACTCGACGAGTTCATCCGGTACATGCCCAAGGTCAGTTGCAAACCCGAGTCGCTTCTCTCCCAGTTCGAACCTGAACGCCGTGCAGCCACTGACATCATGCGCAACGGAGATGGCATGAACCTCGAGACCGCCTTCAAGTTGCATGTGGTGGGGGAGCATGCTGAGGCATTCCTCTGGACAGCCAGAACGGAGCGCTGCCCCGGCATGTCCTGGCGCGACATGAACAGGGATCTGCATGCTCGAAAGGGTTCGAGCCCAGGAGGGGTTGAAATGATCCCGATCCAGGTGTGTCAGGAATACATGGTCAATGGCACTGAGATCCGTCCCCAGTTCCCGAAGTTGGCGCCTGGTTCGTCGCATGGAGAACCCCAGGTCGATGAGAACCTGGCAGGAGGCGCCATGCTGCTCAGCATCGAGCAGCGTGCAGTTGCCACTGGAACCGCTGCCGAGGTTCACCAGGTTGAGTCGAGGACTTCCTTGTCCGTTGATCCCGTTCACATCAACCCCGTATGTGCTTTCGTTGTGGCCCTCGGCAGATGCCGCGATCAGAAGATTCGATGAACTCGACGTATTGAGCTACCACGGGATCATTGATCCTGGAGCGAAGCACCTCGAGGGCACCAGTGACTGATCGACGTTGTCGGTACAAGGTCTTGTACACCCATCGTCGTGTCTCGATGTCCTCGGAAGACATGTCGCTCCGTCGCATGCCGATGATGTTCAGTGAACTGCAGATACTGATACCCGTCACGATGAACCACGGGGGAACGTCGAGGGAGGCACCGGAAAGCCCGCTGACCAGGGCTCCTTCTCCGATATGGCAGAACTGGTGAATGGTGGAACCTCCACCGATGATCACCCTGTCGTCGACGATGCAGTGACCTCCGAGCATGGCACCGGTCGCCAACTGGATGTTGTTGCCCATGATGGTGTCATGGCCGACGTGGCTGTTGGTCATGAAGTAGTTGTCGTCGGCGATGCGAGTGGGTTCCTCGGTCTTGCCACGATGGACGGTGACTCCTTCGCGAAAGATGTTCCGATCACCGATGACCAGTCCCGGCGTTTCCTGGTCTGGATCGAAGTTGATGTCCTGGGGTGGACCGCCAAGTACGGTTCCGGGCCAGAGCACGTTGGCTTCGCCCATGCAGGTCTGTCCGAACACGTGGCAGTTGGCCATGATCTTCGTGCCGGCGCCGATCTTGACCGTGCCTTGCAGCGTGCAGAATGGGCCCACGACGACATCGTCAGCGAGTTCCACGTTGCCTTCAATGATCGATGTCGGGTGGATGGTGGCCATGAACAAGCGTGATCCTGGGACAGGGGCAGTATGGGAAGGGGTCTTGCTGCCGGTCGCGTATCATCCCCAATTCGCATGAGCCTGTCACCTGCATCATCGGCTGGAGACTCCCCCGGGTGCCAATCACTGGTTGTCACCGACCTGGGATGCCTGTCCTACAAGGAGGCGCTGGAGATCCAGCGGGAGCGGCAGGCAGAGGTCATCGCGGCACGAGGGGACGGTCGATCTCCGGGATACCTGCTGCTTGTCGAACATGACCCACCGGTCATCACGGTGTCACGTCGTGCCGGGGCGGGCGATCACCTCCTTGCAGATGGCCCTGGACTGGAAGCAGCCGGCGTGACGGTGGAGGAGACGGACCGGGGTGGTGACATCACCTACCACGGCCCTGGCCAGCTGGTGGCCTACCCGATTCTCGACCTCAACCAGTTGGACCTGCGGCTTCATGGGTACCTGCGGTGGCTTGAGCAGCGGGCGATCGACACGCTGGGGGATTTCGACATCGTCGCCCATCGCGATCCAGCTGCAACCGGTGCCTGGGTCGGGGGGGAAGAACATGAAGGCAGCAGAACCGGGAACCGGAAGATCTGTGCAATCGGCGTTCGCGTTTCGCGGTGGGTATCGATGCATGGCATGGCCATCAACATCAGGACGAACCTGTCCCACTTCGACTTCATCGTGCCTTGCGGACTGGTCGGTCGCCCTGTTACGAGCATGCATTCCGAGCTGGGCGACCGATGCCCGACCATGCCGGAGGTAAAGGAGTCGTTGGTGAACCGATTTCGTGAGGCTATTGAATGTCCAGGTCGAGTTCCTCGAGCACATCACTCGTGATGTCCAGTGCCTCGGGATATCGAAGCAGTGATCGCATTCGAATCTCCTGCATCGCGGAGCCGCCCTCGGCCAGTTGCTGGAACTCGTCATCAGTCGGAATGAAGCGGAAGACGATGTCGATGTTCATGGTGTCGGAGACCACGTTCACGGCCGCGACAAGTTCCCTGTAGGCCCGTTCGAGGTGAGCAGACGTCATTTCCTGGCGCATCCGGTTGGCCTGTTCCTGGAAGGCCTGGAATTCCTGGACGATCTGCTGCCCTCTTCGACTGACATCCTCGCGTTCGGGTGCCTCGGGAGCGAGTTCGTCCCATTCCTCCTGGATCGAGTCCAGTTGTTCCCTGAATACCTCTTCCTGCGATTCGATGTCGCTGCTCAACTCGGTCCGTTCCTCCTGGAATTCCCCGGACATCATCAACTGGTTCAGGATCTCCCCGATGTGGACGAAGCCCATGCTGTAGGCATGTTGATGGGCGTTCGTTCCCCAGGAGAGCCGCTCATCGACATTGCGAATCGTCATCTCCTCGCCATCTTCGTCTTCCTGTTGAAGGATGAGCGAACTGGCAGGTCCGAGTGTCGTGCCTTCGAAGGTCGAGGAGGCATGTGCCGGCATGGAGTTGTACCCGGCAAGCATGCCGAGATTCGTGAAAACAAGAATGCCGAGTATGGCCCAGATGATGTTTCGTTCGACGCGGGGCATGATGTGCCTCCAGGTTGGTTTCAGTCGTTCTGTTCCAGGATGGCCAGGAAGGCCTCCTGGGGAATATTGACGGAGCCGACGGACTTCATTCTCTTCTTGCCGGCTTTCTGTTTTTCGAGCAGTTTACGTTTGCGTGTCACATCACCCCCGTAGCACTTGGCGGTCACGTTCTTCCGGACGGCCTTGATGGATTCGCGGGCGATGATCTTTCCCCCGATGGCGGCCTGCAGGGCGATCTCGAACTGGTGTCGATCGATCTGCTTCCGGAGTTTCTTCAGGATGGACCTGCTTCGTTTCTCGGCGAGTGTCTTGTGGCATATGAAACTGAGCGCTTCAACTGGTTCAGCATTGACGAGAATGCTCACCTTGCTCAGACGATCGGCCCTGAAGTCGATGATCTCGTAGTCCATCGTTCCATATCCGCGGGTGATGGATTTCAACTTGTCATAGAAGTCGTAGATGATCTCGGCCAGTGGGACTTCCCATGTCAGCATGTGCCTGTTGTCGGAGATGAAGACCTGTCCCTTGAACTCACCGCGGCGACCATCGCAGAGCCGCATGAGTTCGCCGATGCTCTCATCCGGGCAGATCACCTCGATCTTCACGATCGGTTCGAGGATGTTCTCAACCTGGCTGGGGTCGGGCAGGTCGGCGGGGTTGTGGATCTCGATGATCTCGCCCGAGGTGCATTCGACCTTGTAGGTCACGGTTGGAGCGGTCTGGATGATTTCCACATCGCCCTCACGCTCAAGCCGTTCCTGCACGATCTCCATGTGGAGCAGCCCGAGGAACCCGCAGCGGAAACCGAACCCCAGCGCCTCGGAATGCTGGGCCTCGAAGGTGAAGCTCGCATCATTGAGTCGCAGTTTCTCGATGGCTTCACGAAGGGCCTCGAACTCACCCTTCTTCCCTGATCCTCCATCCGCCGTTGCCGGGTAGAAGTCACAGAAGACCATCTGTTTCGGTTCCTCGTAGCCTGGCAGCGATTCTGCCGCGGGCTTCGTATCGAGGGTGATGGTGTCCCCGACTCGTACATCGTCAATCGTCTTGATTGCCGCGACGAGGTATCCCACCTCGGCATGTTCAAGCGTCTTGACCTTGGTCGGTTGTGGTGTATATCGCCCCAGCTCGGTGATGGACCAGGTTCTGCCGCTGCTCATCATCCTGATCCGGTCACCTGTTGCCAGGGACCCATCGAAGTTCCTGACGTAGATGATGACCCCCCGGTAGTCGTCGTAATGACTGTCGAAGACAAGGGCTCGTGTTTCCTCGATTTCAGCGTTCCTGGGTTCCGGGAAACGTCGACAGATGGCATCAAGCAGTTCCTCGATGCCTTCCCCGGTCTTCGCCGAGCAGTAGATGCACTCTTCAGCAGGGAGTCCAAGGACCTGCTCGATCTCCATGGCGACCCGGTCCGGGTCGGCGGCAGGCAGGTCGATCTTGTTGACGACCGGTATGAGTTCGAGTTCATTTTCAATGGCCAGGTATGCATTTGCCACGGTCTGGGCCTCGACACCCTGGGCTGCATCGACCACGAGCACGGCGCCTTCACAGGCCGTCAGGGCACGGGAGACCTCGTAGGTGAAGTCGACATGGCCCGGGGTATCGATGAAGTTGAGCTGGAACTCCTCCCCATCGCACTCGTGGTGGACCGTGACGGCAGAGGCCTTGATGGTGATGCCACGTTCACGCTCCAGGTCCATGGAATCGAGCAGTTGATCACGGGCCTCGCGTTCGGAGACGGCGTGCGTGACCTGGAGCAGGCGATCAGCCAGCGTGCTCTTCCCATGGTCGATGTGGGCAATGATGGAGAAGTTACGGATGGGCAAGGTCGGATTCTATCCCGTCCCATCCCGGGCTGTCGGCAATTCGTCTCAGCATTCACTTCCAGGTGTCGCGAAGAACCCTGATCCAGTTGCCGCTGCCGAGTGCATGCAGCGACGCATCGTTCCAGCCGCGGCTCGCCAGGACCTCCATGAGCTTCGGCAACCCGGCACAATCGCCCAGTGGTGCGGGCATTGTTGCTCCATCGAAGTCGCTTCCAAGTGCGACGTGCTCGATGCCCATTCGATCGACCATGTAGTCGAGGTGGTCGGCGATGACGGAAAGCGGGGTGTCGGTGTCATTGGTGCCGTCGGGTCGAAGGAAGCCCACGTGGAAGTTCACCCCGACGATGCCATTGCTGTCGCGAATGACATCGAACTGGTCATCGAGCAGGTTTCGGGACGAAGCGCAGATCGCATGGACGCCGCAGTGGGTTGCAACGACCGGGGCGGTCGTCAGTTCAGCGAGGTCCATGAAACCCCGGTAGTTCATGTGCGAGACATCGAGCATGATGCCCAGGTCGTTGCAGCGTCGCACCAGTTCCTTCCCGGCTTCGGTCAGCCCGGGACCGATGTCCGGGGTGCAGGGAAAGGCGAAGGGCACGCCATGGGCGAATGCGTTCGACCGACTCCAGACAGGTCCCAGTGATCGCAGCCCACGGGCATGGTCTGTTTCCAGGTCGGAAAGATCCTCGCTGAGCATCTCCACCCCTTCGTAGTGGAGCACGAGTGCCATGACGTCATCGGCCATGCACTGCTCGATGTCATCGATCGTGCGAACCAGTCGAACTCGATCCTCGACTCCTGCGAGCATGGCTTCCATGCGATCAAGCACGCTGTCGGCCTGGGCACGAGCCGGTTCATGGGCCAGCGGGTCGCAGCAGCCTGCTTCGAGTGTCGTTCCATCATTGGCCGTGATGCTGCGTCGCTCCACTTCGCCCTGGCTGGGAATGAAGATGGCGAAGAAGCCGCCGGCAAGCCCGCCCTTGCGGGCGCGGAGCAGGTCGATGTGGCCTTCTCCCTGGCGATCGTCGATCGAACGTGACGTGTCATCAGCGGGAGGGAACAGCCGAGTCAGCGTGTCGTTGTGACCATCAATGATGGGGATCACGTCCGTCATGTCAGGACACCACGGGCAGGGGGAGTCCCTGCTCCAGTTCATCCACGGGCCGTGCGACCAGGTCGTAGCCGTCGCTGTCGATGATCGTGCACCGAACGAGTTCTCCGGGTGAGAGGTCCCTGGTTGAAAGCACCCAGCTGCAGGCATCGACCTGCGGAGCCTGGTGATAGCAGCGTCCAGTGAAGACCTGGAGCGTAGGATCCTCGGTTTCTCGATCTCGACCGGGTCCATCGACAAGCACGTCGAAGATCGCGGACTGCTCTGCAAGGTACGCGGCATTGCCGAAGGCGATCTCCTGCTGGGTCAGCATGAGTTCCTCTTCGCGTCGTTTCTTCACTTCACCAGGTACGTGGAGTGATTCGTCCCCATCCATCGTCCCCGCGACCGTGCCTTCCTCGCGTGAGTACTGGAACACACCAAGGGCGTCGAACTGGAACTCGCGGATCCAGTCGAGGAGTTCCTGGTGATCCTCCTCGGTTTCACCGGGGAAGCCCGTGATGAGCGTCGTTCGAATGGCAACACCCGGGATGCGTTCACGGAGCCGTTCCATCAGTGCACGCTGCTGGTCGCCCGTGACATTCCGCCGCATGGCAGTCAGCATCCTGTCTGAAACATGCTGCAGTGGTATGTCGATGTAGTTGACGATGTGCTCGAGCGAGGCGATGGCATCGATCATCTCATCCGTGAAGTTCGTCGGATAGGCGTACATGAGGCGGATCCAGCCGCCACCATGTTCAGCGGCAATGCCGTTGAGGCGTGTAAGGAGGCCCACGAGTCCCTCCGGGTCATCGGCATCGGGATTCGCCCACCCGATGTCCAGGCCGTAGTTCGTCGTGTCCTGCCCGATGAGGTTCAGTTCGAAGGCACCACCTGCCATGAGGCTTCTCGCCTCGGCGAGAAGGTCGTCGATTGGTTTCGACCGCATCTTGCCTCGAATGGACGGAATCGTGCAGAAGGCGCAGTTCTGGTTGCACCCCTCGCTCATGCGCAGGTACGTCCAGTGGCGCGGGGTGAGTCGGAAACGGTTGTCGTCTCCTTCCCAGTACCCGAGACCATGTCCATCCTTGCCCTGGACCGTAAGCCCCGTGATATCCCGACCTCGTGCGCGGGCGGCCTGGAGCGCGTTCCCACTGATCCAGTAGGGGGGAGAGTCCTCGGGGAGACCGGTGTCTCCACGGGTTCCCGCGAGTGCTTCCCTGATCCGGTCGCGATCGAAGACGCCGACCATGGCATCTATCCCGGGGGCCCATTCGAGCATCTTCGCCCTGTGTCTCTGTACGAGGCAGCCAGTGACGACGACTCGCTGAACAGTCCCGGCCTCCTTCCGCTGGATCGCTTCGTGGATCACATCGAGGGATTCCTGTCGTGATTCCTCGAGGAACCCGCAGGTATTGATGATGATGGCATCGGCTTCATCATGGTCGGAGACAAGCTGGTAGCCATCCTCGACAAGGGTGCCGAGCATGGCTTCGGAATCGACGAGGTTCTTCGGGCAGCCGAGACTGACGAAGGCCAGTCGAGTGGTTTCAGTTTCCGTACTGGTCATTGATACAGACCCTGCTGCTCAATGTACTCGTACACGTCGGGCTGCAGTTCATCCTGCGGATCTCCGCCACCTGCAATGATGGCGCGAACTTCGTCCGAGGAGATATCCATGCACGGCAGATCGACTCGCCAGGTGAGCCACTGCTCGACCTGCTCCTTCGACCATGGACATCCTTCTTCGGCCAGGGCGAGGGCAAACTCATCCGGATTCGACCACAAGCGTGGGAGGACAATCGGTTCGGCCAGTTCAATGATGCTCTTCCAGTCCTTCCATTCGTGGAAGTTCACCGCCTGGTCATCACCGATGAGGAGCCGGAACGGGATATCGCTTTCGGTGATCTCCCGGAGCTCCCTGATGGTGTCGATCGAATAACTCGGGCCGTCTCGATCCAGCTCGATGTCACACAACTCGGCTCCCTCGATTCCATCGACAACCAGTTCAACCATGGAGCGTCTGTGAACGCCGCTTGCCGGTGGATCATCCATCTTGTGTGGGCTGATGGCAGCAGGGATGTACAGGAGTTTCCGTGCTTCAGCCAGGGCTGCCGCCTGTGGAGGAAGCTCGGCGTGTGCGCGGGTGGGTGGGTCGAACGTCCCGCCGAAGAGCACGATGGGGGCCTGGCCAGTCACGTGTATTCAATCAGTCCTTTGGTGTGCTGACGATGCGGACCTGCGTGAACTGCCGGTGGCCGTGCTCTCCGCCGTGGAATCCATATCCCGACTGCTGTGCACCGACCCATGGAGCACCCTTGGCGCCTCCACAGCCCTGGTTGATGCCGACCATCCCGGCCGTCAGTCGCCGCGCGACGCCCTTGGTCCGATCCGAGTTGGATCCAAAGACCACGGCGCCCAGTCCGTAGGGGGTGTCATTGGCAAGCGTGACGGCCTCGTTGTCATCCTGGACACGCATGACACAGGCGATGGGGCCGAAAGTTTCATCCCGCATGATGTTCATTGAATGATCGAGCCCGGTGAGCACGGTCGGCGTGACATAGTTGCCGTCCATCGGGGCATCTCCACAGGCGACGGTTGCACCCTGCTCCTTGGCTGTTTCCAACTGGGCAAGCACCATGTCCTTCTGCTGGCGACTGACCATTGGTCCGATTCGTGTCGTCGAATCGCTGCCATCACCGACCTTCAGATCCTTGACTCGCTCGAGCAGGGCCTGCTCGAAGTCGCTGGCGATGCCTTCTTCGACGTAGATGCGTTCCGTACTCACGCACACCTGTCCGCAGTTGCGGAATGAGTTCATCGCGGCGAAGTCGGCGGCTGATTCAAGGTCTGCATCATTGAGCACGATCATCGGGTCCTTGCCGCCGAGTTCGAGGATGACCCGCTTCAGGTCCCCCCCGGCGGATGCAAGAATGTGCTGGCCCGCGGCGCGACTGCCGACGAATGCGATCAGGTTGACATCCGACTTGACGAGGGCCTTCCCCTGCTCCTCGTCACCGTGGATGATCTGCAGCACGCCGTCCGGAAGGAACTCGTTGTAGACGTCGGCGAACGCCTGCCCAACGAGCGGTGTTTCCTCGGAAGGCTTCATGACAACGCTGTTGCCCGCCGCCAGCGCGGGGATCACCGTCTGTTGAGGCATGAGGAACGGGAAGTTCCAGGGCGTGATGACTCCGCAGACACCGAAGGGGTCGTAGTAGAGATCGGTTTCCGTTTTTCCGTCGTCAAGGCGTTCGGATTCGAGTGCCGAGGCGATCGAGTCAAGCAGGCCTGGAAGGCCGGCGGCCGCATACCCGACTTCGCCTTCACCTTCCGCGATGGGCTTGCCCATTTCACTCGTCATCAGGGAACCGATTTCATTCGACCGGGCCTTGATGGCCTCTGCCGCGGGGCGGATCATGTCGATCCGTTCCGCGAGGCTCATGTCGCCCCAGGCCGCCTGGGCGTCCCGTCCGCGGCTGACCACGTCGTTGATGGTCTCGACCGGCGTGATCGGGACCGAACCGATGGATTCACCGGTAGCCGGGTTGAGTGATTCAAGGGTGCTTGTCGTTGCAGTCGTCATGGCTGTCTCCGCATGCAGGTTGGGGGGATCGACCATTCTAGCAGTGTTCGAGGCTGTGTCCGACCCCTGCCTGGAAGTGTCCCACGAGGGCTGTTGGAACGGCCCCCGGCGAGGATTACATGGGAT
>JAYZBD010000067.1:0-48257 GCA_036339395.1 Planctomycetota bacterium | reverse complement strand
GTCAACAGCACGTTCCGGTGTCGGAATGTAACTGTCGAGTGCTTCCATGAGTTCGTCGATGGCCTTTCCGGATTCATCATCCGAGCCCTCGGATTCCATCGCCTTCAGCGCAGAACCACGAATGACCGGAATGTCATCGCCGGGGAAGTCGTACTTGCTAAGCAACTCGCGGATTTCCATCTCGACGAGCTCCAGGAGTTCCTCATCATCAACCGCATCACACTTGTTCATGAAGACGACGATGTACGGAACACCGACCTGGCGTGCAAGCAGGATATGCTCACGCGTCTGGGGCATGGGTCCATCAGTCGCTGCGACCACGAGAATGGCGCCGTCCATCTGGGCGGCACCCGTGATCATGTTCTTCACGTAGTCAGCGTGACCGGGACAGTCCACGTGGGCATAGTGTCGTGCCTCGGACTCGTATTCCTGGTGACTTGTTGCAATCGTGATGCCACGAGCCTTTTCCTCGGGGGCATTGTCGATCTGGTCGAACGCTGCCGCGCTTCCGAGGCCCTTGGCTGCCTGGCGCATTGTGATGGCCGCTGTCAAAGTGGTCTTACCGTGATCGATGTGACCGATCGTGCCTACGTTGACATGCGGCTTGTCGCGGACAAAGGTCTCCTTGGCCATGTCGTCTATCTCCATTCACGTTCAGCCCGCCTCTTGCATGCGTCCGGCGCATGGTCGCAGCGGGTATGTCTTCAACCTGTTCGGAACCTCACGGTCCCTGTCCGACCGCTCACGCAAGCGACCGAACAACGCTCTGTGTTCCCGCCTCGAAGACGTCGAGAAGGAACTCTCCTGAAGCCACCAACGGGACTCGAACCCGTGACCTCACCCTTACCAAGGGTGTGCTCTACCACTGAGCTACGGTGGCGAGATTGCCGTCAGTGCTCATCCTCTTGGGCGGGGCCGGATCACGAACCAGGCAAGCCTGGCACGAGTTCCGAACCCGTTTAAAAACCGCCCCGGAGCGGGACGGTCGATCAGGCAGTCTATAGGGAGTTGGGCACGGACTCAAGCCAAGGAGGCCGGGAATGCCGCCTGATGAGCCTCAAGGGCCTCCTCCGGGCTGCAGCAGGGGTGTAGCCTTCCGCTTGTCCAGATCCATGATGCGGATATTCCGCCCCGTGTTGAGGTGTGAACTCTCCAGGTCCCAGATCGTAGACCATGCATCTTCCTGGCTGACATGTCCATCGAGGAAGAGCATGAGACATGACGCCCCCCCGTTGTATCGAAAGTCTATCTCCTGGAAGCAGACGCCATCGTTGGGACGATCGCTGATGATGTTCTTGTCAATGTCGTAGATCAGGTCGGCTGGAACCGAGAATGACTCCATCGTGTCCTGGTAGTAGTTCTGCAACTGCGACTGGTAAATGGAACTTCCAATAAATGCAGGGGTACCGCCGATGGTTTCTCCAGCAAACGAATCAACGAGGTACATCGATCGTGCAGGAGCATGGATCTGTCCCTCGGCCCATTCTCGATCGATTGAGGATCGAGTCAGATCACCCGAGAAATCCTGCTCGGATCGGCCGTCGAAGAAGTTGTTTGCGGCGAAGAAACCAGGCATATTCTGTTGCCAGGCCCCACTGCCAGCCGGCAACGCCAGGCCCGCAGGTCGAAAATCCATCGCATCCGGAAGCCCGACGCGAGTCTTGTCGAAATCAACCTGGTCACCATTGTCATCCCAACGGGGGTAGTTCCAACTGTTGTCTGCAACGGATCGGAGCGGGTTCTTCTCCCAGGAGGAGAATTGCTCGTAGTAGGCACGATCCGGCGCCGCGTACTTGTACGACCTGTAGGACCGGTCGCCTCCGGCCCAACTGTCCGGGTACTGGCTGTAGTAGGAGGAGTCCGTCATGTGGGAGCCGATCTTGATGTCGGGCATGCCCAGTTTTTCATCAAGGTTGTTCTCGACCCACAGTATGTCCGCCCAGGTACCACGGCCGATGAGGTCAAGCACCGGGTCCCCCTGCATGTTGTATCGATTGTTGTTGTCGATCCACTGCACGACATCACTGCCCTGGCCGGGTGCGAATGCAAGGCTGTATGCCTTTCGTGATGCCACGCTGCCGACCTCGGGGCCATCCTCGTTGAGGCGATCGAACTGGCTGGGGAGTATCCGCCCATCGTGGGCGTTCGTGTAGCCCTGCGCCCACTGGTTGATCTGGCGAAGGTGATTCTTCGAACGGACAAAGGCATCGGAATCACTGAAACCACTGGTGACGTACAGCACCATCGCAACGAGGATCGCGATCACCGATATGACGACCATGACCTCGGTCAGGGTGAATCCTCGTGATTGCTGCTGAAGATGCTTCATGGAGTGAAACTTCCCTCGCATTGAAGGGACCAGGTAAAGCATATACCCAAACCTAACCAAGTCCAGTTCCGTGCGGAACCTGCTGCTGAATCGCATGACATCGCGTGAAAGTCCCGTGAAATCAAGATGGCGCAGCCGAAATGAGCCCTTGTCAGGACAGGTTCATCGTCATGAGGAACTCGGCATTCGACTTGGCCTTGCCCATGCGACTCCTGAGCAGTTCCATGGCCTCGACGACGCTCATGTCCGAAACAACCTTCCTGAGTCGGACGACCAGGTCGAGTTCCTTGGGATCAAGCAGCAGTTCCTCGCGACGTGTTCCGGAAGCGGCAATGTCGATTGCAGGCCAGATCCGCTTCTCGACGAGCTTGCGGGTCAGGTGCAGTTCGGAGTTGCCGGTGCCCTTGAACTCTTCGAAGATGACCTCGTCAGCCTTCGAGCCGGTATCCACGAGCGCTGTCGCAATGATCGTCAGCGAACCTCCATCCTCGATGTTCCTTGCCGAACCGAAGAACTTCTTGGGCTTGATGAGCGCGGTTGAATCAACACCACCGGTGCCGATCTTCCCGGAGTTCGGGGTGGCGTTGTTGTATCCACGTGCAAGACGCGTGATCGAATCGAGCAGGACGACGACATTCTCGCCGAACTCCACGATTCTCCTTGCCTTCTCCATCACGATTTCCGCTATCTGGATATGGCGTGAAGCATGTTCATCGAACGTACTGGCAACCACTTCGACCGAATCAGGAGTGTTCCGCTTGAAATCGGTCACTTCCTCGGGCCGCTCATCGATGAGAAGCACGATCACCTTGACATCGGGATGATTCGTGGCGATCGCAGCCGTCATCTTCTGCAGCAGGACGGTCTTGCCCGTCCTCGGAGGAGCAACGATGAGTGCACGCTGTCCGAATCCCAGCGGGGCAACCAGGTCGATGACCCGGGTTTCAAGTGGTTCGGAACCTGTTTCAAGCATGACACGATCCTCCGGGTGGAGGGGTGTCAGGTTCTCGAAGACAGGAAGGGTCGAGAGCACCTTGGGTGACTCGCCGTTAACCGAATCGACACGAAGGAGTGCGAAATAGGTCTCGGACTCCTTCGGTGGTCGAATGATGCCCCTGATGATCTGTCCGCGGCGCAGTCCAAACCGCCTGATCTGTGATGGACTGACATAGACGTCATCGGGCGAAGCCATGTATGAGTACTCGGGGCTGCGGAGAAATCCGAAGCCATCCGCGAGCATCTCGAGTGTGCCCTCGCCCACCATGAGGCCGTGCTTTTCCGCCCTTGCCTTGAGAATCTCGAAGACGAGCTGCTGCTTGGAGAGCTTGGAGAACTCATTGACCTTCTCCTTCTCCCCGATCTTCGCCAGTTCCTGTCCGCTCAATGATTGGAGTGATGCCAGGTCGTAGCCATCCTTCTTTGCATCGTCGAATCGCTTCTGGGTCTTGGAATCGAGTTCCTTCTCCAGTTGCTTCGCCTCCTCCTCGAGCTGTTCGTCCGTGGGGACCTGTCCAGGTTGCAGGGTCATGACGGCAATGCCGCCACCCTTTCCTCCTGATTTCTTACGCCGACGTCTCTTCTTCGCCATTGGATTCTTCCGTGTGGTGGACTGCATTGTGTTATCCGTGTGAGATGTGTGCCCGGAATGGTCTGGTATACGGATGTACAGTCCAGGACTGGATGAAACGCGTAGGGGTTGTCCCGCGCCAGCGGGGTTCAATCGGAACGCGTTGTATCGGGTTCACGGTCTGACGAGTGTCTCAAGGATCTGCTCAACCTGGTCTTTCAGGTCATCGACCCCGCCGTGATTCTGGAGAACATGATGCGCCCTCTCCCGCTTCGCGTCAAGTGGCATTTGTCGATCTTCCCGTCGCTCCAACTCCTCGGCATTCCAGCCACGGGCCTCTGCAAGGCGTTCAAGGCGGATTGAACGGGGAGCATCAATAAAGAGAATCACGTCGCATTGTTCGTCCAGGCCTGTTTCAAACAGCAACGGTGCATCTATCACCAGTGCCGGTGTTCCCTCGGGAGCAGTGTCGAATTCCGCTCCACGTGCACGCTCGACCAATGGGTGAAGAAGGGCTTCCAGCCTCTGCAGTTCAACGGGATCCGAGAAGACCCGTTCCGCCACGGCCGACCTGTCAACATGCCCGTCATCATCGAAGACGGCATCTCCCCACCAACCAGCGATGGCCTCTCGGACCGACGCTTCATCGAGCATGGCCTTGGCCAGGGCATCGGCATCGGAAACAAGGCAGCCCATTTCCCGGAGGATGGCGGCGACGCGACTCTTTCCGGCGCCGATGCCGCCTGAAAGACCGATGGTGGGAGGGCGATTGTTGCTCATTGGATCACTCTCGACCAGGTTGTTCCGCCCGGGTCATCCTTGATGGCAATCCCCTGTTCGAGCAACTCGTCACGGATGCGGTCCGCCTCGTCCCAGTCACGGGAGTCACGTGCTGTATTCCTCGACTCGATGGCGGCCTGGATCGCATCTTCATCAACATCGGTTGGCTGTGATGCTTCACGATCGAGGCCGAGCACTCCAAGAACCATGTCCATGCGTTCGAGTGCGGCAAGATCCTCCGACCATGTTCCCTCGCCATCCTGTACCGCTTCCCCATGCATCGGGATGCTCCCGACCGCCTCGCTCAGCACGCCGATCGCACCGGCGACATTCAGGTCATTGCACAGTGCTTCCTCGAATCGGTCCAGTGCACCGACGAGGGGTCCCGGGTCCGGCCTTGATTCACCCGCGTGATCCGCAAGCCATGCCTGCGCCTTGGCCCAGCGATCGACCTGTCGCTGTGAATCCTTGACTCCCTGGAGCGTGAAGTTCGAGTTGACGCGATAGTGCGTCTTGATGAGTTCAAGCCGGATCGCTGCCGGTGATGCGCCACGCGCCAGCAGATCCCGGAAGGTATAGAACGTCCCCTCGCTCTTGCTCATCTTGGACCCATCCACCATCAGGTGGCGGGTATGGAACCAGTAGCGAGAGAAACTCGGCGTGCCTTTGGCGCACCTGGACTGCGCGATCTCGCATTCATGGTGTGGAAAGATGTTGTCTTCGCCACCCGAGTGAAGGTCGACCTGGCCGTCCGTACCCTCGCCCAGCAATGACATGGCCATGACGGAGCATTCCAGGTGCCAGCCTGGATAGCCGGTGCCCCACGGGCTGTCCCATTTCATCACGTGGGAAGCATCAGGTTTCCAGAGCATGAAGTCGGCTGGATTTCTCTTGACGGCCTGTGTCTCCATGTCAACACGACCCCCTTCACCACTTCGCAGTTCTTCCAGGGTATTTCCCGAAAGGTGACCGTAGTCCGGGAAGGAGGCAACATCGAAATAGACGACCCCGTCGGCCGCGACGTAGGCATGCCCGTCGTCAATCAGTTTCTGCACCATTGCAATCATCGAATCGATGTACTGCGTAGGTCGTGGAAGAAGTTCCGGACACGAGTCCGCATCTTCCACCACCTTCATCCCGAGCTGCCTGGCATCATGGATGAAGGCCTCTGCGTAGAAGGATGCGATCGCCCATGGATCAGCCGGGTCGAGATCGACTCCCTCGGGAAGCGTGCCCGACTTCTTGGCTTCCAGCAACCGCCTTGCAGCCTGTTCCATCTTGTCTTCACCACCACCATCCGGGTTCGCGTCGTCGGTCATGTGGCCCACGTCCGTGATGTTCATCACGTGCCGAACCTCGTAGCCGAGATACTCGAGCGTCCTGCGAAGCACGTCTGCGTTCAGGAAGGCTCGGAAGTTGCCGACGTGCGCGTAGTCGTAGACAGTCGGCCCGCACGTATAGAAGCGGACCAGTCGCCCGGCTGGATCGAGAGGGGTGAACTCCTCCTGCGTCCGCGTCAGCGTGTTGTAGAGCCGAAGGGGCATGGCAGGAACATGGTACCTGCTGCCAGTCTCAGTCCTGCGGACGTTCCCGATCCTTCACCGCCACTGCGGGATTCCCGATGTGGATCGTCCATGCCTTGAGGTCCTTCATCGCAACCGACCTGGCCCCGAGGATGGCACCTTCTCCAACGGTCACATCAGGACCGACGAAGGCACCCGCGGCGATCCATGCGTCGTCGTGCACCGTGATTGGTGTTCGAAGCAGGGGCATGTCACGTTTCGAATAGTCGTGGGTGCCGGCACAGAGCTCCGCATCCTGTGATATCGAGACGCGGGAGCCGATCTTCACCGGGCCCAGGCAATAGGCGTGGACTCGATCTCCGAGGCAGGAGTTGGCTCCCATCTGCAGGTTCCAGGGGCATTCAACACGGACCGTTCGGCGGATCACGCAGTCGGTTCCGATGACGGCGCCGAATCGCCGGAGGAGGAATCTGCGCCAGGCGTACCAGTTGTGAAAGCTGAGCCTGAAGAACGTCGACTGGACAAGCGACCAGAGGATCCGGGCGATCTTCTCGCGAAATCCGTACGCACTGGAATGGCGTGCCGAATCGTTCATGCAGGCTGCTCCCTGGAAGCAGTTTCATCCGCGGCCTGGAGTCGCAGTTCGCGAAGTTTCAGACCAATCTGCAACTCGTAGGAGGAAATGAAGAGACAGAAGCGCAGGCCATTGAGCCCGTCAAGAACGCCCAGGCGAAGTACGTACATGTAGAGAAATCTCATGAGCCACTTTGCGGGAAGGTATCGATAGATGTGGCGCTTGAACCAGCGTCGCCGCTGGAGCTGGTGACCGGTGATCGATGCATCAAGGTCACCTCCGCGTGATTCGTTGAAGATGGCCTCCGCTTCGAGCGTCGAGTACCTGTTGTGCTTTTCCATGTAGACCTCGAGACCACGACGATCCTCGTGGATCATCGGTGTTCGTATCCAGCCAGTGGGTCCATCGACAAGCAGGTGCTCATGAACAGCCCGATCCTCGTACCGACCACGACCCCGCTTGAAGAATCTCAGGTTCCAACTCGGGTGGTACCCGCAGTGCCTGATGGGTTTCCCGAGGAAATACAGGAGGCGATTGATGTAGTACCCAGTCTCTGGAACCTCGTCGGCGGGCCGGGCGGCAATTGCTTCCAGCCGCTCTCGAAGTTGAGCCGTGATGACCTCGTCCGCATCGACGATGAGTACCCAGTCAGCCTCCATGGGAAGAGTCTCGAGTGCCCAGTTCTTCTGGGCCGCATAGCCTTCCCAGGGATGCTCCACGACTTCAGCTCCAAGCTCCCGGGCTATTTCACAGGTCCGGTCCGTCGATCCACTGTCAACGACATAGATCGCCCGCGTCCACCCCGCCAATGCATGAAGGCACTGGGGAAGATTGCATTCCTCGTTCTTCGTAATGACAAGCACATCGATCAAGGACAGGATCCGGTAGAGAGAGAAGGATCGTAGCCCCCTACTATCGACCAAATCGCATGCTTGTTCGAGGCAACCGGTGGGTCCGAGAACGTCGCCCGTCAGGACCCCGTGTTCAGGACACGCTCCCTGCGTGACACGGCCGGTTCCCCGGTTGCAATGTGCCACCCGGGAAGTCGACCATCAACCATGGCGCGGGCACCAACGACGACACCCGCTTCGAGCCGGGCTCCGGGCAGCACGAGAGAATCGGTCGCTACCCAGCAGTCATCCTCGATCATGATCTCCGAGGGCGTTGTCTCATGGGTTGCCGTAAGAAGGGTGCAGTACTGGCTGATGACGCACCGGGATCCGATCCGGATTGGTGCAGGCGCCCGCATGAGAACCTCGTCGCCGATCATGGTCAGGGGACCGATGGAGACGTTCCAGGGGCGATCGATATCGACGCTTCGACGAAATCGCACGTTCGCCCCCTGTTGCATGCCGGCCACCCGGAGGAGAAGGCGGCGATAGCCATAGGTCGGATGGGGACTGAATCGAAACAACGGCCGACCGATGTAGTTCCAGAACCAGCGGCGAAGCATGTTCATGTTCCTGCCTCGATCGGCTTCGCTGGGTTGCCGGACAGGGTCGTGCTGCCGGGATGCGATGAGTAGACACTGGCTCGATGCATGACCCTGCATCCCTCTCCCAGCACGACGTCGGGTGCAATGTAGGCGTCGATGCCTATGTGGCAACGATCGCCGATCGTAATCGGCGGACGAGTCAGCGGGAACCTGGTGTCACGCATGTCATGTGAACCTGCACACAGGTGGGCGCGGACTTCGATGACAACGTCCGAACCGATCGTGATGGGTCCAAGTGAATACAGGATTGCTCGCTCCTCGATGATGACCCTGTCACCCAATGTGATGTTCCACGGAATCGTCAACTCGACCCGTCGAGGAAGAAGACAACCCCTGCCGACAGTGCCACCGAACATCCTGAGAACAGGCGATCGCAACGCCGGAATACACCACGCAACTCGACCGATCGTTCCCCAGAGAAGGCGTATGAACTTCTGCCTGGTCGTCCAGGCGGACCGACGAGCCGGAGGCTCGTTCGCCATTGCTTCCTGGTTGTGATCCTGGGGTGAAGTCATCATTCCATCACCGTTTTCGACAAAGACAGAAGTGAACTGCCGCCAGGCTCGACAATGGGCCACGCCGGGAGATGCGATCAAGCAGCTTGACGACTGGAAGCAGCCTGAACTTCTCCAGTTCCCTTGGGACATGTACATGGCCGGTTCTCGACACGAGGTCGAGCCCGGCGTTTCTCATGTATCGCTCCATCACGCCCGGCCGCTCCCATGCGGAGTAGACATCCTGCCCCACGGCCGAACCACGGGAATTGATGCGCATCGCCGCGGGGAGGTACCAGCTGCAGAGGTTCGCGTAGTTGAAGAGAAGTGTTGATCCAGACTTGATCACCCGGGCCATTTCCGAGAGAGCCTTGCCAGGATCCTCGAGATGATTGAACACGTTGAGGCAGATGGAGTGCGAATAACTCTCATCTTCGAATGGAAGCTCGTAGATCGAGCCCTCTCGATACGCCCGGACATGCTTGCCGAAACCGGCTCCTTCGATGTTCTTCCGCGCGACCTCGAGCATGCCACTGGAAATATCGCAGACGGTCATGCTTATTCCATTCCGGAGAAGCGGGATCGTGAATCGGGCGGTACCGGGGCCGATTTCCAGGCCCTCACCGCTCCAGTCCTCTGTCAACTTTGCAACAATGACCTGCTGGGTTTCATTCGTGAACACACCGGATCTGCTTATCCAACGCTGCTCATCGTAGATGGTGCTGTCGGCATCGTAGAAGCCTGGATTCGCTTCTTCTCGAACGCTCATGCCGCGATCTCCTCGTAGATGGCTCGGTGTTTCAATGCAATGGATCCCGGTAGAAAAGTCTGCTCGGTGAATGCCCTCGCTGCTTCACCAACCGAGCGACGAACTTCTTCCTCGACGGCGAAGCGAAGCAGTCCCTCTGCGATGGACTGTACCGAAGTCGGATCGACGAGGCAGCCACGTTCATTGGAGATCACCTCCGACATGCCGCCGACGTCGGATACGACGGTTGGTCGCCCCGTCGCCATGGCCTCCAGAACAACCATGAAGTAATCCGAAGGTCCATAGGAATCCTTGAAAGGTGCAACAAGCACATCACAGGCCCGCATCAGTCCCGGCATGGTATCCACGATGCCTTTCTGAATCACTCGATCCTCTATAGCAAGTCGCGCCATCTGGCCACGCAATGCCTGGAGACGGGCATTACCGGATGTGCGAGGCAGTTCCGTAGTCACGACGAGTCTCGAAGCAGGAACACGCTCGAGAAGCATGGCGAAGGCGTCGAGCACCCCGGAGAGATTCTTCTGCTCGGTGGCGTTGCCTACGAACAGGACGACGAACTCATCGGGCTCAATGCCCAGGTCCGTTCGGGCTTCGGCTCGATCCGGTCCATCAATGAAACGCTCCAGGTCGACTGGCGGAGGTATGACTCCCACGTCAGCCAGTCCCCAGTCGTGCATGGAGTCGGCAACGTTCCGACTCATGGCAAGCAGGCGATCCATGGAACGGGCGGAACGGCGAAGCAGTCCTCGCACGATGGGGAGATTGAAGCGGCCGCCGCTTCGCGGAATCGGACAATAGAGGGTGTGAAGTGATGGCAGTTTCGTTGCCGAGCGTACCCGTGAAGACGCCAGGAAATACTCCGGGAAGCCCGAGTGATTGTGAACGACATCGAAGTTCGAACCGTGAGCTCCAGCCCACTTCGATGCCTGGCGAATGAACTCCCGGCCGAACCGGATCGTGCCTGCATCGAACGATTCGAGGATCGAGACCACCTCGAGCCCATCACGAACCCGCCCACGGCCTGCTGGATCCCTGACCTGCCCGAGAATCGTCACCTGGTCCCCAGCCTCCGCCTGCGCACGAGCCAGCCCAAGGACCGAGGTCGAATACCCCCCGATGATCGTGTCGCCCCCGAAATAAGGGAACTGCGGGATGATGTGAAGAATCCGCATCTGGCCTTTCCCTGCTTGATTTCCGCTTGAAGTCTATCGGCCCCATGAGCTGAAGACCGTGCTTGAAGTACCAGAAACCCGGGAACCTCCTACCATTCGACTGGGCGAGGGGGGAGTGGCTGGCCGATCAAGAACAGGCACAGCCAACTGATCACGCCTGCTATTCTCGCATCTGACTCGAGGAGAGACGTAGTGAAGGTCGTCATCCTGAACCAGTACTACGCCCCCGATGTCGCCTCCACAGGCCACCTCCTGCACGAATTGGCCAATGACCTGGCCTTTCATGGAGATGCTGTCCAGGTCATTACCTGCAGGCCTTCCTATGGCCCCCCGGAAACCTGGCAACCCTGTCCGAAGAAGGAAGAAACACCCTCGGGTGTCCGGGTCTTTCGGATGCGAAGTACGCGCTTCAGCAAGGATCGAATCCTTGGACGACTCATCAACTCCATCACCTTCCTGGTGCCGTTGTTCCTGCGTGTCCTCTTCCGGAAGAGGCGCGGCGAAGTCTTCCTGTATACGACCAATCCGCCGTACCTGGGAATCGTCGGAACCATTGTCAGTTTCTTCAGGCCTCACCCGTACGTCCTGCTCCTGCATGATGCGTATCCACAACTGGCGGTCTGGGTGGGGAAGATACGCAACGGCGGATTCATAGACAGGTTCTGGCACTTCATCAACGGGATCATGTACAGGAGAGCAAGGCAGACCATCGTTCTCTGTGATGCCGCAAAGGAACTTGTCTGCAACACCTACGGGGTCGACCCCGACCTGGTGCATGTCATTCCCAATTGGGCGGATGGCGAGTTCCTGTCCCCGATTGAGAAGAAGTCTTCCCCGTTTGCAATCGAGCATGACCTGGTGGAGCCCTTCACGGTTCTCTACTCGGGCAACCTTGGCCTGTACTACGAATTCGACACCATCCTCAATGCCGCCACGATCCTTCGCGATGAGAACTTCAAACTCGTATTCATCGGTGCTGGAGGCGTACGATCGCACATCGAGCTGCAGATCAAGGAACGACAACTGGACAACACCCTCCTCCTTCCCCACCAGCCCTTCGATACGCTCAACGAGTCCCTGAATGCCTGCGATGCATCACTTGTCACCATCGCCAAGGGGATCGAGGGCATCAGTTTCCCCTCCAAGCTCTACTCATCGCTGGCCGTCGGGAAACCGGTCCTTGCGATTTCCGAACGATATTCGAGCCTGAAATCGATCATCGAGAAGAATGATGCGGGGCGTTGGGTCGAACTGGGCGACCCAGATGGACTCGTCAAGGCGATCAGGGGAATGATGCAGGATCCGCATGCAACAGTGCGCATGGGCCGGGCCGCCCGTGACCTGTTCGACAGCAACTACACGCTCCAGTCTTCAGCATCGAAATACTCCCATGTTCTCAGCAAGGCTGCACCTGAATCATGAGCAGGCAACAGGAACATGATGGTCCGCTCCGGGTACTCATCATCACAGAGGATGACCCGCTGTACGTCATTCGATTCTTCGAGGAGTTCCTTCCCGCCCTGCCAAGCGGGATCCAGGTCATCGGCATGACCGTCCTGGAGGCCTTCGATGAACCGATCACGAAAACCGCCCGTCGCATGCTCCGGTTCTACGGGCTGGTGGATTTCACCCGCCTCTGCGCACGCTACGCGATGGCGAAACTGCAGCGGCGCTCCATACCGAACCTCGCCTCCGGAACAGGTATCGAGATTCTTCGGACAACGTCGGTCAATGATCCGGCATACCTGGATCGCGTACGGGGATTGGATCCCGACGTCATCATGTCAGTCGCAGCTCCGGAGATCTTCCAGGCCGAACTGCTGGCTGTTCCAAGACTCGGCTGCGTGAACATCCACTCTGGAAGGCTGCCTGCGTACCGGGGCATGATGCCGGCGTTCTGGCAACTGCTCGCCGGAGAATCCTGCGCTACCGTGACCGTGCATGAAATGGTCGAGCAACTCGACATGGGTCGCATTCTTGCGACCCTTGAGTTTCCTCTCAGGGAACGGGATCGACTTGACCGCGTCATCAACGGGACGAAGCGGGCCGGGGCCGGGCTGATGCTGGATGTCCTTGAACAACTCAGTACCAACCAGGTTCAGCCTCGTGAACTGGACCTCTCGGACAGTGGGTACCATTCGTTCCCGGGACCGGAGGACGTCCGAGCATTCCGGAAACGCGGACACCGCATGCTCTGAACCATGACCAGCAGGCACGCCATGAAGCAATACCCCCCCGCAGCAATGTCGATCGACGTCGAGGACTGGTTCCAGGTAGAGAACCTGAAGTCGGTTGTTGATCGATCCAGTTGGGATGATCGTGAATCACGTGTTGAACGAAACATGAACAGGATGCTCGACCTCATGGACGAGCGAGGCATTACCTGTACCTGTTTCGTCCTCGGGTGGATTGCCGAGCGATTTCCCGACCTCGTTCGACGCATCGCTTCCGCTGGACACGAAATCGCCTCGCACGGAACAGGCCATGACCTCATCTACTCGTTGACGCCGGAGGAGTTCAGAGAGGATGTGAAACGGAGCAGGGATGTCCTAGAGGACCTCGTCGGGCAACCCGTCCTCGGATACAGGGCACCAAGTTTTTCAATCACGGATTGGGCCATCGACATCCTCCAGGAACTGGGATTCACCTACGACTCGTCCGCATTCCCGACTGTCGCCCATGATCGATACGGCAAGCTTGAAGGAATGCATTCCGGGGTCCCTGTCAGTGAAATACGCCCCGGCTTCCACGAGATCTGCGTCTCCTGCCTGCACCTGGGAAAGCGTGGTCTTCCATGGGGCGGCGGTGGCTATTTTCGAATGATTCCCTACCCCGTGTTCAAGTCCGGTGTCAGGAGAATCCTGGCTCGCGGGACTCCCTACGTGTTCTACATCCACCCATGGGAAATCGATCCGGGGCAGCCGCGAGTCCGAGGGCTCAGGAAATCACACGCTTTCAGGCACACGGTGAATCTCGGTCGATGTGAACGACGCTGGTCCAGTCTGCTTGATGATTTCACATGGACAACCATGCGGAACCTGCTGGACGAGTGGCTTTCGGCGAGCGACTAGGAACGCCGGACAATCTCGGCAGGCGGCTGGTGCCACTGGGCTGACTCATCACGACCCCCGGCCTGGTACCACTCGACCATTCGTTCAATACCTTCTTCAAGCGAAATCGAGGGGGCAAAGCCCGCCTGCCTTGCCTTGTCCGACTCGAAGTGGGTCTGGTCGACGAAGAGTTTTCGAACCCGGGCCGAGGAGACCGGAATGTTCCTGCCGGTCAAGGCGATCACCACGTCGAACGGCTTGGCCATCAAGAGTGCAAGTCCCAGCGGAAGTTTCCGGACACCCTTGCGACCAAGTGCACGGGCGACCGTATCGCTGATAGTCGCGCTGGTCATGTCGGGTTTTTCAACCCAGTTGAAGACCTCGAAGGCCTCTCGTTCAGAACGACCCCAGAGATGCAGGGTGGCAGCCATGATGTTCTCGATGTAGGAGAGGCTCTTGATGTTTCCTGCCGAACCCGCCTGGAAGAACATGCCGGAGTCGATCTGCCGGATGAGTGAATACATGTTGGCGAAATTATGCGGTCCGAATGTCACCGTCGGCCTGATCACGAGACAGTGACGACCCCCGCCCCGGCCGGTCCATTCTTCAAAGACCTGCTCACCGGCAAGCTTCGACCTGCCGTAGTGACTCTCCGCAATGGGGTGGGTGTCTTCATCCAGGGGTGGTGGTGCACTGCCATAGACTGCAACGGTTGAATAGAAGCAGATCGAGTTGATTCCGACCTCATCCATGCCGTTGCAGATGACTCGGGAGCCCTGCTCGTTGACATCGAAGTAGGTAGCTTCCGCAATTCCGAAGTCATGGTGGGCGGCTGCAAGATGAAGAACGGCTTCACAACCCTCAAAAGCATCCCGGACCGCATCGGGGTCACGGATATCGCCATGAACGAATCGTTCATGTGGAAGGTCGGTTGCAGGCTCAACGAGATCGAGAATGACAACGTCATCACCGCGTTCCGCGTATTCCCTGCAGAACCACGAACCTATGAAACCGGATCCCCCCGTAACACACACCCTCACGCCGTTCCCTCCTTGATCGCGGAGTGGCCCTGCGTTTCCCACCACTCGATCGTTCGCCGCAAGCCCTCCTTGAAATCAACTTTCGCTTCGAAACCGATCATGTCCCTTGCGCGACTGGTATCAAGGCAGCGGCGAGGCTGTCCATCGGGTTTCGTGTCGTCCCACTCGATGCCACCTTCGAATCCAGTCAGCTCCACGATGAGTTCGACGAGATCACGAATGGTGATCTCCATTCCCGTCCCGAGGTTGACGGGCACTGGTTCATCCAGTCGCTCGGTTGCAAGCACGATGCCTTCCGCCGCATCATCGACGTAGAGAAACTCCCTGCTTGCACTGCCCGTCCCCCAGCAATTGATCGATTCGCTTCCCGCTTCCCGGGCCGAAACACATTTCCTGATCAGGGCCGGGATGACGTGTGAAGTATGCAGGTCGAAGTTGTCATGGGGGCCATACAGGTTCACCGGGAGAACGAAGACGCCGCCAAGGGCGTATTGGCGGTGGTATGCATCGAGCATGACCATCGCCGCCTTCTTGGCAATGCCGTATGGGGCGTTCGTCTCCTCCGGATACCCGTTCCAGAGGTCTTCCTCGTTGAAGGGCACGGGACAGAATTTCGGATACGCACAGATGGTTCCGACCTGGACGAACTTGGCAAGGTTGTTGAGCCTCGCATGTTCGATCAGGTGCAGAGCCATCGACATGTTCGCAAAGAAGTATCGCCCGGGGTTGTCCATGTTTGCACCGATCCCACCGACTTCAGCCGCAAGGTGGATCACGATATCCGGGGTACAGTCGGCATAGAGGCGAACTACAGCGTCCTCGCTCGTCAGGTCATAGTCTGCCCGACGCGGGACCATGATCTCGCTGCACCCCCTCGACTCCAGGAGTCCACAGACCTTCCTGCCGAGAAAGCCCGCACCCCCTGTTACGACCACTCGTTGTCCCTTGAGGTCCATTGACATCACTCATCGCTCCTTGCCTGCACAATAGCGTCGATTTCATGGCCGGGACGGGTTCCCTTTCCAGCCTTGGGGACTTCACCACGTTGAAATGACCTGCAAGGGGTATTCGCCGTCCGAGAACCATCCGAGGATGTCGATGCATGGACAATCAAGGTCTCAATGCACCCCCCGGGTGGCTGGGACTGCTATCCTGAACGACTTGCAGTACCGGGAAACGGACCAGGACTCTTCGAGAAATGAGCAACACCATGTCAAGCGGCAAGCGAGCACTCATCACGGGGATCACTGGGCAGGATGGCAGTTACCTTGCCGAACTTCTCCTTGAGAAGGGTTACGAGGTTCATGGCATCATCCGGCGATCTGCGAGTTTCAACACCGACCGCATCGATCACATCTACCAGGATCCACACGACAAGGGCGCCCGGCTCTTTCTTCACTACGGCGACCTGAATGATGGAGCTTCGCTCTCGTCGATCATCCGGAACTGCAAGCCCACCGAGGTGTACAACCTCGGTGCCCAGAGCCACGTTCGCGTCAGTTTCGACAACCCGGTCTACACGGCTGATACGGTCGCCATGGGCGCATTGAAACTGCTTGAAGCCGTGCGAGACTACCAGGAGCACAGCGGATACCAGATACGCTACTACCAGGCGAGTTCATCCGAGATGTTCGGAGACGTACGGGAAGTCCCACAGACCGAGCAGACCCCCTTCTACCCGAGATCGCCCTATGGATGCGCCAAGGTCTGTGCACACTGGATGACCGTGAACTACCGCGAGTCCTACGACATGTACGCCTGCTGCGGCATTCTCTTCAACCACGAATCGCCACGTCGTGGAGAGACCTTCGTCACCAGGAAGATCACGCGTGCAGTCGGTCGCATCAAGCATGGACTCCAGGAAAAGGTGTACCTGGGCAACCTCGAGGCCCAGAGAGACTGGGGGTATGCGGGAGACTACGTCGAGGGCATGTGGAAGATGCTTCAACAGGAGAAGCCCGACGAGTTCGTCCTGGCGACCGGGAAGATGATTTCCGTGCGCACCTACGCAGAACTTGCATTTGCCGAAGTCGGCCTCGATCCGGATGACTTCATCGAGATTGATCCGCGCTACTACCGCCCCGCCGAAGTTGAACAACTCCTCGGAGACTGCACGAAGGCCAAGGAGGAACTCGGCTGGGAAGCAACGACAAGTCTCGAGGATCTCGTGAAGATGATGGTGGAACATGACATGGAACTTGCAGCACGAGAGAAGACGCTGCGCGACGCCGGTCATGAACTTCCGGCAACCACCGGGCACGACCAGTAGCTCCTGCGATTTCCGTCGGCGGACACCAGTACATCAGGCTTCGATTTCGATTGATGATGTCCCTGCATCATTCCTTCTCAGCAGGACCACGGCTTCCCTCCAGGCATCCCGCTGGAACTCGAGTATCTCGAGCACATCATCCAGGTCTGCAGTTCGTGTTGCCTGGGCCAGGAGCCCGTGGAGAAATGAATGCAGTGCGGCAAGCCGTCGAGCGAGTACATGTTCGACCCTGGTATCCGTGTCGACACCCAGTGCCATGAGGATGGCTCGGCATCGATCACCGCATTCGGCGACGGAAGCTTCATCACCGGTTTCGATTGCTTCACGAAGCGACCGGAGCGATGTCACCGCTCCCTCCAGCAGCATCAACCTGTGCCATGCTGGTGAGACGCTCGAGCGGGCACGATGGCCAGGCTGGGGAGTTGACGTGTCTTCCTTCACACACGCGTCATCGGTCTGCTCAGAACCCCGGGGAGAGCGCAGTACAAAACAGGGTTCCTGATACCGATAACGGGACAGCGATGCGCATCTTTGACCTGCTTCAGGCAGCCTTCCCCAGCAGTCCAGGATCAACCTGGTCGGGCCAGCGTGGTTCCTGGAAGGCCTGGCTCCTGAGAACGAGCATGTCACCAGCCCACTTGGAGAGGGTTCGCTGAAAGAGCTGCCGTGCTTCCTGGACTCGCTCCTGGGCTTCGTGAGGATGTATCACCACATGCCGGGAAGGTGAACTGGTTTGTGTGCTGTCATGCATCGACATGCTCCAAGAGAAGCAAGTTCCAAGCCAAGGCCTGGAAACCCACTCCAAGACTGGAATCGACGATGCAGCGACCCGACTTTGTTCCAACTTGCGCATCAAGCGCAAATGGCGAAACCGATGGATATATTTTCTTGTATCTACTTGTCCTGCAAGTGTTTATGGGCTTTTTGGGGCCGGCAGATCATCGCATTTGTGCAGTTCGTGTCACACAAATGGGAGCCAGGTGCATAGGGGGGGATGAACACTGACTCCCTTCTCTTTCTTCTCTCTTCTCCCAATACATGAACCCCGGCAATGCCGGGGTTCATGTGTTCATGGGGCGTGTTCAAGAGACTGGGAATGGGCCACACTGTGTTCCACGTGAAACATACCGGCGGCTCAAGCAGGTTTGAATCCCATCTTCGAGAGGATTCCATCGAACTGATCCATGTCATAGAACTCGATGATCATCCTCCCCTTTCCCGCCTTCTTTCCCTGTTGCTTGATGTGAACTCGTGTTCCAAGGTGCTCGGAGAGCTGGCCACCAAGGTCATCGAGATGAGAGCGGGTCGTATCTACCTTTCCAGGGGTCGTTGGTATCGAACCCCCATCCTGGATGCGACGAATCCTTCTCTCCAGTTCTCGAACAGACCAATTCCCGGAGATCGCCATCCGGACCAGCCGCGTACGATCACTGATTGAAGTGATTGAGAGCAGTGATTTTGCGTGCCCACCACTCAGAAGCCCGTTTCGGACTGCCTCCTTGGTTCCCTCATCAAGCTCATTCATCCTCAAGTGGTTTGTCACCGAGGACCTGTTGAGTCCAACCTGGTTCGCGATTTCCTGGTGCGTGAGGCCAAACTGGTCCTGTAATCGAATGAACGCTTCTGCTCGCTCAATGGGGTTCAGGTCCTCCCTCTGGATGTTCTCGATGATGGACCACTCTGCAGCAGTACGATCGTCAATCTCACGTAGAACCGCCGGAATCTCGCTCAAACCAGCAATCTCAGCCGCCCTGAGGCGTCTCTCGCCCGCAACCAACTCGTACCCCTTCTCATGTGGCCGAATGAGGATTGGCTGCATGACACCAGCAGTCTTGATTGACTCGGCGAGGGCTTTCAGGGCATCCATGTCAAATGCCTGGCGTGGTTGCCATGGACTTGGGTTGATTTCTCCCACAGGCACTGAAAGCAGGCCCTCTGAGGGTCTTTCGCCCCGTGTTCCCCGTGGAACATCCTTCTGCTCATTTCCAGGCACAGCATCAATACGAACTGGCGTATTGATCATGCTCTTGAGACCTCGGCCAAGCCGGCTCTTCTTTTTTGTTGTGGCCATGAGACATCAATCCTTGTGTTTCAACTCTCGGATTCAAGACGATCGTGTTCCACGTGGAACATCTCTCAAGATTTCGACCCACTCGGACGCTTCCGATAAGAAATTACAGCAGGGAAACAACCTTGAGAGGGGCCCCTGGACATATATTCCTCGAAGCCACGTGGAAAGTGCACCCAATTACAGGACCAAAGATCCGTCAAATTGCATGATCTTGATCGATCGTACGTCTATTTACGTGATATGTCTTTATCTTTCGAGAACGTGTTCATTCTGAAAGAATGACAACATCAGCTGGATCAACATGCAGGTGAACGGTTCCCTCATCTACTTCATCACCTGGATTCAAATGGAGCGTTCGCACCATTTCACCGCCTATTGCAACCAGGTGCTGGGCCTGGTCCCCAAGGAATATCTGCTCGGAAATCAGCCCAGAGAAGATATTGTCCTTTCCTGGCTTGGCAACCTGCTGAAAGGCCTCTGGCCTGATTGAACACGTGACCTGTGCATCAGCGGGCCATGTTCGTGCAGGACATACAGCGGTAAGGGATCCTGCCGACGTCTCCAACTTGACCTTATCTCCCTTGCTGGAAACAACTTGCGCAGGAAAGAAGTTGGTTTCTCCAAGGAACTCCGCAACGAATCGGGTTTCCGGATTGCGGTACAACGATCGGGGAGGCCCCAACTGGCGAACCGTGCCGTCCTTGAGAACGGCAATCCTGTCTGCCATTGACAATGCCTCGTCCTGGTCATGGGTCACATAGACGGTCGTAATCCCGCTGGCCTTGCAGATACGACGAATCTCCGTACGCATGTCCAATCGCAACTTTGCATCCAGGTTGCTCAGGGGCTCATCAAGCAACAGCACGTCGGGCTTGATGACAAGCGCCCGGGCCAGGGCGACTCGCTGCTGTTGACCGCCCGAGAGTTCATTGGGTTTCCGGTCGCCATACCCACTCATCTGGACCATCTCGAGGGCTTGCTTGATGTTCTCTTCACGTTCCAACTGCGGCTGCTTCCTGAGAACCAGCCCATAGCCGACATTTTCAGCCACGGTCATGTGTGGCCAGAGTGCATAGCTCTGGAACACCATCCCTGTATTCCGACGATTCGGAGGCGATGTGGTTACTTCACGATCATTGAAATGAATTCGACCAGCAGTGGGATCGATGAACCCGGCGATCATTCGCAACAAGGTGGTTTTTCCACACCCGGATGGACCCAGCAGGAAGAAGAGTTCCCCGGGCTCGATCACCAGGTCGATGCCGTCTACGGCCCTTGTGAGCCCATAGTGCTTCTGTATGCCTGAAAGTCTGATCGAAGTCATGCAGGACAAACGATACCAGTTGCAGTGGGGATTTGATGGTCTGCCCACGACAGTTCCTGCTGTAGGATGCCCCTGATGTCCAACACCCCTGTTACAGAGCGTCTCCGGCAGCTGCAGGCATGGCGAGGTCCTGCCGGGAGAACGAAATCCATGGGTGATGCCATCGCATCACTGCAACGAACTGCGGAGAAGACGCATCGTCAACTCGGATCCTTCGTTGAAGCGTGGGACGCACTGCTCCCTCCAGAGCTGTCATCACAGACATGTGTAGAAGCCAAGCGGGGGGGAGTTGTACATGTTCGAGTTGGCAGTGCATCGGTTGCATGGGAACTTGATCGACGCCTTCGAGAAGGGCTGCTCGGAGAACTCCGCAGCAGATGCTCGGGCGCAATCACTCGTGTACAGGTCCGTGTCAGTGGACAACTGCGCGCAGGGTCCTTGCCGAATTCAAGGACTGCATGACTCACGAACTCGAACTTCGCGTCAGGTACCGTGAATGCGATCCGATGGGAGTCGTTCACCACACTGTCTATCCCACGTGGTTCGAGATGGGGCGAACGGAACTGCTTCGGTCGACGGGGGGGTGCTATCGCGACCTGGAAGCAGCAGGCATCTTCCTTGTCGTCGTGAAACTCGAGATTCACTACCGACAACCTGCGAGGTATGACGAGGTGCTCACCCTCGAAACATCCCTTGTTCGATCGACCCGGGCGAAGATCGAACATGCCTACAGCCTGCAGCGTGACGGTGTACTGCTTGCAACAGGTGAAACGACACTCGCATGCCTGGATGCCGGTGGACACATTCGGGAAGTCCCGGCCTCACTCGTGGCAACGGGCGATGCCCCGGCGACCTGAACACTGCTACTTGCCGATGCAGAATGATGAGAATATGCGTCCCAGGACGTCTTCGGGGGCAATGATGCCCCCGACCAGGCCTATTGCATCAAGGGCCTCCCGCAACTGGGACGCGACCAGTTCAGGCACACCTTCCCGGCCTTGAACGAGGGACAGGGCTTCCTCGAGCCGGTTCACGGCTTCGTTCAACGATGCTTCGTGGCGAGGCTGCAGTGCAACCGCATCCGAAGAAAGTGGAACAAGACCATCGCGGGTTCGATCACGGATCAACTCCCGGAGTTCATTGATCCCATGCCCTGTTTCGGTTGAAACCCGGATGTCACCATCACGATGGGCACCATCCAGGTCATGCTTGGTACGCACCTTGATGACACCAGGATCGTCCATCCAGCCTGCATCATCATCGACGGGGAGACAGTGGAGGAGGAGATCCGCCTCGGCCTGCATTCCCAAGGCGTTGTTCTGCATCTGGAGATCAATCGGATTCGAGATCGAGGAGTCGAATCCAGCCGCATCAACCAGGAGTATTTCTGATCCTTCCTCGTCGACCTGCAGGGGCTCGATGATGACATCACGCGTTGTTCCTGGAACCTCGGTGACAACTGCACGCAGATTCGACAGGAGCGCATTGAACAAGGTCGATTTCCCGGCATTCGGTGGACCGCAGAGCATCACGACCGGCAGTGCCTGCAGCACATCCATGCCGATGGCACGATCAAGCACATCCCTCAAGGACACCAGCATCTCCTCGAGTTGTCCGGCAAGATCACCTGCTTCGATGGCAACCACATCTTCCTCGTCCGTGAAATCAATTCCTGCTTCCACGAGGGCCAGTACGCCTGCCAGTTGATCTGCAATCTTCCCGGCAACTGCTCCAAGTCTTCCGGAACGCAGCATTGATGCCGCCTTGAGTTCCGCGTCGCTCCGTGCCGCGATGACAGCCGAAACACCTTCGGCCTCGGTCAGCGACAGTCGGCCGTTGAGCCATGCCCTGTAGGTGAACTCGCCTGGTTCTGAACGACGGGATTCAATTGCCTTCTCTTTCCCGAGTGCAATCAATGCATCGATGATCCGATCCAGCAGATGCGGCTGCCCGGGCAGCTGCAGTTCAACCACGTCCTCCCCCGTGAAACTTGCCGGGCCCGGGAAGGTCATCATCTGCGAAGGAAGGTCAAGCCCGTCAAGTCCAAGTCGCACCGGGGTGATACGACGTGCCCGGGGAACTGCCTCGGCAACACATGCCTCAGCGAGTGCAAAGGCCCCATCACCGCTTGCGCGGATGATTCCACGACCGGCATGACCCGGCGGTGAACTGACCGCCAGGATGACAGCGGTGCTCTCCACGAGGGAACCTCCCTACTTTCGTTTCTTGAACGTCTTCGCCTTCTTCTGCTTCGCCTCGGCCTTGCGGCGTTCCAGCATCTTGGCATAGGCCCGTGCCTGTGGATCCTTCGGTTTCTTCTTCGGTGATGAAGATGGACGCCCCACGACAGGTGCATCCCCATCCTCCAGGTCGACCTGCCTTCGGATATGGCGAGCCTCGAGAATCCCCACGCTGCTGGATGTCAGGATGTAGAGCGTGAGTCCGGAAGGCGCAGAGTAGAGCATCAACGGGAACAGTGTCACCATCATGATGCGCATGATCTTCTGCTGCGATTCCTGTTCCGGGGTCATGGTCGTCGTCGGTGGACTCATGTACTTCTGTTGAACGAAGAACAGGGCCCCGAGCAGGATTGGAAGAAGGTTGATGCCTGTCAGGTTCCACAGGAGGAACGACCTGGGCGTATCAAACTCGTAGAAGAAGTGATCAGGGCTGCTCAGGTCCGCCAGGAACGCCCAATCCCAGAACAGCTGGAAGACTCCGAAGAACGCAGGTTCCTGCCGAAGTTCAAACGCGAAGTAGAGAACTGCGTACAAGGCGATCCAGACCGGCATCTGGAGGAACATGGGCAGGCAGCCGAGCATCTGGAGCGGGTTCACTCCATGCTCACGCATCAGTTTCATCTGTTCCTGCTGCTTCCGCTTCGGATCATCTGCATGCTTCTGGTTGATCTTCTCCATCTGCGGCTTCAACTTGGACATCGTCCGCGTGAACCGCTGCATGCCAGTCTGGGATTTCTTCGTGATCGGGTGCAGGAGTATGCGAACGATGATCACCAGGCCGATGATCGCCAATCCCCAGTCGAACAGGACATAGTGATCGAGGAATGCAAGCACCACTACGAGGATGTCTGCAAGCCACTGGAACGTGCAGATTGCACAGAACGCCGACATCTGGAAGAGGATCAAGCCCCGCATGTTCAGGGCCTTGTATGGTTCCTCGTCATCAAGCATCACACGCTCAAGAGGACCGGCAAAGAGGCCCATGCTCAAGTCATGACTTTCGCCCGCTGGTACCGTCAGCAGGGGACTCACCAGGTTGCACAGGACGATCGGGTCATCAGAGCCTTCGCCCTGGATCCACTTGCCGATCCTTTCCACCACGGGTGCCAGTGAACGATTCCCCGTTCCATCGGGACCGAGGATGGGATGCACCGCCAGGCCGAAGTACCTGTTCGTCGAGGCGAACCAGGACAGGGTGTATCCACCCTCCTCGCTGAGCGGGTTCGGCCAGAAGAAGCGACTCTCCTCCAGGTCGGTCGCATCCGTCATCTCCTGGACCATGTCACCGCCGGCAATCACGTCCGCGACATGCCCGGGATCCTGGTCTTCTGGATACTCGTATCCGAAACGGAATCGACGACGGTCCATGTACCTGGCTCGATCCGGATACAAACTGCCGGGGCCATATTGAACCCATCGAAACTGGATTGCGCCCTTCGTGTGGTTCGTGATGGTCTGGTGCAGCGTGATGTCGTATCCACTGCCCAGTTCGAATCGGCGCTCGATCGTGGCAACCGGGTCTCCACCTTCGGACAGGATCCTCGATGTGAAATGTCCCGGTCCAACTTCCTTCCAGACCTTGGGCGGTGTCAGGTCAAGCGTCGACTCTTCACCGATCGTGATTGATTGGGCTGAGAAGATCGAGATTGTTCGATGTTGCAGGGAGCCGTCGGGGCCGACCCATGAAATCGGCTGCGCATCCTGGAGGACGTACCGCTCCTCGACCGGCAACTCGTACCCGGATGCATCACCGGCCTTCAATGCGGAGTAGTACATGTCCGCCTGTCGCCTGGCCGCAGCTGTCTCCCAGATGTCCGCAAAGGGAATCGAAACGATTCCCGCCCCGTCACGCGTAAAGGTCAACTGCATCGACCATGTATCAGGATCATCCAGGCTGCCCAACACCGAGTTGGGCTCATCAGCCGTCCATGGATACTCCTCGAGGTGGAGCCCCTTGAGCGAGGAGAGTTCCACCGGTGGTGGTTCCGCCTCCTCGGCGGGGGGTGCCGCTGGATCCCCGGCCGCAGTCGTCGTTTCCCCGGTCTCCCCGGTACTGGAAGGGGTTTCCGAAACAGGGGAGGACGTTGTCGTGGATGTCTCCTCCTGCTTGCTGGCCCGATCCCTGCCCGGAGCGAAGATCACCATGGAGACAAGCAGCACCGCAATCGCCAGGACGGCGAGGGGAACGAATGTTCTGAGTTTCTTTGAGGGTGCTGGTGGCATGTGAGGAGATGTGGTCCTGCGTCAACGTCCCTCGAGAAGACGATCGCCCAGCCAGTTGCTCAACTCGGGAGTGGCGTGGATCTTCTTGACGACCGATTCAACATCGTATGGAAGTCGATGGAACTCGACCTGCGATTCCGTTTCATCAAGAACTGCATAACTCGCCCTTGGATCCATGTCTCGAGGCTGTCCAACCGAGCCGGGATTGATGATGAGGAGATCATCACCCTCCAACTTGTAGACTGAATCGACATCCTCGGGTGGATAGAAATCCGGTTCATTGGTAAAGACACCCGGAACATGTGTATGGCCGACCATGCACCACTTCTGCACCCGATCGAAGATCTGCTGCATCTTGACCGGCGAGTTGATGGCGTCTTCCGGGAAGATGTACTCGTTGATCGGTCGCCGTGGAGATCCATGGACGCAGAGAAAATCACCGAAACTCACTCGAACCTTGAGGCCGCCGAGGAACTCCCATCGTCGAGCGGCGGCTTCCTCATCGGCCTCCTTCTCGAACTGGGCTCGTGTCCAGTATGCGGCTTGTTCCGCTGCGGCATTGAAGTTCGTAGGCTCGTACAACGCACCGTAGTCATGGTTTCCCAGGAGGGACCATTCGCAGACGTCGGCAACGCGATCCACACAGGCCACGGGATCCGGACCATACCCGAGGATATCGCCGAGGCAGATGATCCTGTCGGTATTGCGACCCTCGATATCAGCGAGGACCACTTCGAGGGCCTCGAGATTGCCATGGATGTCACTGATGATTGCGGTCCGCACTGGGACGTCTCCTCCCGTAATGGGAAACGAGAATGCTATGCCCTTGGATACCGGACCGTCAACGTCCCTCGCACCACCAACTCCGGAACCTCACCGTACAATGCTCGACCTTCAATCCCCTGGAGCGTGGAGTACCAGCGTGCCTGATTCACAGCATTACGATCTCGTCGTCATCGGAAGTGGGCCCGGAGGCTATGTTGGAGCCATTCGTGCATCCCAACTGGGCATGAAGACCGCCGTTATCGAACGAAATCGCCTTGGTGGCGTCTGCCTGAACTGGGGTTGCATCCCCAGCAAGGCCCTTCTTCACAATGCCGAGTTGTGGAATGAAGCTGTCACCCATGGGGATGAATGGGGCTTCTCATTCGAGAAGGCCTCTCTCGATTTCCAGAAGGCGATCGGGCGGAGTCGAAGCGTGGCCGACAAGCTCAACGCAGGCGTTGGATTTCTCCTGAAGAAGAACAAGATCGATCACATCGAGGGGCATGCCAGGATCACCTCCGGAGCAGGTGATGGGACTCCCTGCTCGATCGAGGTGACGACTGCTGATGATGACTACTACCACGGGACTGGCAGCGAGATGAGTGGAACCGTCACGGCTGACAAGATCATCATTGCCACCGGCGCCGCTCCGAAGGAACTTCCCTTCGCACCCTTCAATGGAACGACCATCGTTGGGTCGCACGACGCAATGGTGCTGCCGAAGCAGCCCGGGAAGCTGGTTGTCATCGGGTCCGGGGCGATCGGCATGGAGTTCGCCTACTTCTACAACGCGATCGGAACGGACGTCACCGTTGTTGAAATGGTGGACCGAATCCTTCCCGTGGAAGACGAGGACGTCTCGAAAGCTGCACTGAAATCCTTCAGGAAACAGGGCATCACCTTCCATGTAGGCAGCATGACGACTGCTGTTGAAACCAGCGAAAACGGTGCCACAGTCACGATCCAGGATTCGCAGGATGAGTCGAAGACCGAGCAACTCGAGGCCGACGTGGTCCTCGTGGGCATCGGGGTCGGTGGCCGATTCGAGGGTCTCATCGGCGATGGCCTGGACCTCGAACTCGAGAAAGGCCATATCAAGACCGACTACCGCAGTGCAGACGAACCGACCTATGCCACGAGTGTTCCCGGCGTCTACGCGATTGGTGACGTGATCGGCCCCCCGTGGCTCGCCCACGTCGCTTCGGAGGAAGCGGTTACCTGCGTCGAACGCATGGCTGGACACGATACGCTCGGAGTGGACTACGACTCGATTCCCGGATGTACGTACACGAACCCGCAGATCGCATCCATCGGCATGACCGAAGGTGCGGCCAGGGAAAGCGGAGTCGAGTACACCGTAGGCACGTTCCCACTGAGTGCCCTGGGCAAGGCCATCGCCGTCGGACGGACGGAGGGGTTCGTCAAGATCATCGCTTCGAAACCCTATGGTGAAATCCTCGGTGCTCACATCATCGGAAAGGATGCCTCGGAATTGATCCACGAGTTCTGTCTCGCCATCCGCCTTGAAGCAACTGCAGAGGACATCATCTCCACGATGCACGCGCACCCGACGATGGCTGAATCGATCCACGAAGCTGCACTTGGAACGGAATCAAGATCCATCAACTCCTGAGCCTGCCTTCCCATGACGGACTTTCATGAGCATGTTCTCGACAACGGTCTCAGGATCGTGGCTGAAGTGAATGATGCCGCCTACTCGGCGGCAATGGGATTCTTCGTGAAGACCGGTGCTCGTGACGAATCCTCAGACCTGATGGGCGTCAGTCATTTCCTTGAACACATGATGTTCAAGGGGACACGGCGGCGATCTGCTGCCGAGGTGGACCGGGATTTCAACGACATCGGCGCCCGACACAATGCCTGGACCAGCAGCGAGATGACCGCATTCCATGCCCAGTGCCTCCCAAGGCACCTTCCCGTTGCGGAAGACGTGCTTTCCGACATTCTCCGACCGGCCATTCGCGAGGAGGATTTCGAAGATGAGAAGGGCGTGATTCTCGAAGAAATCGCCATGTATGCCGATCAGCCGTTCTGGAGGCTCTACGAGCGATCGCTTGAGACCTTCTACGGAGGCCACCCGCTTGGACACCGCGTCCTTGGGACCAATGAAACGGTTGCCTCGATGAAACGCGACGCGATGGCCGACTACTTCGAGCAGCGGTATTCCGCTGACAACACCATTGTCGCCATGGCGGGTCACCTGGATTTCACTGAAATGATCCAGCGGCTCGAAGAGCATTGTGGTGGATGGATACGGACCGATACAGATCGATCCTATGTCGAGCCGAAACTGGCCAGTGCTCGCTTCGAGGAAAGGGATGACCAGCTTGCAAGGCACTATGCCTGCATGGTGAGCCCCGGGCCCTCCCTGCAATCCGACCAGAGATACGCCGCTGGAATGCTTGCTCATATTCTCGGGCACCACGAGGGCTCACGCCTCTACTGGGCACTTGTTGAACCAGGTCTTGCCGAGGAAGCACAATGCCAGTTCGATGGTCGGGATGGCTGTGGTGAGTTCATCCTGTGGCATGCCTGCAACCCGGGTGATGCAGCACGTTGCGAGTCGATTGTCCTTGAAACCCTCGATGAACTGGTCGGCTCCCTCACCGAGAGCGATCTCGAGCGGGTTCGGAGCCTGGCAGCAACTGCAGCAACGGTTGCCGGCGAACTGCCGGCTGGTCGCATGCAGCGATTGGGACAGATCATGACCTCCACCGGGGAATACCGAAGCCTTGATGAAGATCTCAAGCGGATACTCGACGTGACCCTCGACGATCTCGTCGAACTCGTTGAAACATTTCCAATCAAGCCGATGGTGACGGGCACACTCGGACCCGACGGATCCGGCTGATCCACACAGCCGGTGATGGACAGACATGCTATTCTCCGGGCTGGCGATGACAACCACTCCAGGCACCAGGGGCATGATGCCCGCCGATGTGAATCACAGGCTCGATGAGCATGCATTTGTCGGCGCCGTGCTCGGACTGCAGGAAACAATCCCCCTCCCTGAAGTTCCGGAACAGGCCTGGGAGCAGCTGCTTACCGCCGCCTACGACCTGGCCTTTGCCTACCTTCATGACAAGCACCTTGAACATGTGAATACATGTTCGAATCCAGTTGCATCCTGCTTCCTTGAAACCGTCTTCGGTGCCAACTGCGAAGAACTCGATGAGTCCGGCCTCGCCGCGTTGCACGAAACAGTGCTCGAACGCACACCCGTCTATGACAACATGGGTTGCCTTGATGCCATGGAACGTGATCGCAGCAGGCGTGAACGAATGGGGGCCTTCTACACGCCTGACCACATCGTCGACTCCCTGCTGGAACGATCGCTTGATCCGCTGCTCGACATGGCGGAACAACAGGATGATCCCGTCCGTGCAATGCTCCAACTACGCATCTGCGATCCAGCATGTGGCGCCGGGCATTTCCTCGTGCGCGCAGGGGAGCGATTGGCCCGGAGAGCAGCCATGCATGCCCACCCCCGTGACGTCCACTGGGTTCGGGTCAACGCCTTCCGGGACTGTCTCTACGGGGCCGAGCTGGATCCCGTCAGTGCACACCTGTGCAAGCGACGCCTCTGGAGCCTCGCGGCTGACTCGCAACTCTCGCCCTCGACCTTCGATGAACGCATTCATTCGGGAAATGGTCTGCTGGGAGCACCACCCGGCACCGGGACGCTGGCGGATTGTGATGCATGGACTGCCGAGCGACTCGATACTGCTGCCATTGATGAACTCAGACCCGTCCACTGGCACTTGCTGGCAGAACAAGGGTTCGACCTGGTCATCGGGAATCCACCGTTCATGAACCAGCTTGCACGGGACACCAGCATGGACCGACGCCTGGCAACCCTGCTCCGGGACCGCTTTGGTGACGTGGTGAAGGGATACGCGGATGTCGCCAATGTCTTCCTTCGCCTTGCCGCGGATCTTGTCCGCCCCGGCGGCCGCATCGCCCTCATGCAACCCTGGTCGGTACTTTCATCACGTGATGCCGGAGGCATCCGTCGCGACCTGGCCTTGCGATTGCGGATGACGGATCTCTGGGTTGCACTTGAACACATCTTCGAGGCCGGCGTTCATGTCTGTGCGCCTGTCTTTGAACGCACGATGATTCGAAATGGACCACTCCACAGATCTTCAGGAGCTTCCTTCGAACCTTCGGAAGACATCGAGCTCGACATGGATGTCCTTGCCGAGGAAGACACGTGGTCGGGCCTGGTCAGCGACCTTGTCGGCATTCCACGTGTCGATGTTGCCTCGCATGACAACCTGGGGAACATTGCAACTGCAACAGCCGATTTCCGGGACCAGTACTACGGACTCAGGGGCTGTGTCCAGGACGCACTTCATGATCGACCATCTGCACACTGTGTCCCACTGATCACGACGGGTCTTGTTGATCCAGCAACCTGCCGATGGGGGAAGAAGGTGACCCGGTACGACGGTCGCCGATGGAACCGACCCCAGGTCAACCTCGATGTCCTGGCCACGCGCACGGAACTGGAACCCTGGGCAAAGGCCAGGCTCGTCCCGAAACTCCTGCTTGCAACCCAGACGAAGGTGCTGGAGGTCTATGTCGACTGGGAAGGTTCCTGCCTTCCGCTGACCCCCCTGATTACGATCCAGCCCAAGGACCCGGGCATGCTCTGGCACCTGGCCGCGGCACTTGCTTCCCCGGTCTGTACGGCAATTGCAGCTGGGCGCTACCTGGGAGCTGCGCGCAGTACGAATGCCATCAAGTTGTCGGCTTCGCAGGTTCTCAAGTTGCCCCTGCCCTGCGAAGAGGCACATTGGAATGCTTCCGCTGCTGCATTCCAGCAGGCATCTGAAGCCGAGGAGGAACGTTCACGGCGGCAATTCCTCCGTAAGGCAGCCCTGGCATCATGCCTTGCCTATGGCTGCAACGACGAGGAGGCCGACACGCTTCTCCAATGGTGGGAGCAGCGGTTGCCGAGGTGAAGGACCGTGTTGAATCGGGCTTCAGATCCCGATCGACGACGAACCGAGTTCAGGGAAGGCCCACCGCATTGCTGCAGGTTCCTCGCCAAGCAGGTCGCGAGCGTACACGGCAAGCAGTCGATTGGCACGATCAATGACCTCCCCGTCGACCGCCGTGGATGACGTCCCGGCGTCAAGTGAACGGAGCAGCTGAATCGTAGTTGGGCGAACCCGCCAACGATCAGGGGCACCGGTATCAGCCACGGTCCCCCCACGACTGGAACTGAAGCCAACGGCATCGGATGTTTCGTCAAGCAACTCGCCTGTTTCAACATCATGGTCGAGCACCGGCCTGTAGCCACAGGTACACAGGAGCTGCCATTGAAAGACCAGGGTCGAACGTGCTGCTTCACCTTCCAGCGAGCAGCGTGCCAGGGCGGCCTCGAGCGAATCGAAGACTTCCGGGTGGGGGTCGTAGGCCGTCAGCATCCTGTTCACGAGATCGACCATGAAGAGGGAAGCCCGGTTTGCCGCCAGGTCATGGCGAAGGGCACGATGAACCTGCTCCAGGTGCCAGGCCGTCAGGAGGGCCAGATCACGACCAGGCTTCAGGATGGCCACGATCTGCCCGCTTGTCAGCGGGTCAAATCCACCTGAGAACGAGCTGTGAGCCCGCTTTGCTCCCTTGGCCAGGCCACGCAACAGGCCATGCTCCCGGGTCAGGAGGCTGACGGTCTGGGATGTTTCGGAGAAATCCCAGCACCTGAGACACACTGCGCTGTCCGTCAAACTGGCCACGAACCGACTGTAGCACGGATATACTCGAAACCATGGCCCGGGTCATTGCGATGCTGAATCAGAAGGGTGGTGTCGGCAAGACCACGTCAGCGGTCAACCTGGCAGCGGCCCTGGCCAGTCGCGGGCAACGCACCTGCCTCGTTGACCTTGATCCGCAGGCCCACATGAGCCTGCATGTAGGGCTTGATCCGGACGAAGCAGGGTGCACGATCTACGACCTGCTGCTCGATCCAGATCGGAACATCGAAGAAGCGATTGTGAAGGTTGACGAACGGCTTGATGCCATCGTCTCCGAGACCGACCTGGCGGCTGCCGAGACGGAACTGGCTGGACGAACCCGGCGACATGACATCCTGGCAAGGGCCTTCAGCACGATCACCGATCGCTACGACGTCGTCATGATCGACTGCCCCCCGAGCCTGGGTGTGCTCACGCTCAATGCCCTGGCAATGGCAGACGAAGTCTTCGTTCCAATGCAGGCCCATTTCCTCGCACTCCAGGGCGTGGGAAAACTCCTTGAAACAGTCGGGCTGGTCTGTCAATCAGCCAATGAACGACTCGAGGTCACTGGAATTCTCCTGTGCATGCACGACAAGCACACCAACCTTGCCCGCGAAGTCGTCGATGATCTCGAGGCCTTCTTCGGTGAAGCAAGAAATACCGATCTGCCATGGCGGAATTGCAAGGTGCTGCTGCCCCCCATCCGGCGAAACATCAAGCTCGCGGAAGCACCGAGTTTCGGCCAGACCATCTTCCAGTATTCGCCGACAAGTCATGGCGCACGTGACTATGGCAACCTCGCAGATGGACTGCTCGAACGCTGGGGATCGGATGGATCTGGCGAAGAGAATGCAGCCTGTGGAGCATCCGAGACGCAGGGCGTCGCGTGACCAGTGCAGGGCTGCTCGAACCTGATGCGCTTCGGCGGGAACGGGTTGCAAGACCCTGGCGTATTGCATTTGTGCTCCTCACGCTCGCACTGATCATCGGTACGCACCTGCCAGGGCCGGCACCGGAAGATATTCAGAACACGCATGCTTCGCCGGACAAGTTCATGCATTTCGTGGGCTTCGGTGCATTCACAGTCCTGCTCTGGATGACAGGCTGGCTCCGCTGGTGGTGGATTACAAGCCTGATCGCAATCGGGTTCGTCCTCATCGATGAGTGGACACAATCCTTCATTGGCATCAACCGCGAGTCATCCGGCAGTGACATCGCGGCAGGCGTGCTCGGCGTGCTGGCGGCAACAGGTTGGTTGACAGCCCTCTCCCCTGCACGTGACGAGGTGTCGCAGATCCGGAACAGGCGAAGAGGCTATATCCTGGAATGCGTTCTGAGCCGAACCGAGAACTGGTTTCTTCTTGGACTTGCCGGCATCGTTCCGTTCATACTCGTGGCCGTGCTCACCTATGCCTTCGCATGGAACATGTTGGAAACAAGCCTGCCGAACATTTCCTTCTGCCTCGGCATGATTGTCGGCATCATTGCCGTGCTGGTCCTGTTGAAACGACTGGTGGAACCCGTACAGGCGGCGATGCTGGACGACTGCCCCTGCTTCTTCTGCGGTGTGTCAATGGGTCGGAGCGAATCGAACGCCGATGGTTGGATGGATTGCTCCTCGTGCAGGCGACCGGCGCATCAATCGCAATGGCGGTCGCTGACATTGCCCCGAATACCCCTCTCCGTCCTGCTTGCCTCGGACGGCCTGGTCGGGTTCGCCTGCGTGATCCTGTACATCGTCATATCGATCATTGTCGGTCCGGCAATACTGCTGACTGCCGGCCAACCCGGACTGGCCGGCGTGATTGTCTGTACTGGTATCACGCTCCTGGGCGCCATGTTCTGGACATGGAGACGGAACAGCCTGGCCATGGTCTATCACGACCTGGGAAGCCGGTGCGTTGGATGTGCCCTTGATCTTTCGACGAGCAGTGATCACCAGGGCGTGGGGTCCTGCCCGGAATGTGGACTTGATTTTGCGCGTTTCAAACGTCGAACGGACGAAGAGCTGGGTGCAGCGGGTCTTGAACCCGATGCACACGATGATGCCTGATCGACTCGAGTCCAACACGCGCACCGTCACACTGCTGACTGCCTGCAGCCGCCTGACCGGGCTGGCACGGGATGCCGTTCTCAGTCGACTTTTCGGTGTTTCCGAGTTGATGAGCGACTTCTGGATCGCCTTTCTCGTGCCCAACCTGTTCCGCCGTCTCTTCGGCGAAGGAGCCCTCGGGGCCTCCTATCTTCCGGTCTACACGAAGTTGAACAAGTCGAACCCGGACCAGGCCGGGCAGTTGGCTTCCCTGCTGCTTGCCGGGCTGCTTGTCGTCATGGGCATGCTTGTCCTGCTGGGCGAACTTGTGCTCTTTCTCGTCTCGGCAACGCGTGACCACTCGGATCCAGCCATCTGGCTCATGATGCTCATGCTCCCCTACATGCCCCTCGTATGTCTTGTTGCGATTCTTGGTGTCATGCTGCAGGTTCATGGTCGTTTCGGACCACCTGCAGCAGCGCCACTGCTGCTCAATGGAGCCATCATCGCTGCTGCCGTGGGCGTAAGCCTGGCGACCGGCAATGCGACGCCTCACGCAAAGATCGTGACGATCGGCTCCGTTGCCGGAGCAGTCGTTCTTGCGGGAGTGATCCAGGCCGCGTGGCTCTTCTGGTCACTTCGGAAGAACGTGCAATGGACTTGGAACAGGGCGGAGGCATCTGCCCCGTTGCGACGTGTACTTCTTGCTGCCGGTCCGATGCTGCTGGGCATCGGCGTCCTGCAGTTGAATACCTTCATGGATGGAATCATTGCCAGCTATCCCACCTTCTTCGATACGGACCAGTTCCTCGGCTGGCAGTACCCGCTGGACACGGGAGCCATGGCCGTCCTGAGTTTCGCCCAGCGACTCTACCAGTTCCCCCTCGGCGTCTTCGCCATCTCGGTGGCCACTGCGATCTATCCATTGCTGGCACTCCAGGCTGATGACGAATCCAGTTTCAGTGATACGGTTCGGCGTGGGCTTCGCCTCGTTCTCTTCATAGGTCTTCCCGCGAGCATCGGCCTGGTTCTCGTCCGTGAACCACTGACTGCCTGCGTCTACCAGGGAGGCGTGTTCACCTCGGCCGATACGACGCAGGTCAGCACTGTTCTCCTTGGATATGCCGTCGCAATCTGGGCATATTCCGCGAACCAGGTCCTGACACGAGCCTGCTATGCCAAACTTGATACACGGACACCTGTTCGCATTGCCGTACGCATGGTTGGATTGAATCTCCTCCTGAACATCACGCTCATCTGGACTCCGCTGGGCATCGCCGGGCTGGCATGGTCAACGGGCATATGCGCCATCCTGCAGTTCATGCTGCTCCTGAAGGCCTCCAGGGCACATGTTCAAAACCCGATCGATGTGGTTGTCGCCCGATCAGCACTTCGGTCACTGGTGCTGGCGATTGCCATGGGCATCGGCGTTGGTTTCGTCATGCTTGGACTCGAAACCGGCAGCACGTTCCTTGAACATCTCTGGCAGCTGGGCATCCTCGTCGTCGTCGGCACGGTGATCTACGGTGGCGGTGCCATGCTGCTTGGAATGCCGGAACTGAAATGGGCGCTGGGGCGACGCTGATCAGTCGACACGCCATTCACGGCCATCACGCCGAACAGGCCTGTAGAGGGTGTCGCGTTCGACCGGCTGGAACCCGGCCTCTTGTGCCGCTCGCTGAAGATCACGGACCGTGACTTCCTGGTGCGTACCGGCCCCTTCCACTTTCGTGATGTCGTACCAGACAACCGTACCATCCATGTCATCCGCCCCGTTCTGAAGCATGAGCTGAGCCATCTCCAGGGTCTGCATGATCCAGAACGCCTTCACATGGGGAAAGTTGTCGAGCATCAGCCTGGATATGGACAGTGTCCTGAGATTCTCAAGACCCATCGGACCCGGAAGGTGTTCAAGCCTGCTGTCATCCGGAATGAAGGGCAGGGGAATCAGTGCCTGGTAGTAGCCGGTTGAGCATGTCTCTGGAGTTGGTTGAAGCCGACGGATGGCGACATCGGGGTGCGAAAGTACAACCGCTCCATGTGGCCGACCTTCGTGGTCGATCGAGTCGGCGAGCGGAACATCGTTGTCAAAAGCCCAGTCGTTGAGCGTACGATCCTGCTCCTGTCGAAGAAGCTGCAGGTGACGTATTCGATCTGCGTGTGTCTCTACATGTCCATAGAGGATTGTTGCATTCGTATTCAAGCCCTCTTCGTGCGCAATGCGATGCACATCAAGCCATCGATCTCCGCTGATCTTGGTTCGATGCGTCTCTGCATGAACACGGTCATCGAAGACCTCCGCTCCGCCACCGGGCAGCGATCCGAGGCCGGCATCACGAAGTGCCTGGATGACCCATCGAATTCCCTCGTCACCCTCACGGCCCTTCCCGGCAACCCTCGCGAAGTGCACGATCTCAACGGCAGTGAACGCCTTGATATGCAATCCAGGCGCTGTATCACGGATCAATGACAGCATGTCGAGGTAGTACTGGAACGGAAGCCAGGGGTGAAGCCCGCCGACGATATGCATTTCGGTCGCACCAGCATCCAGGGCTTCAAGCACCTGTTCATGGATCTCGTCCAGTGAATACTCGTACGCTCCCTCGTCATCCTTCTTCCGCTGAAATGAACAGAAGGAGCAACTGAGCGCACAGATGTTCGAGTAGTTCAGGTGCCTGTTGATGTTGTACCAGGCAACGTCTCCATTGAGACGCCTCCGAACGATGTCCGCCAGCGAACCGACCGTCCAGATATCGGGGGTCTGGAACAACTGCAATCCGTCGTCGCTGGTCAATCGATCACCTGAAATGACACGGTCGACCACCGGGCGAAGCGACGTATCGGTGAGGGCCGAATGGATGCGTTCGCCATCTGAGTCGATTGATGAGTGGGCCAGGGTCGTCATGGGCCGATGATTGTAGCGGTCCCGGGACACCACGAGGCCCCTCACTATCGGACCCACCCCTCCACAACGAACTCCACAGCACTCATTTACGAGCTTTTTCTCTTCGAAGCGAAGTGAACAGGGTGGTTCGTCGATCCTCTTCGTGGAGCACGGATGATGTCCACATTCCATGTACACGATGACATGAACTGGCCCGGGACCGGACCCATACCCTTTCCCAGCAAGGATGTACGGGATTCCATGCTGCCGCGGCAGCGTGATTCAGTGCAATATGCCCTGCTGGCAATCGGCCTGGCCGATCGCCGCATGAAGCAACTGGCCAGGACCCTGGGATGCCTGGGTCATTTCGAATCCGGCGAAGACGGACCACGCGCAGCCTGATCCTCGCTTTCTTCTTCATCACCAGTTGCCCGCCAGACCAGTGAGAGCATCACTTGTCGGCGATAATCTTCGTCCAGGAGAAACCTGACATTTCCATCCTTGTCCATGTCGTCGGGTGCAACGACGGGTGGAGATTGTCCAGGTGACAGGGAAACGACGGGTGGAGATTGTCCAGGTGAAAGGGAACGGACTCCCTGGGTATCACGAGTCTGGTAGCGGGCTGCATCGATGGCCGGTGCATCAATGGCCGGTGCATCAATGAGGGGAACATGCCGCTGGGCTTCATTGCTTCGTTCACCGACCGCCGGTGCCACGGGCAGGTTCCCGATGTGGAATACGGTCCCCGGAGCTATGGTCGGAACGTACCCGGAACGAGTCGGCATGTAGGTCGAGGTTGGTGATACTGTCCACAGGCCACCCGCTCGACGCACGTACTGGCCGCCAAGCAAATTCGACTGCATCAGTTGTTCAAAGTTGTATGACTGCTGCAAGCTGAACTGGACAGCCCTCAAGCTCGTGGACAGGACAGTCATGTCCGCTACGAATGCATCAACAGGCTGCAGGTCGGCTGTTCGAAGATCGATGGGGCGAAGATCCTGGAGTCCAGTGTCCCCTCCGGACTGGCCGAGGACCGGGGCTGTCAGCAACAGCAGCAGGATGGAACTCTTCAAACCGGGCATGGATCAACTTCCCGTCGGAACAGTACACTCATCGACAAGCCGTGGCCCGGGGCTTTCCGGGTTTTCCCGTGATGGGCCGTCAGCATGCCTGGAATGCACTCCATACCGGTCGCCGGACTCCTCCTGGGAGGTACCAGTCGCCGAATGGGGAGCCCGAAACACGAGTTGCAACTCCCCGATGGCCGGCTGCTCCTTGAACACATGCTCGATCTCTGTGATGCAGTAGCTGATCGGACCCTGCTCTGTGGTGATGTTGTTCCGGGATTCGACCGAAACACCGTCCCGGACCGAATCCAGGGAGCGGGGCCGTTGGCTGGAATCGAGGCGGTTCTGAGAGAAGCCGGTTCGGGTCGGTGCCTGGTCGTACCCTGTGACATGCCTGCTCTGGAAGTTGAAGACCTGTCAAGGCTGGTGACGACCGAGGGCGACATCGTCCTCTTCGAAGATCCACCTGGAGCACCGCTGCAGGGTCTCCCGATGCTCATCGATGCAAACCAGCTTCGAAACCTCGAGCAGTTCATGGATGCGGGGGGGAGGGCCATCCACAGGTTCATCGAAGACCGTGCACACATCCGTGTACCCATTCCAATGCAGGAACGCCTGCTGAACATCAATACACCGGAAGACTGGGCTGCGTACCTGGAGTCATGTTGAAGTGGTATTCGAAACCCGGACCATGATGCCCTTGAATGCCGGTGTTCTTGAAGCTTCATCGACGTGCCTGGGAACCAGCTTGTTCGCCTCCGGGTAATACATGACTGCATTTCCCTTCCTGATGTCGATCGGGCGGGGAAGGACTCTCAGTGAGCCGGTTGCGGTCGCAACCTCGACGGGCCGGCTTTCTTCGAACCCGAGGCGAGCCATGTCATCGGCGTGCATGAGAATTACATCGCGACGATCCTGCCCACGGTAGAGATCCTCCTCCTCGTAGACAACGGTATTGAACTGACCCTCGCTTCGAACCGTCATGAGACGGAACTCATCTTCCGCTGGAACGGGACGTTCCTTGGGCTTGACATCATGTACGACCGCCTTGCCGGTGGGAGTTGCAAAACTCGGTTCATGAAAGGTTCTTCCCGGGATCTGGAACTCGCCACCATTGCGGTGACCAACCTGCGTGATCGACTCGTAGCCGGGAACAACACGCGAAATCAACTCCCTGATGGCCGAGTGGTCGTTGAGTCGTTCCCAGTCCACCGGACCCTCGTCTCCCAGCAGGCGACGGCCAAGCGACGCGATCACATCGACCTCGCTTCGAGGACCATCGTGTCTCGCCTTTCCGCCATCACTGAGTCGGACGAAGTTGAACATCGACTCCTGTGTCGTCGACTGCTGCTCCTCGTCGCGAGGCAGAACGGGAAGGATGATTGTTTCCCGGCCCCGGCCGTGTGCATGCCCCGTGTTCAAGGTCGTACTGAGATAGACGACCTGGTCGATGCAGCTGAAGGCCTCGCTTGCAAAGGCTGAATCCGGATTCGAGCCGTGGAGATTCCCTCCAAGACAGACCGCCGCACGCATTCCACCTTCGCGTGCCGATTCAAGGCAGGCAAGCGTGTCCTTCCCGGGCATTGTCGGCATCGGGACATCAAGCGCATGCTCCAGGGATTTGAAGAAGGCATCCTTGAGCTTCGGTACCACTCCCATTGAACCGATTCCCTGTACGTTCGAATGACCACGCAATGGAAGAAGGCCGCATCCTGGCCTGCCCAGTTGCCCGGTTGCTATCGCGAGGTTGGCGATCATCCGGACGTTGTCGACACCATGTGCATGGTGGGTGATGCCCATCGCCCAGCAGCAGATCATCCGGCTCGAGTCGGCACAGTGGCCGGCGACCTGTTCAATGACATCCCTGGAAACCCCGCCGTGCTCGATGATCTGCTCCCACGTGGTTCCGCGTGCACGTGCTTCGAACTCGGACCAGCCGATCGCATGCTCGGATACGAAGGAGCGATCGATCGAGTCCTGTTCCACGAGCGCCTTGATGACTCCCAGCAGGATCCACTCGTCTCCGCCTATGTGTCCCTGCACGTACAGGTCATTGATTCGCGACGCTCTCAACATGCTGCGCCAGTCCGATGGGACCTTGAAGCGATCAAGTCCCAGTTCACGGAGTGGGTTGATGATGATCACGACCCCGCCTCGTCGCCGGACTTCGACGAGTGTCCTCATGAAACGGGGGTGATTGGAGGAAGGATTGGCGCCGATCACGAGCACCAGGTCGCAGTGATCGAGATCCTCAAGCACGACGGTTGCCGTCCCCGAGCCCGTCACGGAAGTCAAACCCACACCGGACGCCTGGTGACAGTAGTAGGAGCAGTTGTTGACATGATTCGTCCCATGGAGTCGTGCGAGAAGCTGCAGCAGGAAACCCGCTTCGTTCGATGACCGCCCTGAAAAGTAGAAGAAGGACTCCTCGGGCTTCGTCGACTTCAACCGGGAGGCCACGCGATCAAGTGCATCGTCCCAGGTGATGGATCGATAGTGTGAATCCAACGGCCCGCACGCAACGGGGTGCAACAGCCTGCCGGAGGCTTCCAGCTCACGGGGAGTCATTGCGGCCAGTCGCTCGACCGGGACATCATCGAAGAAGTGCCGGGGCAGACCCCCCTGCATGTCGGCAGCCATCGCCTGGACCGACTTCTTGCAGACCTCGGGGAATCGGCCCTGTTCATTGACCATGCCACCCTTCTGGCCCCCCATGCCCAGTGCACATGTCTTGCAGGCGTTCCGGGATCGAAGAGCGGCCCACATGCGAAGGAATCCACCAGCAGCGTGGGACTGCTTCAGTACATACCGGATGGCCGGCCATCCACCAGCTGCTTTTGGAAACCGCATGCGTCAATGGTACTCCTCACGAGGGGGTACCATTGCCGCATGGGATCGAAGGCATCACGGGGCGGTCGCGTCCTGGTCATCCAACCCGACCCGATGAGTTCTGCACTGCTCAGCGAGCATCTCCTCGCCGATGGTCACAAGGTCTGGGTCGCTGAATCAGCCCAGGACGGCGCCAAGCAACTCGAAGATGAGACGTTTGACATCGTGCTCCTCGATCTGGACCTCGCGGATCGACAGGGCTTCGACCTGCTGAGGCAGATCAGGTCCACCTACATTCCCGCAATCCTTCCCGTCGTCGTCTCCTCGGCTCGCGAGCATTCGGATGCAATCGTCGAGGCATTTGCTCTTGGAGCGAACGACTACGTCACGAAGCCCATCAACCTGCCGGTGCTCCGGGCACGGATCCAGGCACTCCTGGCAGTCCGGGCGATGCCCGTCACCGACGAGACCTCGGATTCCTTTCCCTTTGCGGCAACGGAGGTGGACCTGCCCGCCATCGACCAGCGGCTGCAGCAAGCAGAGGGTGGAGCAAGAAAGCTGCGATCAATCTGCGACATCCTCCGGGATGTCCTCGATGCAGAGCGTGCATCGGTCTACAGGTATGACAAGGCACGCCACGAACTGCTCACGGTCGTGGCACACTCGGACGAGTCATCCGGGAGCAACGAGTCGCTCCTGATCCGCATGTCGGCCGACGAGGGGCTGGCCGGGTCCGCCCTGCGTGCCGATGAACTGCAGATTGTCCCCGACGCCTATGAAGACGACCGCTTCAACCAGTCATTCGACCAGAAGACGGGGTTCCGGACTCGATCCGTCATCTCCTTCCCCCTGCACGCATATGAAGGCGAGCTCATCGGGGTTGCGCAGGTGCTCAATCATCGTGATGGCGCCTTCAACGAGGAACATGTCCGGATGATCGAACAGCTTGCACCTCGATGTGCAGGCGCATTGTCCCTGGCCTTCTTCGAAGCTGACTCGGAACTGGAACTGGCGAAGACGATCGAAGCCGTTCCCGGAATCGACTCCCTCGCCGACACCATCCTTCCAGCGATTCCCGGCATCGCGGACGACACGCGGCTCCAGGCCACCGCTCGACCCGAAGTCAAGAACCCCCATGCCCTGGTGGGGAAGACGATCGGGAGGTACCGCGTCACACAGGTACTCGGCATCGGGGGGCAGGGCTTCGTCCTCGATGCAGAGGATGAACTCATCGGGCGTGCCGTTGCGTTGAAGATGGTCAACATCGACTACAGCAAGAATCCCCTGACCCGTGAGCGGTTCATGAACGAAGTTCGAAGCATGGGGCAGATCAATCACCCGAACACGGTGGCGATCCATGATGTCGGCGAATACGACGATGCCCTGTTCATCGTCATGGAAAAGGGGGATGGAGGCACAGCGTGGAAACTCATGAAGGAGGAGGAACGGGTCCCATGGCATCGAGTCGTCGACATCGTCAGTGATGCCTGCAATGGACTCGATGCCGCGCATCGGAGGGGGATGATCCACCGTGACATCAAGCCTGACAACATCCTGCTGCTTTCAGACGGCACGGCCAAGCTCACCGACTTCGGTCTTGCACTGGCTCCGAACACCGAGGACATCGCCGGATCCGGTCGCATCGTCGGTACTCCCCATTACATGAGCCCTGAACAATGCCGGGGTGAAGACGTCGACCACCGCAGCGACATCTACTCGATGGGTGGGACCTTCTACCACATGCTTACCGGGGAACCTCCCTACCCGGAACGGGCGAGTGTCCACGACCTGCTGACCTCGCATTGCGATGATCCCGTACCTGATCCACGCGCGATTGATGCGGACCTTCCCGCCGAATGCACCGCAATCGTCAGGACATCGATGGCGAAGAAGCCGGGTGATCGATACGCCAGTGCCGTTGAAATGCTCCAGGATCTCACGTGGCTTCGTGAACTTGCACGTCGCGCCGATTGATCCCCGGAAGTGAACTCTCCTCCCTGCTGCCGCGTGGTACCATGCGATCCTTGTCGAGGATTGAATGAACATGCACAATGAGGATGAAACAACGATTGAATCGATCTTCGCGCAGGTCCATGTCGAGGGCCTGACGCTCGTGGCACGGCTTCGAGGGCCCTCCATCGCCCAGCGAGAATCCGAACTCATCGCACAGGTCGTTGCCCCGGAAATCGAATCAGCCGACTCGCTCTGCAAGTACCTCGTACTGGACATGGAGGATGTCGAATTCCTGAGCAGCATGGGCATCGGACTGCTGATCGATCTGCAGTCCCGCGCCAAGGCGAGGAAGATGAAGACGGTGCTTTCGCATGTCGGGGAAAAGCTCGATACGCTGCTTCGACTCGTCAAGCTCGAGAGGGTGCTCACGCTCTGCCGCACCGAGCAGGAATTCTTCAAGGCGATCAAGAAGAAGTGACTTCCTTCGCCACCGTCGAAATCAGTTCCCAGCCTTTTCGTACATGATCCAGGGTCGTACCCCACTGCCCTATGGCAAGACGGAGCACGAATCGACCATCGACTTCACAGTGCGTCAGGCTCATTGAACCGGATGCATTCACCGCCTCCATGATTGCACGGGTCGCCTCATCCCCGGCTTCATGCCTGAAACAGGCCAGGGTCAGGGGAACGGGGGCTGCCAGTTCAAAGCCATCCGTCTCGTCGATCCAGGAAGCAAGTTCCCTGGTGATCTCGACGTGCTTCCTCACCATTGTTCGGAGTCCTTCCAGCCCGACGACCCTGTAGAGAAACCAGAGTTTCAACGAGCGGAACCTGCGACCAAGCTGGACATGCCAGTCACGGTAGTCCACGACACCACCTGATTCCGTCGCCTTGTTCCGAAGATACTCGGGCATGATCGACATCGAATCCACGAGCAGCGATGCATCCTTCAACCAGAGGCAGGAACAATCGAAGGTCGCACCCATCCACTTGTGCGGGTTGAATGACCAGCTGTCCGCCTGCTCAACGCCTGCATGCATCCACCTGTGTTCCTCGCAGAGTGCGGCTGTTCCAAACATCGCGGCGTCGACATGAAGCCAGCAACCGTGTTCCTTCGCCAGGGGGGCGATGGAATCGAGCGGGTCGAACGCGCCGGTTCCGGTGGTGCCGAGAGTCGCAGAGATGAAGAAGGGCCTGCAGCCGGCGGCACTGTCCTTCTTCATCACGGAAGCCAGGGCGAGGGGATCCATGGCCAGGTGTTCATCCGTCTCGACAAGGCGCAGGTTCCTCGAACCGATGCCGCAGATGCGTGCGGACTTCTCAATGCTCGAGTGCGACTGGGCCGAGGCATAGGCGACCAGTGGTGACGAGTCCTGGGAGAGCCCCTGGATGTTGCCGCCTCCGCCCGTGGCCTGTTCTCGTGCTGCAACCATGCATGCGAGGACGGCACTGGATGCCGTGTCCTGGATGACGCCACCACCTGGCCCGGGTGCATCGAATCGGAAATGAGCCGGAAGACCAAGTGCTTCCACCGTCCAGTCCAGCATGCGCATCTCAAGTTCGGTACACGCGGGGCTCGTTGCCCAGAGCATGCCCTGCACTCCAAGGCCGCTTGAAAGCAGGTCCCCGAGTACGGACGGCTCACTGGAGTTGCTCGGGAAGTACCCGAACCAGTTGGGTGATTGCCAATGTGCAATACCGGGAAGCAGGTGGGTTTCGACATCCTCGAGGATTGCCGTGACATCGCCCGGAAGTTCCGGTGCCGAGGCCGGCAGTGATTCCATGACGGAGCCGGGGCTGGATCGGGACAGGACAGGGTACTGCTCGACACCGGCTCGATACGAGGCGATCCAGTCGATGAGGGCGTGCCCATCACGCCTGAACTCCTCCGGGGTCATGGCTGCATCAAGCGGACTCATGTGTCATGCCGGGAGTTGCTGGAGTTGCGAATCGACTTCTCCGATGAGTCGTTCCATCGTCGCTGGTCCGAAGTTGAACTCGAGTTCTGCGGCCTCGAACAATTCCGGCAATGCCCTGGAGCCGCCCAGAGACAAGGCCCTCCGGTAGTTGGTAATGGCTCGATCCGGATCATCCTGGTACTGCAGCCAGAGCTGCAGGGCACCGAGTTGTGCGATGCCGTACTCGATGTAGTAGAACGGCACGCAGAAGAGATGCAGTTGACGATGCCACTGCTTGGCTCGCTGTGCTTCGTATCCTTCCCAGTCGACATTCGGACCATACAGGCCGTCGAGTTCGAGCCAGTAGATGTCCCGCTGTTCCCTCGTGTGATCCGGATGCGTGTAGATCCAGTGCTGGAACGCATCAATGGTCGCGATCCACGAAAGCGAACGGACGATGCCCTCGAGATGTGCCCGCTTCGACCTGGCCGCCGCCTCTGGTTCATAGAACTCATCGAGATAGGGATGGGCCATCAGTTCCATGCTCATCGACGCCACTTCAGCGAACTCGATCGGAAGGAACTCGCTTCGATAGGCCACCAGTGGCTCGTCGCGTGAGAGCATCGCGTGGAATGCGTGCCCGGCCTCGTGCACCATCGTCTCCAGGTCACGCTGCAGTCCAGCAGCATTCATGAAGATGAATGGCACGCGCTTCCGGGAGCGATCGTACTGGTAGCCACCGGGCGCCTTGCCCTTCCTCGACTCCAGGTCGAGGCAATCACCCCCCCGAAGCGTGTCGAACATCGACCCGAGGGAGGAATCCATCCGGTGAAAGAGCCGGGACGAGCGATCGACGAGTTCGTCCGCCGTCTCGAAGGGCCGCAATGGTTCCCGTCCCTGGATATCGACCTCCAGGTCCCAGGGTCGGAGCGCATCGAGTTCGAGTGACGTCGTGCGATCGGCATTGAGCTGGTGATAGACCGGTACGCAGATCGATCGCGCCGCCTCGTGGAACTGCCGGCAATCCTCGGGCCTGTAGTCGAAACGATGCATCGCGGCGAAGGCGTACTCCATGAAGTTCTCATGCCCGGCGTTGAGTGCCACCTGGTGGCGGAGCCCGACCATCTCGTCGAAGATCGAATCAATCCGGTCATGATCCTCGTAACGTCGCATCACCATCGCGGTCCATGCCGATTCACGAACCGATCGATCCGTCTCCTGGATGAAACGACCCATTTGAGGCATCGTTCGTTCTTCACCCTGGAAGTCGACGGTCATCGCCCCGTTGATCTCGTCGTACTGCTGACCGAGTTTCGTATCCTCGGTCTGGAGGGGAATGTTCTCCTCTCGGAACAGCTCGATGTTCGCCTCGAGGTTGCGGGTGTACACGCCATATCGATCGGAATCGAGATCGTCGAGGTGGGGGCACTGGATGATGTGGCGATCAAGCTTGAACGAGATGTCCTTGAGCTTCGGCTGGACATGCTCGACGTAGTCGAGGTATGCCTTCGTCGCCTGCTCGTCATCGGTGTGGCAGGTCATCCTGATGTAGAGTTCAGCCTGCGCTTCGCTCGCAGCTGCATCGAGTTCACTTCGGTCGATGAGGAGTTGCTCGAGGCAACCGGCACATTTCAACTCCCGGTCGATGAGCGACTGGTACAGCGGTTCAAGGTGAGACCAGTCGGCTCCATCGATATCGACCGGAACATGATCATTGGGGGGTGGGTAGGTCATCAGGTTGACTCCATGAGTTCACTCTCGATTGCCCGCGCGGCAACCGGAACGGCAGCGACGCCCAACTGCTCGAACACCCTGTCCCCGAGGGCAGCGGCATGCTGCGCATCCGTGCAGGGTACGAAGAGCGTTGATCCACTGCCACTGACATGAACAGGGAGTTCCGCCAGGGCCTGTACCTGGCCCATGAGTACACCAAGGGGAGGCGCAACCCTGGTAGCAGGTTCAGCGAGGTCATTGAAGAACCGGGAGGGATCGGGCGGGGACAAGACGGCTCCTGCCACGGTATCTGCCTTGAACGTTCCCTGTTCACCCTCATCAAAGGCCTTGTACACGGCGCCCGTAGAGCAGGAGAACGCGGGCAGGACCAGCATTGCGTGGAATTCCGGAACCTGCTCGTGGTACTCGATGGTTTCCCCGACACCACTGACCATCGCGCTGCCTCCGCGAAGCATGAAAGGCACATCACTTCCCAGGCCCAGCGCGATCGACTCCATCTCGCCGGGATCCAGGTCCAGGTCAAAGAGCCTGTTCAATGCACGGAGCATTCCGGCGGCATCGGCTGATCCACCACCAAGACCGCCGCCAACAGGGATTCTCTTCTGGAGTTTCACCTGGACAGGCAATGCGTGTCCAACGTGGGCTTCAAGGGCCATGTGGGCACGAACTGCAAGGTCATCGGTAATCGACCAGTCTATTTCAGAGGTCTGGGGGGCATCTTCATGCCAAATCACTGCATATCGAGATAAATACCCCTCCTCGAGCATTGTCACCGCAAGGTCATCCACGAAGTCGACTGTCACCATCCAGGAGGCAATGGGATGCAAACCCTCGGGTCCTGCAGCATCTACAGCAAGCGCAAGGTTCAACTTAGCAGGGCATGTACAAGTCACGTGAGAGCGCATCGAGATCACAGCGTACTCATTCGGGCCGAGGCATGCCCCTATAATCGATCCCTGCACCAAGGAGCGCGTTCATGCCATTGACGATCACCTATATCGATGGCCCCATGCAGGATACGTCGATCGAATTCGGCGACGATGTCGAACAGGTACTCCTCGGTCGGGATCCGGAACGATGCCAGGTCGTCCTGCCACCGGATCAGACCATGGTGGGTCGCGAGCACTGCTCGATCATCCGGAGCAGTGGACGCTACTTCCTTGAACTTGGGGCGGATCGAGCAGTCCGGGTCAACGATGAACTGGTCGAGGGTGGGCGTGCCCTCCCGATGGCCTCTGAACTGCAGCTTGGCCCTCGTGGCCCGCGCCTGCGGGTGCTCTGGGAGAAGACAAGCCGCCTCGAAGCCACCACTCCACAGGAACTCGACCACGAGGAGTTGGAACGACGTGAATCCAGGGCTGTTCGAGGAACCGAACTGGATGCACTGGCATCTTCTGCAGGCAGTACGAGGCGCGTCACCTCCGTCGTGGGAATGGTCGTCCTCCTCCTGCTCTTCCTGGTTCCTGTCATCTACTTCGTGCTCCAGGGACGGGTCGGCGAAGTCGACCGCAAGGTTGCCGGCCTTGATCGCCTTGAGCGAAAGTACGAAGTGATGTCCGATGCCATGGCATCAAGTGGAGCCGGGCTCCAGGATGTTCTTGCACGTGCAGCCGAATCGACCTACCTGGTGGTCTACCAGGGGGAAGATGGCAATGAACTTGGGTTCGGAACTGCCTGGGTGGTCGGTCCGAGCGCGCTGGCGACCAATGCACACGTCGCTGAAAAGTTCGAGCAGATACCGGACACGGGCCGCATCGTGGTGCGTTCCGGCAGTCGAGCAGGGTCGATACCCGTCGATCACCGCGTGGAGTCGATCAGCATTCACCCGGGGTATGGCGAGTTTGCCGAGCTCTGGAAGGGATACGTACCGGTCCGGTTCAATGCGCTGAAGAACATGGAGCATGTCAGGTCCGCGGGATCCGGGTGCGACGTCGCCATACTTCGTGTCGCAGATGCAGCAAGCCTTGCACCGCCGCTGCCGCTGGCTGACGGGCAGACCCAGGCCTCCCTCAGCGCCGGTGAACCAGTCGGCTACGTCGGTTACCCGATGGAGGGCATGGCGGTCGAGGGAGTGAACCTGCAACGGCCCACCCCGCAGGTCCAGGTCGGTCGTATCACGGCCATCACCACTGACTTCAACATCTCCGAGAAGGAGTCCTACCCGGGCGAACTCAACACGCTGCTGCAGCATTCACTTCCTGCAACAGGTGGCGCAAGTGGCAGCCCACTCATCAACTCGAAGGGGCAGGTTGTCGGCGTGCTCAGCGCGGTCAACTTCGCCATGCTCGGCAAGAAGCGCATTCCAACCGGCGTGGGCGTGAACTTCGCACAACGTGCCAACCTGGTGAGTGAACTCCTCGAAGAGCAGACCGGCATGCACGCGACCCGATCAACCTACTGGAGCGAGGAG
>JAYZBD010000066.1:0-25119 GCA_036339395.1 Planctomycetota bacterium | reverse complement strand
CACGGCCTTGCCTTCACCGCGAGCTGCATCGTAGAGTTCCTTGCCGAGTCGTTTCGAGATCGGCTTGCCCTTTTCGCCCCGGGCGGCCAGGATGATCCAGCGGAATCCCAGGCTCTGTCGACGACGCTGCGTGACAGGCATTGGAACCTGGTAGTTGGCACCACCGACACGCTTTGATCGAACTTCGACGTTCGGCTTGGCATTGTCGATCGCCTGGTGAAAGGCTTCGATGGTCGAGGAGGGGACGTTCTCCGGCTTTTCCTTGTCGATGCGGGCCTGCATGTCATCGAGTGCAGCGTAGACACATCGCTGTGCAACGGCCTTCTTGCCATCATGCATGACGCAGTTGATGAACTTTGCAAGCACCTTGTCCCCATACCTGGGGTCAGGCTTCAGTTGTTGTTCCGACTTGGTAATTCGACCGGCCATCGTTGTTCTCCTGGCTCATCCGTCCCCTGAAGGGACCTCGTGTTCACCGCGATGACGATGTGATCGCGATTACTTGCCTGTTGTCGCGGTCACTTGCCGCGCTTTGTTCCGTATTTCGAACGCCCCTGCTTGCGATCATCAACGCCGAGCGTGTCGAGTGACCCTCGGACGACGTGGTACCTGACACCGGGGAGATCACGGACGCGGCCACCACGAACGAGCACGATCGAGTGCTCCTGGAGGTTGTGTCCCTCGCCACCGATGTAGGCAGTGACTTCCTTGCCGTTGGACAGCCTGACGCGGGCGATCTTCCTCAGGGCCGAGTTGGGCTTCTTCGGAGTCACCGTACGCACCTGGAGGCAGACACCACGCTTCTGGGGTGAGGCATCAAGGTCACGGACCTTCGATTTCACCTTCGGCGTTCGCCTCGGCTTGCGGACAAGTTGATTGATGGTTGGCATTCAGAAACGCTCCGTACTCGAATCGAGCCGGGCAGTGTACCAAGCCTTTGCGTGCCTTCCAAGGCCATGCACCCCCAATTTGGAGTCCGTGGAGAGGGCTGGCATCGTGTGTTCGCGTGTACCATGTGGCAGCTTTCTCTCGATTGGTATCGTTACAGGGCCTCCAAGGGCCCTTGGATCGGCCTTTGAATGGATGATCACCCCGTTTTTACGCTCTTCACCGATGGTGCATGTTCCGGGAATCCCGGACCAGGTGGCTGGGCGTACATCCTCCGCTCTCCAGGAGGAGACGAACAGGTCGAATACGGGGGGGAACCATCAACCACGAATAACAGGATGGAACTGCTTGCCGTCATCGAGGGCCTGCGACTCCTGGATGCCGGCTCCAGCGTCGATGTCTACAGCGACAGCAAGTACGTTGTCGATGGTCTCGCCCAGTGGTTGGACAACTGGATTGCCAGGGGCTGGAAACGACCGAAGAACAAGCCTGTCAAGAACGAGGAACTCTGGCGGGAACTGGATGACTTTCGAAAGACGTTGACGATCCGGACGCACTGGATTCGTGGTCATGATGACCATCCTGAGAATGAGCGTTGTGATTGCCTTGCGGTCCAGGGGCGTGATGAATCGGCGGTGCGTGCTGGAGGATCCTGACTTCCACGGGTACCATGCCTACTCCCGGAGGCGGAGCCGGACATGAATGTTCACAGAATCGAGGTCCAGCCCACGGAAGGAGCTGGCGATCCGCGTGGCCAGGCGGCCTTGCAGTCGGCACGCCACGCTGCGCTCGACACACTGCCCGACTCGATTCATTCATCGAATGTCTACCTTCTCGAGGGTGACATCGACACGGCATCATTGGAACGAATTGCACATGAACTGCTCTGTCATCCAGTTACGGAGGCTGTCGTGATCGGGGCAAGGCCCCTGCGAGCCAAGTCGATGATCGAGGTTCATCCGCTGCCAGGTGTCACGGATCCGGATGCGGAAGCCGTGGAACTGGCCATCCGGAGCCTTGTTGGTTGCGATGTCCGTGTCAGGACAGGTCGGCGGTACGACGTGGGGGGACTTGATGCCGAATCAGCCCGGCAGTTTGCCAGCAGGTGTCTTGCCAATCCGTTGATTCATGGTGTCTACACCGAGCCGTACCACCCTGATGCATTTCCTGAGGGACATGTTCAGGAGTTTGAAGTGCGCACGCTTCCTCTTCGGACGATGGATGATGACTCGCTGGAATCGCTCTCACGCGATGCCCACCTGTTCCTGAGCCTGGAGGAGATGCAGGCGATTCGCGATGCCTACGAGGACATGGGTCGCGATCCTCGCGAGATCGAGTTGGAGACCCTGGCACAGACCTGGTCGGAACATTGCGTGCACAAGACGCTCAAGGCTCGCATGACGTACAGGGGAGAGCTGCCCAATGCCGCGAATCGCCCCGGGCACAGCGTAGATTCGGATGGTCTCGTCCACATCGACAACCTCCTGAAGTCGACCGTGGCTGCTGCGACCCATGAACTCATGGCGGACGGTCTTGGCGACTGGTGCCTTTCCGTCTTCGTGGACAATGCCGGGATCGTGGGATTCGACGAGGAACACGCGGTCTGCTTCAAGGTCGAGACCCACAACCACCCATCAGCACTCGAGCCCTATGGAGGCGCCGCAACTGGGATTGGTGGTTGCATCCGGGATGTCATGGGCACCGGGCTTGCAGCACGACCGATAGCGGCAACGGACATCTTCTGTACGGCCAGGCTCGATGGGTTTGTTCCAGATACGGACCGCCCGCTTCCTGCCGGATGCCTGCATCCTCGGAGGATTCTTTCCCAGGTCGTTGCAGGTGTTCGTGATTATGGAAACCGGATGGGAATACCGACCGTGAATGGAACGGTCTGGTTCGATGACGACTACGTGGGAAATCCACTCGTCTACTGTGGCTGCGTTGGAGTCATGCCACGGAACAGGGTGCACGGTGACCCGGTCCCGGGCGATCGGATCATCGCCCTTGGCGGTCGAACTGGACGAGACGGCATTCATGGAGCCACGTTTTCCTCGGCAGAGTTGACCGATACCCATGTCGACGAGTTCTCGCACGCGGTCCAGATCGGCAATCCAATCACGGAGAAGAAGACACTTGATGCCATCATCGAAGCCCGTGATGACGAGGAGGCCTGTCTCTACAGTGCCATCACGGATTGCGGGGCAGGAGGATTCTCAAGTGCAGTCGGCGAGATGGGGGAGACACTCGGAGCCGATGTCCAACTTGACCGGGCCCCATTGAAATATGCAGGCCTCACGCCTGTTGAAATCTGGATCTCGGAGGCACAGGAACGAATGGTGCTCGCCGTGCCATCGAAGAATGTCGCCCGCCTCCAGGAAATCTGCGACAAGCATGATGTTGAACTCTGCGATCTCGGGGAGTTCGGAACCGAGGGCCGTGAGTTGATCCTTCGGCATGGTGAAACCGAGGTTGGACGCATGCCCATGGAACTGCTCCATGAAGGCCTGCCCGATCGCGTGCGAGAGGCATCCTGGTCACCTCCAGGGCCAGCCCCGGTGTCGCCCGTGGAAGCACCATCCATCTCCGAGGCCCTCCCCTCCCTGCTGGCACATCCCAACATCGCCTCGAAACGATGCATCATCGAGCAGTATGACCACGAGGTGCAGGGGCGCAGCGTGGTTCGGCCCCAGGTCGGCGTGCATGGGACGGGTCCGTCCGATGCTGCAGTGATTCTTCCTGTCCCTGGTTCCCACAAGGGCCTGGGTATTGCCAATGGACTGGCGATGGGATTTCACATCGACCCGTATTTCATGGCGATTGCAGCTTTTGATGAATGCATCCGCAACCTTGTCTGCGTGGGGGTTGATCCCTCACAGATCGCGGTCCTCGACAACTTCTGCTGGCCTGGTTGTGATGATGAGCAGCGACTGGGCGAACTTGTTCGTGCTGCCGAGGGGTGTTACGACGCAGCCAAGGCCTACCGTGCACCATTCATTTCGGGCAAGGATTCCCTGAACAACCAGTTCACTACGGAGGATGGGACGACCATCCGTATTCCCCCGACACTGCTCATTTCGGGCCTCGGGATCGTGGACGATGTCCGCCGTTGCATCACGATGGATGCGAAGCACCCGGATTCTGAACTGGTCATCGTGGGCGAAACATCACCGGAGATCACCGGGTCGGTCTACGCTGAACGTTTCCAGCCCCATCGAACTGGTGACCCCGGGCGACTCCCGGCAATGAACGTGACGGAAATGGCCACTGCTGCTGCACGGGTTGCTTCGGCGATCGCGGCCGGACTCGTACGCTCCGCACATGACTGCTCGGAAGGTGGCATCCTTGTGGCGGCAGCGGAAATGGCATTCGCAGGAAACGTCGGACTGGAGATCGATCCATCCTCGGTTCCTGGAACAAGTGACATCGAAGCGGCGCTGTTCAGCGAGACACCCGGTCGCTATCTCCTGGAAGTCGCACCGGGACAGGGTGAGTCCCTTGCCGGTCTCCTCGGCGACACTCCCCATGCCTGTCTCGGACACTTCAACGATTCAAGCGAGTTGAAACTTGTCGATGAAGCAAGTTTCAGTCTTGAGAACCTCCGCATGGCCTGGCTGGGGACCATTGATTGGTGATTTCATGACCAAGGCACTTGTCATCACGACGGCCGGAATCAACTGCGACCGGGAACTCGCAGAGGCCTTTGAACTTGCCGGGGCAACACCGGTGTCGATTCACCTCAACAGGCTCATGAAGGACCCGTCGATCCTGGACGAGTTTGACCTTGTCGGCCTTCCAGGCGGCTTCAGTTACGGGGATGCGATCGCTGCAGGTCGAATCGCCGCACAACTGGTTCGGAGTGGTCTGCATGAAGCCTTGCGAGCGGCGATTGACCGCGGTGTTCCGATGATTGCTCCATGCAATGGATTCCAGATCGCCGTACAGGTGGGACTGCTCCCGGGACCGGGGGAAGGCGAGGAACCCGGTGTCGTGCCTCCACCTCCGACAGTTGCCCTTGCAGACAATGACTCGGCGAGGTTCATTGATCGGTGGGTCGGAATCGAGATACCCGGCAACACGAGGTGTATCTGGACGAAGGATCTGTCACTCAACGAGTCCTCCTCGATCCTGCCGATCGCTCATGGCGAAGGCCGATTCGTTCCCACCTCTCCAGGACAATTGGAGGAGCTTGCTTCAAGTGGTCGTATCGCAGTTCGATACCGCCCTGGCGACAATCCAAACGGCTCAGCCGGTGAAGTCGCAGGCCTCTGTGACAGCACCGGCCTGGTCTTCGGGCTCATGCCGCACCCGGAGCGATACACCAGGTGGACTCAACATCCGACCTGGACACGGTTGGAGGGGTCCTGCATGACAGGAGACCCTCCGGGACTCCAGATGTTCCGAAATGCAGTTGCATGGGTACACTCGTCTCGTGGTGCTGCCACCTGCTCGAATGCTTCATGATCCCGGCATCGTGTTCCTGACCGGAGGTATCCGTGTCCATTGATCCACACTTCCTCTCAGGACAGGACGGTCCAGAACGTGCGTACGATCAGTCGTGCCCGGAGTGTGACTACAACCTGAGGGGTCTTACCCCGGGTTCGGAATGCCCTGAGTGCGGATACAGCCCTTCCACCGAGTCCGATGACGAGGAAGAGATGGGCAGTCACGGCCGTCCGTCCCAGGGAGTTCTCGTGGATCCACCATCTGCATTCACCTCTACCGGGTCCCGGGAAGCCCCTGTTCGGCCGGAGATGTGCGCTGGTTGTGGATACAACCTGTCCGGTCATCCTCTCTCAGGTCGATGCCCCGAATGCAGTCGAGAGTATGGCCAGGCGAATATTCGACCTGGACAGCACTCGAGTCTGCTCATGCCCGACAATGTGATCCTGTCTGGGCAGTGGAGACTCGGAACAGGGCTGCTGCTGGTTGCCGCTGGATCGTTCGGGCTCTTCAGTCTCATCAGTCTTTACGGGGGAGATGTCAGTCATCTTGGCTTTGCAGTCGGGATGACCCTCATATCAGCCCTGTGGGCTGCCGGGTCCTGGCTTGGCATACCTGGTTCACTGGATGGCGGAAGCCGGCACTGGAGACTGCTTCGAGTCGGGGCCTGTGCAACCCAGGCACTGTGGCCACTGTCCGTCCTTCTTGCCTGGGCAGTCTTCGAGAACGTGGTCCACGCCGGATTCGGCAGTTTCGTTGGGGGGATATTCGACTTGTTCGCATTTTCAGGACTCGTCATCATCGTCCTGGAGTTCGTGCGAATGACCCGTGATATGGAATTGCGGGTCTCTTCGAAGAGGCTCATCGCCGCCCTGTGGTTCATCGTCCCTGCGGGCCTGCTCACCATGACTCTCCCCGTGCCGACGGTGGAAGATCCGGGGTTCGTGACAGCGGGCGCATTTCCGGTCATTGTCCTGAGCATTCTCCTCATTCCGATGTTCACCATTACGGCCATCGTCACACTTGGTCTCTACGATCTTGCCTCCTACGGGGTCTGGTCCCGTCGAATCCATGAACGGCTTGCAGAACGATCCGCACGAATAGCAGCCAAGCGGGCACAGCTGGCAAGGGGAGCGGAGTGGGTTCCCGAGGAGGATCGATCACATGTCGGCGGGGGTCCTCGCTGCTGCGATCGGTGTGGTTACGACCTCCAGGGTCTTGACTCCGGCACGACCTGCCCCGAATGTGGTCATGCAGAAGACGAGGTTGATGGAGTCTCGTTCCCCACGCCAAGGCCGCCGGCCGGTGCCGAGCCACCTGGAGACCCGGGCGACATCCCGCTGGAGTAGGTTCGTCGAGGGGGGCGACCTTGGTAGAATCACGGTGTGGGCAGGAGCAATCCATGAGCAGTGAAACCATGCGATGCGGCGTCATCGGCGTTGGAAGAATGGGACGACACCATGCGCGTGTCTATGCCCAGTTGGAAGACGTGGAACTCGTCGGGGTCGTCGACCAGGATTCCTCGCGGAGGGATGCAGTCACCGAGGAGTGGGGAGGAGCTGGTTTTGAATCGGTCGATGCCCTGATCAAGGCCGGTGTCGAGGCCGTCACCATTGCAACGCCCACGACTCATCACAAGGAAGCCGCAGAAGCACTCCTGGAAGCAGGCATCGCCTGCCTCGTCGAGAAGCCACTTGCACCTACATCTGAAGAAGCTGCAGCGCTGGCCGAGATGGCCGAGCGCTGCGAAACGACACTCCAGGTCGGACATGTCGTTCGTTTCGATCCAGTCATGCAGGCCATCAAGGCACTGGGCCCCATCCAGCCCAGGCACCTCGAGCTGCATCGAATCAGCCCGATGACCTTTCGAAGCCTCGATGTCAGCGTTGTGCTCGACATGATGATCCACGACCTCGACCTTCTCCTGATGCTCGTGGGTTCCGAGCCGGCGGATATCCAGGCCAGCGGTGTTCCTGTCCTGACGGAGGAACTGGATGTCTGCAACGCCAGGCTCACCTTTCCTCCCTGCGATCAGGGTTTCTCGACCGTGGCCAACGTGACGGCAAGCAGGCTTGCCCTGAAGACCGAGCGGAAGATCCGGATCATCAGCGAAGAACTGTATCTTTCCGCGGATTTTGCGGCGAAGACCGGAACAATCGTGCGTCGAAGTTCCAACGAGGAGCGGATCGAGGATCTGCGCGCAAGGATTCGAAATGGAGATGACCTCAGCGATGTCAACTACCTCGATCTCGTCGAATTCGACGAGCTCCAGGTCAATGATGCGGAACCCCTTCAACTCCAGGCCGAGGATTTTCTTGCCAATGTTCGCGAGGGAACGCGACCGTCCATTGATGCCGAAGCGGGATTCGCCGCGGTCCGAACCGCTGAAAGAATCCTGGATGCTGCTCGTGCAACGGGCGCCTGCGGTGTCTGATCAGTTCGACCAGGCATCGGGAACAGGAGGCGGACCTTCAGCACCCGGCTCCGTCTTCCCGGTTGTCATGCCTGACTTCTTGTTCATCCCGACGATGTACATTTCCCTTGAGACACTCCTGGATGCAGGGGGTCGCATTGGCCGTACGACCTCGAACGAGGAATTCGTGCGTTCAACCAGCCCGGGGTAGCCGGATCCCTCGAAGATCTTCATCACGAGATGCCCACCTTCTCGAAGAAGCGTGTTGCACCGATCGAGAACCATGTTGCAGAGATCCAGTGACCGCAGATGGTCAGTATCCCGGTGTCCAGTGGTATTCGGAGCCATGTCGGAGAGAACGACATCGAAGGCGTTCAACCTGCGAGGTTCCGCCAATGCAAGGATCCTTTCGTCTTCGACCAGGCGGAGGTCGCCAACCAGTGTCCTGACCTGCCTGGAGGGCAGTGGAGGGAATTCCTGGAGATCGATTCCCACGATGATCCCCTCGTCACCAACCTGTCCGTCCGCATACTGGAGCCAGGACCCGGGGGCACATCCGCAGTCGAGGACGGCATCGCCTGCACGAAAGAGGCGCCGCTTCTCGTCGAGAGCCTTGAGCTTGTAGTAGGCACGGGATCGCCAGCCTTCACGCTTGGCTTCCTTGAACCAGTGATCATGCAGTTGTCGGGGCATCACCATATCCACCAGGCAGAGTGCATCAGTCCATGTGGAAGATGCCATGCGGTTTCGGGTTGTGTTTCACTGTAAACCGGATGACGCCATGGGTCGTTCGTATGACGAATGGTTCGGTACTGTCACCCAACTGCCCTCGGCAACTGTCATTGGAAGTGCCAGGCTTGATACGCATCTGTCCAGCGCGGACATACAGTCCAACTCGACCGTCCTTTGCCATGAAATCAAGTTGACCGCTCGTGCCCGCTTGCAGGCGGACATTGACGTCGCCTTCGCTCGTCAGGATCTTCAGTGGTCCACGAAGGGCCAGGTCGGAGAGCAACTCCACGCTGCCATCGGTCGTGATGAGTTCGACAGGGCCACTGACATCCTCAACCTCGATGTCGCCTTTCGTCGTGTGCACCGACAGTCCATCCACGATTGGTACCTCGACGACGACATCCGCCCGGACTCCCATTGCAGATGGGGCAGTGGAGACCACGTCGACGACGAGGACCGGGCCCCGGGCACCCCTGTCAATTCGTGCACTCCACGAAATGGAATCCATCGCCTCCCTGGCCTTGTCATATCTCCGGATCCCGTGGGAGGACTCGCGGGTAACAGCGACATGGGGCCTTGCCCCTGCCCTGAGGTCGATGCTCCTGACAGTGACATCACCGGCAAAGGAGTTCACCTGGACGGCCACGGGCCCTTCCAGGTCGAGTGGCTGGTGCTCAGCCTTCGACTGGATCGAGCAGCCAGCGGTTGCGAGCAACAGGAGGCCCAGCAGGAAGTACATGATTCGCAACCCAGCATTCATGGTGACTGATTGTAGACTCAACTGGTCGGAGTACGTCGAGCCCCCGGGACAGCATGCCCCCCGTCCATGTAGACTGGTCAGGCAGGTCCCACCAGAACAAGGAAATCCAGGGCAATGATCCAGCAGCCAGGTCTCGATTCGACCCAAGTGGATGCCGCAGATATCGATTTCGTCCACGCCACTGATGCTGAGTTTCTCGAAGTACTGCCGTTGCATGGCGCCTCTGATCCAGCAGCAGAGCCAGCAGGCACGACGCCGGGCAGTTTTGCATTGCCAGCGGATGTGGGTGGGCCCCGCATGTATTCAAGCCCGGATACCCCGGGGATGCCTGCCCCTTCCTCGTTGACAGCCTGGGACTTCCTGCCCGAAGGATGGGTCATCGAGGAGCACCCTGAAGGATGCCTCGGTCACGGCAGGGGGGATCAGCCGATTCGTGCAGTACCCCCCGGCGACTTTCAGCCCGTGACCCAGTTGGAACATGCACGGCTTGGTTTCATCACGCCCGAGATGGCCCGCGTAGCTCAACGGGAGCCCCACCTTGAACCAGGCCAGGTTCGTGATGAGATTGCAGCCGGCCGTCTCATCATTCCCGCCAATCGTCATCATCTCGAGCACATGCTTGACCCGATGTGCATCGGTCGCGCATCAAAGACAAAGGTGAATGCGAACATGGGCGCATCCCCCGTGAGTTCAGGAACAGAGGAGGAAGTCGAAAAACTCCGCTGGGCTGAACGCTGGGGTGGCGACACCGTCATGGACCTTTCCACGGGAGGGGATCTTGATGCATGCAGGGAAGCAATCATCCAGAACTCGACGGTTCCCATCGGAACGGTTCCGATCTATTCGATGATCATCGGTCGCCGGCTCGAGGATCTCGATGACAAGGTGATTCTCGAGGCCGTCGAACACCAGGCCAGGCAGGGCGTGGACTATTTCACGATCCATGCAGGCCTTCTTCGTTCTCATATTCCCTACGTGAAGGAACGGCTCATCGGAATCGTGTCCCGTGGGGGGTCACTGTTGGCCAAGTGGATGCTCATGACCGGGCGAGAGAATCCCATGTATGAACTCTGGGATGATCTCTGCACGATCATGCGTCAGCACGATGTGAGTTTTTCAATTGGGGACGGCCTGCGGCCAGGTGGCCTGGCCGACGCGACGGATCGGGCCCAGTTGGCTGAACTGGAGGTCATAGGCGAACTGACTGAACGGGCATGGCGACATGGCGTCCAGGTGATGGTCGAAGGTCCCGGGCACATGCCCCTTGACCAGATCGAATACAACATGAAATTGCAGCGACGGAAGTGTCATGGCGCGCCGTTCTATGTCCTCGGCCCCCTGGTGACGGACATCTTTCCAGGCTATGACCACATTACTTCCTGCATCGGGGCAACGAATGCGGCATGGCATGGAGCTGCCATGCTCTGTTATGTCACTCCAAAGGAACACCTCGGTCTCCCCAAGCGAGACGATGTAAAGCAGGGCTGCATTGCATACAGGATTGCCGCCCATGCGGCCGACATCGCCCTGGGCATTCCCGGAACACGTGACCGTGACGACGAGTTGACTCGGGCACGGGCGGCGTTGAATTGGGAAAGGCATTTCGATCTGAGTTTCGACCCGGATACGGCGCGTGCACTTCACGATGAGGATCTCGATGTCGATACGGATTTCTGCGCCATGTGCGGACACGACTGGTGCTCCGTACGGATCAGTCGGGAGATACAGGAAATAGCATCAGGCAAGGATGGCCGCTACGCATGGGACAAGCCCAGGATCACCGATGCACTGTCCGAGGAACAACAGGAAATTCTCAGGCAGCGGGGCGTTCTCGATCCAGAAGAGATTCATCGCCTTGCCAGCAAGACTCGTGCAGCCATGCAGGGTGATGGCGAGAAGGCGGCCTGTCACAGTGACTCAACGGACTCCGACGAGGCCAAGGCCAGCCAGGATGAGGTCTACATAGAGTTGAACACTGCACCAGCTCACAATCTTCCGAAGCATGACAGCATCATCTGATCAACCCGACCATGACGCTGGTCGATCCCCCTGGTCGATATCGAAGTGGTCCTTGCCAGTTCGACACCCGAACCTCTATCTCTGGCTCATCTTCGTATCCGCACTTGATGTGATTCTTACCAGGGTCGTCCTCTTCTTCGGAGGGAAGGAGATCAACCCGGTAGCCGATTTCGTGCTGCTCAATTGGGGTCGGCTCGGCATGAGTCTTTTCAAGTTCATGATCATCGGTTTCGTCATCATTGTCTGCGAGTACCTTGCAACACGAAACGCCACCGTTTCCAGGCGGCTTGCGATCGTCAGCATCATGATTTCACTGGTACCCGTCGTCTGGTCCTGCATCATCATCATCATGCTGATCCTGAACCCCCCGGTTGAGAAGGACGGGATACTGGACGAGGAGGGGTACGAAGTCCGCCTCCTGATGCCGGCATCGCCTGTGTCCGTGAACGACTGGGAGCGGGAGCGTGGTTGAACCAACCCGCATCGTCATCCTGGGGGGGGGATTCGGTGGCGCATACCTTGCCCAGTCGCTGCAGAAGCTGGCGAGGCGACAAGATCTCGAAATCACGATCATCGATCGAAACAACTTCTTCGTCTTCTATCCACTGCTCGTCGAGGCCGGGACGGGGTCGATCGAACCCCGTCACTGCACCGTCCCGATCCGTGAGTTTGCACGATCAAGTGAACTGCTCATGGCCGAAGTCAAGGATGTCGATCTCGCCGGAAGGGAAGTGGTCTGCAGGCTCATCGGAGATGACCATGATCGACAGGTCGGGTTTGATCATCTTGTAGTGGCACTTGGAAGCGTGACCCGCATTCTTCCCGAGAACATCGTGTCGGGCGTCAGGGAACATGCCTTCGAAATGAAGCACATGACGGATGCCGTGGCGATCAGGGACAGGGCGATCGAGCTTCTCGAACTGGCAAACGCAACCAGTGACCTCGAGGAAAAGCAACGCCTCCTCCACTTCATCATCGTCGGAGGAAACGTTACGGGAATCGAGGTCATCGGAGAACTGGAGAATTTCGTACGGGATGCGACCGTGCAATATGCACACCTCAGGCGTGAGGACTGCTCGTTCACGGTGATCGAGGGTGCCCCCTCGATACTGAGCATTCTTCCCACCCACCTGCACGACTGGTCTCGACGGAACCTGGAAGAGCGTGGAATCACCATTCATGAAGGATTGACGGTGAAGGAGGTGCATGAAGACCATGTCATCACCAGCGATGACGAGCGACTTCCCTGCAGCACTGTCATCTGGACGGCGGGGATTGCACCGAACCCGGTCCTGAAGAGGTTCAAGGGATTTCCGCTGAACAGGTTCGGGGGGCTTGAATGCGAGCCTGATTACTCGGCGAGCGGCCTGGATCGAGTCTGGGGACTCGGTGACTGCGCAAGTGTCCCGGGAATCGATGGCACACCCATGCCTCCTCTTGCACAGATCGCGATCCGGCAGGCACCCCAACTGGCATCGAACATCATCGCATCGATCGAGGGCCGTGCCACGAAGCCCGCAGATGTCCATGTCCAGGGAATCCTCGTCCCACTTGGGCGACACAAGGGTGTTGCGAAACTCAAGGGCATTCGTATCGAGGGTTTCTTCGCCTGGGCGATGTGGAGGGCGATCTACCTCATGAAGACGCCGGGCTGGCGCCGCCGCTTCCGCCTGATGATGGACTGGTTCCTCAATCTCTTCTGCAAGCGTGATTACGTGCAACTTGGCATGATCCCCGCATCGCACAGGGAGTTTCACGGGCAGGACCGAACCGGTCGAACGAATGATGAGGTCGGTTCCGATCAACCAACCGGCACTGATTGACTTTCAGGAAGACTGCTTCCGCTGCCAGTACCTGCCGAGCAGTTCCACGGCTTCATTGCTGCTGGCAAGCGGGGCGGAGCCCTCCACGGGTCGTGCCCATCGTGAAGGGTCGTTCGATCCGTCAAGTTCATTCAGCCAGTTCTTCGTCGCCTGGACGGCCGCAGGAGGCAGGGCGGCGACATGGCCAGCCAATTGCGTCGCTTCCAGATCAACCTTGGCTTCTGGAACGAGGTCGACACCAAGCCCGGTCTCCAGGACTTCCTGTCCAGTTCGCAGCCGACCATCCATGAGCAGTGCACGTGTTGGGCCGCTGCCTGCGGATTGCGACAGAGTTGGAATCGTTACTGCAGGCGAAATCCCAAGTGCGTGAACGGGATATCCAACCCTGGTCTGGTCACCGAGCACGACGATGTCAGCTCCGGTCAGGAGGGCGCATCCTCCCGCGATGGCGGCCCCCTTCGCCGCGAGAATGATCGGAGCCGGGGCTGTACGCATGAGCATCGTGACACGACCAAGTCGTTCAACCAATTCCTGCAGGAGCATCGGATCGTCGACGATTGCGCCAAGATCAAACCCCGCACAGAAGAACTCTCCTTCTCCCTTGAGGAGTACTGCCCGTACATCCACATCCGATGCCAGCGATTCGAGCGAGGTTTCAAGTTCATCGAGCATCAAGACGGACAGGGCGTTGCGTCGCTCGGGAGCATTCAAGGACACGGTTGCCAGCGATTCCTCCTGGTTGATGAGTAGTTCAGTCATTGATCAATTCCACAGCAGAAGCCAGAGTGCCATCCAGGTTCCAGCGACAACCATGACCATCGCCGTATACCCGACGATGTCCCGCGCCCGTACACCGGTAATCGCCAGCAGGGGGAGTGCCCAGAAAGGTTGCAGCATGTTCGTCAACTCATCACCGTAGGCAACAGCCATCACCATCTTTCCTGGCAGGACCCCGGCATCCATTCCCGATTGAAGCGCGATGGGCCCCTGTATGGCCCATTGGCCACCACCGCTGGGAACGAAGATGTTCACGATTCCAGCGGCAAGGAAGGAGAGGAAGGGCATGGTTGTCTGGTTCCCGACCGATACGAAGCCTTCCGCGATCATCGTGACCAGGCCGGTTGCGGCCATGATTGCCATGATGCCTGCATAGATGGGAAACTGGACGATGATTCCAGCACATCCCCGGGCCGCATCGCCTGCAGCATGCATGTAGGCCACGGGCGAGGCATGCAGGAGGAGACCCAGTGCGAACATGATCATGATCACCTGGTCGAGCCCCATTGATCCGAACCCCTGCACCCACATGTACCGTCCAACTCCCAGCAGGAGCGTGATCCCGAGAAGCCAGGCCACGATCCAGCTGTTGTTGAGCAGGCGTGGGAGCCCTTCTTCCGGGGGTTGTTCACGGGGTTGTTCAACGAGAGGTTTGAACTCCTCAACAGGCTGCATGTCCTGGTCGCGTGAGGGCGCGAGCAGGGCGAGGAACGCGGGAATGATGACCAGCAGCCCGAGGCAGATGATGAGGTTCATCGGTGAAAGGATCGTTGCTTCGAGGGGTATCGTTCCAACCTCGGCAACGTAGGATGGAGGAAGCACCTTTTCCGCTCCTGCCGCAGTCGTCATCGACAATGGGGCGGAGCCGGAGAATCCTCCGTGCCAGGTGAGCAGGCCCATGTACCCGGCAGCCGCGATGAGCGGATAATGCGCCTTGATGTTTCTTTCGGCTAGCCGTCGCCCAACGTCCCGGGCGAGCAGCGCGCCGACAATGAGCCCGAATCCCCAGTTGATCATGCCTGTTGCTGCGGCAATGAAACCGACCATGGCCGCAGCAGAACCGGTTCCGCGTGGAAGACCTGCGACCAGCCCGATGCATGAGCGAACCGGCCTGGTCGAGGCGAGGACATGACCTGACAGGAGGATCAGGCTCATCTGCATGGCGAATGCCAACAGTTTCCAGATCCCCGTCTTGCTGTCCTGCCAAGCGTCGAGGATCGTGAGCCATCGGCTGGAACCAGGTGCAAAACTGCCCCAGATCAGCGCAGCCAGGATCGTGACCAGGGTCAGGAGGATGGCGATGACCAGTGGATCCGGGATGAGCCTCCGGAACACGTGGCTGATGCTGAGTCCAAGACGACTGATCATGGCCCGCAGGATACCGCCGAAAAGTACACAGGGCGGCCCGGAAGCCGCCCTGTGACCTCGTTGCCGGTCAACCCCTCAGCGACCAGCAACAGGCGTACCGTGCTGTGACCTCCAGGTCACCGGTACGCACCACACCTGGGGATCTCACGTGGCAGAGGCCGAAGCGTCTGCCAGGGATCATTCCTGCTACGAACAGGAGCGTTCCCGGTTCATGCAGAAGGGGTGATTCGGATCAGAAATCTCCATGCCAGGAGTTTCCTACGGCGTCATAGATCACCGATGTGTCAGCTGACTTGGTTGTTCCTTCCGGGCATGTACTGACGCCCACATCAACCCAGGTCGAATAGGTTTCCGTTTCGATTGGTCGGAGCGCAATCGAGCCTGAAGCATTCAGCAGCCCATGCACGAGGCCGGAGTCAGGGGGAGCAATGTCGGTTGCATCCTGTCCTCGTTGCCTTGCGACATGTGCCCGCAACACCTCTCCGGCAGCTTGCAGAACAACTTCTTCCTTCCTCGCTCGAAGAACCAGTGTTCCATTTTCATCGACCTCCAGGGAGGCATTTGCCCTGATCTCGGCATCAAGCAGAGAATCACCACGTTCCCAGGCACGCTGCACAGCCTGTGCATCCTCGACTTCGACGGGACCATCGATCTGTACAACCCATGCAATCCGTCCAAGGATCGAGTTGTTCATGAGATGACCACGCTCCTGGATCCGTGGGGGACCGATGGGCGATTCGCCCTCACCGGAACTGAACCCAACCAGCGTATGGGCCTCATCGGAGATGCTGGACAGGACCAGCAGCAATCGATCGATAGGCAGACCGCTCGTCTGCAGTTCCCACCCTCCCTGGAGTTCCTGCAAGGAACATCGAACAGGCGAAAGGAGCCCGGCAAGACTCTTATTCCGGGGTCCAAGAGCCGGTTGCCAGAATGATCCATGTTGTTCTTCGTTGTAGGTCATGTTGAATCACCTCCAGGTCCCTGCAGGGCAAGAACCTGCTGGACGGGGGTCCAGCATCGAGAAAGCTCGTTGAAACGGTCGTGGTTGGTGAAGTTCATGATCGGGAAATACATGTCGTTGCTCCATGTTGTGGGGGAGAACCCCGTTGTTAGAACAACGCCCCATCCAGGCTGGACGGGGCGTTGGTGAGTTCGCGTTTGAGCGTCATGCTCAGTTTCTGCGATTCGGCCCCGTCCTGCGATTGGTGAGATGGCAGTAGATCGACCATGGAAGCTTGACCATCGTAAAGACGCCATGTGCCAGGGTCGGGTGGGAATCAATGAATACACGCACACTGGACCGCTTGTCAGCGGCCTTTGCAGCGGCCCGTGGTCGGGCGACAGGTTGTGTTCGGCGTGTAGTCATGCTTTCAGGTGAATGATGCGTTCGTTCTTCCATCGGGTCAACACAGAATCCAGGGATTCTGCTACTTCATGTACGCGTGGGAGGCGAGAGGGTTCTGCTGAATGCAACAACTCGTTCACGAGAGTCACCCGAGGACCATTCCGGCGGTGTGAAGCCGGGTTATCGGCTGCAGACAGTCGCACGAGGATTCCCACAGGCGACCCGCTATAGTGGCTCTCCACTCGAACAAGGGGGCTTCTCATCAGCGTCATTTCCACCATCAAGAATGCAAACCGATACCGACAGATCATGACGGTGGCGGTGAAGTACGGTTTCCGGGAGTTTCTCACGGAATCGAAACTGCACCTGCTCAGTGACAAGGGTGAGAAGGTCATCAATGAGGGAACTCCCGCCGAGGAAGTCGGGAAGTTGTCCCGTGCGGGTCGACTTCGAAGAGCCCTTGAAGAACTCGGGCCTACGTTCATCAAGCTCGGTCAGATCCTGAGTACCCGTCCCGATATCCTCCCGCCCGACTGGATCGAGGAGTTCCAGAAACTCCAGAGCCAGGTTCCTCCATGCTCCTGGGATGAAATCCATGCTGAACTGGTCTCGGAACTCGGTGACCTTGATGCTCATTTCAGTTCCATCGAGGAAGAACCGCTGGCAGCGGCCTCGATCGGGCAGGCGCACAGGGCGATCAGGACCGATGGCCAGCCCATGGTTCTGAAGATCCTCCGCCCGGGTATCGAGAAGATCATCAAGTCGGACATGGAGATCCTCCATGAAGTTGCCGAGTGGGTTCACAAGCACAAGGTCGACCTGCCCTTCGACCCACGAGGTGTCGTCAAGGAGTTTTCTGATTCAATCGCGAACGAACTCGATCTCATGCACGAGGGTCGCAATACGGACATCTTCCGGCGAAACCTCGAGGAAGGTGAACAGGCCTGGTTCCCCCTTGTCCACTGGGAGTGCACGACACGCAGGGTTCTTGGACTTGAAGAGATCAAGGGTGTTCACCTGGCACACTGGCGGGACGCGGGTCTGACAAAGGTTCAGCGTCAACAACTGGTTCGTGCCGGTGCGTACACGGTTCTTCGCCAGGTTCTTGAAATCGGTTTCTTCCACGCAGATCCCCATCCCGGCAATCTCTTTCTCCTTGATGATGGCCGGTTGTGTTTCATCGACTGTGGAATGGCAGGCCGGGTGGACGAGGCAACTACTTCTGAACTGGCGCTGCTCATCCACGGCGTAGCTACCAGTGACATCGAAAAGGTCTACACGGCTTTCATCTCGCTGGGAGATGTTGACGAGACATCTGCGAACGTACGAGAGATCCGGCGTGACCTTCAGGACTTTCTTGACCAGTACACCGGCGTTTCCTTCAGCCAGATCGACATGTCTGCAGTCCTGATGGCGTTCATGGATGGACTCCGGAAGCATGGTATCCAGTGCCCAAGTGACATCGTGATGATGATCAAGGCGCTGACGACCATAGAGGGCGTAGGCGAGGAACTTGATCCCGAATTCGACCTCATCGCCTTCGCTCGCCCACATGTCGAACGGATGATCAAGCGTCAATACAGCATGGCGGCCATCCGGAAGCGGATACAACGCAATGCTGGAGAATGGGCCAAGCTCCTGGAGCACCTGCCCATGAACCTGGGCCGCGTCGTTGATAGGCTCGGTCGCAACCAGATGTCGATGCACCTGGACCTCGAGGGAATAGAGGAGTTGAACAAGACTGTTCACCACTCAAGTCGGCAGATTTCCTATTCAATGCTCGTGGCGAGCATGATCATGGCATCCGCAGTTCTCGTGTTGGCAGCAGGCAGGGAAGGAAGTGCCCTTCGCTGGATCGGGGGGTTCGGTTTCTTCCTGTCTTTCAGCCTGGCTCTCCTGATCCTGTTCGAGAACCTCATCAGGAAGCGATGAGCAGGGCTTCCATCAGAAGTCATACGCCACTCCAAGAGTGCCCAGCAGGTCGTAGTTCTTGTCTCCCGGGCTGACCTTCAACTGGTACTGGTACTTGATGCCGAGGGCAAGCGAGAGGCCTTTCAGTCCCTTCAAGTGAAGGGGGATCTTCCAGTTCAGATTCGCCTCGAACCTGTAATCATCGTAGGTGGTCAGGACCGGGTAGTAGCTTGCATTCGCCTCGATCGTCTGGTCACCGGCAAAGGTCATGTTCAGGATTCCTCCAAGTTCACCCTCGGCGACCAGGTCGGTTTCTATACCCGAAAACTCCTTCCTGGGGCCGGCACCCACCCGGCCATCCAGCGTGAGGGTCTTGACCCAGAGGTCTGGATTGGTCGCACGGGTCAGGTTCAGCAGTCGATACTGCCCACCGGCATGCGCAGCGATTCGCTGTTCCCAGGAGTTGAACTCGGACCAGTCGAATTCGGTGTCGGCGAAGATGCCCCACCGAGAATCCTGGATCTTCCACAACTGTTTTCCCGTGATGTTGAGCCAGCTTTGCGTGGTGTCGCCGCTTGAACTGGCGAAACGATAGAACGTGGAGATGGACGTTGTTTCACGGTCGTTGTCCCTGCCGTACTTCAGTTGGGTATAGAGACTTGCGTTCCGGCTTGTTCCCTCGTTCAAGCTGCCGGAAAGCGTAAAGGAGCCCTTCCACTCGGAGCTGGCCTCCGATCCGGGAGGTTCATCAGGCCCACTCTTTCCACTGACACTGCTTTCCTTCTTCGCGACTGCTGGTGAAGCATCGCTGCCTGCTGCAGATCCGTCCTTGGCCGAAATCACAACCGATCGGCCATCGATCGACCGGATGTTCTCGATGGGCACCTTGAGAGTTCCCAGGACCTTGTGCCTGATGACGACCGTTCGACCGTCAACGACTGCGCTCTCTGCAGAAAGTCTCTCGCCCGTGGAAAGAACAACTGTTTCTGAACGTACTTGGGCAGTGGTTGCCAGGAGTGCAAGGATAAGAGCGGGTAGCAGGGGCAATCGCATGGCCATCTCCGGTGGATTGGTTCAATGAACAATGGGCGTGGATTTGGTTCCGGTTCGATCATACAGTTGGCATCGAACCGCATGGAACTTCCGGTTTTCCGAATACTTCATGATTCAGGAGCATCAGCGGCATGCCTTGCCGCCTCGTTCCTGTCCCATGGTCGATGCCATGGTGCGATCGGAATCGATCGGTAAGACGCGTGGCAGCCATAGCATTCCAGGTGCGTCCCGGCGAACAACAGGATGCCGATGTCGATCAGGAGGACGACTGACATGCCGATGAGCAGTGGGATGTCCTCGGCGAATCCCAGGATGCCGACGAGAGCAAGAGCGAAGGCGAGGACGACGACGAATCCAGTTACCTGTGGAAAGGCTTTTCGCTTGTAGATCCCCTTGCCACAGACCAGGCAGTGCCGGAGGCGACCCTCATCGTCCAGCGACTGCTCCCAATCGAGGTAGATGTCACGGTCATCCTCCGCCGTCCGTACGCGTGTCGGACGGCGTTGGGGATCGACATTCAATGACGTGACCCGCCTGCCTGGTTGCTGAATGAGGATCCGCATGAAGCCAATGGTACGGGACGCCCTGAAGGGGTTGCCAACTCCGGTCTCGTTCCCGATGATCATCGAGCATGACTGTCCAGACTCCATCCCCAGCAGGTCTCTTTCTCGTCTTCGATGGGCCAGATGGCTCCGGGAAGACGACCCAGTTCAACCGGTACGCGGAATGGTGTCGGTCCAGGGGCATGGATGTCGAACAGGTCCGCGAACCCGGAGGGACATCGATCGGGGAACAGATCCGAACCATGCTGCTCGATCGAAAGAATGTCGAGATGACCGTGCCATGCGAGTTGTTCCTCTACATGGCAAGCCGGAGCCAACTTGTCAGGGATGTGATCGAACCGGCCATCGATCGAGGGGCACTGGTGTTGGCGGATCGTTTCATTTCTTCGACGCTTGCCTATCAAGGCACTGCAGGCGGGATTTCACAGGAAGACATCCAGGTCACGGGCGAAATCGCACTTGCAGGTCGTTGGCCTGATTGCATCGTGATCTTCGATGTCGATGGATCCACTGCTGCTGCTCGTCGAAGTGATGCACCGGATCGCATGGAAGACAAGGGGGATGCATTTCACCAGAGGGTCCGCCAGGGGTACCTCGACCAGGTTGCAGCATCACCGGAGAAGACGATCCTGATCGACGCTTCTGGTGATGAGGAAGCAGTATTCTCGCTGCTTGTGTCCGCTCTTGATGAATGGATCCTGGAACATCACCCGGGTCCAGCGAGTTGAGTCATGCGTCGCTGATTGGATCCCAGGGTTGACCCGTGGCATCAACCACGGCCTGCGTGACCTTCTTGAAATCCTTCGTCTGCTCGTAGACATTGCGTTGCAGGGTGGCTCCCGAACCGTGTTCGATGACATCCTCGATGTACCCGAGTTCCTTCTCGCAGCTCAGGCGTTCAGCATAGGGTGAGCAGCGGTCAATGAGTCGTCGTGCAACCTGCCGAGCGGGGACAGCGAGCATCGTGTCGAAGTCGACGAAGTTGGCATTCATTCCATGCCGGACAGCCTGCCACTTGTTCTGCCTCGCGATCATCGGGTGTGAGTCATACAGGTACGCTCCCCGATCGATGTCCTCGGAAATGCCTGCGACGATGCACTGGACCATTGAAACGAGTCCAAGCAGGTGCTTCATCGAAAGGGGTGTGTCCATCACGCGGATCTCGACCGTTCCGAAGTGCGGGCAGGGGCGTACATCCCACCAGATTTCCTGGGCCGTATGAATGAACCCGGTCGAGATGAGGTGTTCGATCAACCAGATGTACTCCGACCAGTTCCGCAGGGTTTCAGGCATGCCGGCGGTCGGGAGTGACTCCATCAACTTGGATCGATACGAGTGCAGGCCCGAGTTCTCCCCGCACCAGTGGGGTGAATTCGAGGACAGTGCCATGAGCGTTGGAAGATGTCGAAGGAGGCGATCGCACATCTGGATGGCCTTGTCTCCGCTGTCCACCCCGATGTGGACATGCAGTCCGAATACGACAAGCCTCCTCGCAACGTACTGCATCGTTTCCATCAGCCATTCATATCGTTCACCCGGAGACAGTACCTGGTCTCTCCACAGGCTTGAAGGGTGCGTTCCACTCCAGAGGAAGGTGAGATCCTGCTCAGCTGCAGTTTCATAACCCCACTTGAGCTTTTCGCTGAGATCGACCCGCACCTCTTCCACGGTGTTGCAGATGCCCGTATTGAACTCGCAGTAGGACTGCATGAACTCGGGCTTGATCGCGATGTCCCACCCCTCGGGACAGTGGTCCAGGATCACATTGATGCTGTTGGACAACTCGAGCGACGAGCGACTGATCATGCCCAGTTCAATCTCGACACCAATGGTGTGCTCGGGTGATGGTGTGAACTTTCGATGCATGGCGAAACCAGTTATCAGGCCGTTTTCTCCCGGGCACTGTACACGATCAAGCCTTCCCCCCGAGCCGGGAGTGACCCCGGGGTCCGCTCGACAACAGGGTGTCGAAATACATGTATTCTTGAACCCTGCTGAAGTCAACAGGGATCGAGAGGCCATGATTCGCAAACGTACGCCATGGATGACTGCAATAGGTGTGCTCGACATTGTCCTTGGGATGTTGTCGATGCCTTTGGCTGTGGCCTTGTTCTACGGAGGGCTGCAGGTCAGCGCCTCGGTCGATTTGATCACGACGAGCCTGGGGGATACTCCGGCAAGAGAGTTCGTGACGAATGAGGCGATTCTCCATGCTGACAAGGCCGAGCTGGAGCTTGCCGCGGTCCAGGCCTTCATCCTGCCCGATGCAGCCATGTCCTTTTTCCTGGGCCTCATCCTGGTCATTTCCGGTATCGGGACACTGAAGGTGGCTCGATGGGCTCGGCCACTCTCCATGGCCTGGGCGGTGGCCTGCTTGGGCTGGCTCCTGCTCATGGAGATTCTCAAGCCTGTTGACTTCGATCCACTGAGCTTCCTTCTGCTGATCTACCCGATCGTGGTCCTGTACCTCTTCAATACGAGGCATTGGAAAATGTCGTTCAAGCAGGGAACTGCAGTGGTGGAATGAAGACCCGGCATCAGTCCCAGCGAAGAACGATCTTCCCGAACTGGTCTCCGGATTCCAGTCGCTGCCAGGCCGCTGCTGCATCGTCCACCGTGTGCACGGAATCAATCACCGGCTGGAGATGTCCTGACACGTGGAGCGCGACGACCTCTCGGAATTCGTCCATGTCACCCATCGTGGATCCCAGGACGGACAGCTGGTTCCAGAAGATGCGTACGAGATCGGTGGTTGCACCTGGACCGGACGTAGCACCACAGGTAACAAGCGTGCCACCCCTTGCAAGCGAAGCAAGGCATGCCAGGTGGACGGCCATTCCAATCGAATCTACGCAGACATCCACGCCACGCTTTCCTGTAATGGATCGGACCAATCCAGACCAGTCTTCGTTCGTGTCATGCACGACATGATCTGCGCCAAGTTCCCTGGCTCGTTCCAATTTCCATTCATGCCGTGAAGTGACGATGGTGGTGCATCCAAGCCATCGGCAGATGGCGAGGCACGACAAGGCGACTCCTCCCCCTATTCCCGTGATGAGCACGTGTTGATCAGCCTTCAATCGTGCACGGCTCATCAGCATTCGCCAGCCGGTAAGAAAGGACAGTGAAAATGCCGCAGCTTGTTCAGGGTCCGCATCCCCGATGTCCAGCACGTTGCCTGCAGGTGCCTTGAAGTACTCCGCATGGGTCCCCGGGAGCGTTTCGCCGATCATATGAAGGGCTGAATCGGCCGGTTTCACATCGGGATGATCCGCATGGAGGTGGCGAACCGCCGCATTGAGAAGAACCCGCTTGCCGATCCACGCCTCGTCGACGCCCTCGCCTACCGCCTCGATGCGCCCACACCCGTCGCTGCCGCTGATCCTGGGGAAGTCAGCAGCACCGGGGAGACCGCGGCCTACCCAGATGTCAAGATGGTTCAGTGCACTCGCCTCTGTCCGCACGAGTACTTCCCCCGCGGCGGGAGATGGCATGGGCCAGTCATGTTCCACAGCGATGTTTGCAGAGACATCGTCGCCCAGGCTGTTGATTGTGACTGCTCGCATGAATCCGCCTTGCCAGTTCAACACGCTCCGCCAAGTTTCATCAACAGGTCGCGGGTCTGCTCGATGCCACTGGCCTCGTTGTCATCGGGTCCCTCGTACTCGACACCGATCCAGCCTCGATAGCCTGCGTCCTTGACGATCTGGATCATCCGTTCGTAGTCGGTTCCTGTTTCCAGCCCCTCGGAATTGAATGCATGGCTCTTGGCGCTGACGGCCTTCGCCCAGGGCATGAGTTCAGTGGTTCCCCTGTACCGGTCATATTCCTCCCTCGTATTCCAGTCGAGGATGAAGTTGCCGAAGTCCGGGAGCGTGCCGAATCGTGGATTGTCCACGGTCTTCATGAGATTGCTCAGCCAGGCGCCATTGCTTGAATGGCCACCATGATTCTCGATGAGTACATTCAGCTCCAGTGCGTCCGCATGCTCAAGGAGCGCACTCATGCCCTTCGCGCAGTAGGCGAGTTGTTCATCCGGCGTTCCTTCGGAGTTTGCATTGACCCGTATGGAATGACATCCAAGCGACTTGGCGATGTCGAGCCAGGTGCGATGATTCGAAACGGCTTCCATGCGAACCGCCTCATCCGGGGCACCAAGCGGACCTTCTCCATCAACCATGATCAGGAGGCTCTGGACCCCGGCATCCTCAGCTCGCTGGCGCAGCTTCCCTGGAAACGCAGAATCATTCTTCCGGTCGCCGTAGAACGTGCTTACATACTCGACGCCTTCAATCCCGTACTGCTTCCGGGTGTGTTCCGGGAAGTCCATCGGCAGAAGGTCGCCCGCTCGAAGCGCGCGATGAAGTGACCATTGGGCCAGTGAAATGCGGAACCATGGTTCTGTAGTCATGCCGGTTTCCTTGGGCAGGGCACTTGGGGTCGTCGGATTGGAGAAGACGAGGCCCGGAGTTGCAGCTACGGCGACGAATCCGATCGTCGTATGAACGAAATCACGTCGAGTCGTCCCGAGATGATTCATGGACGATATCACGCTTCTTCTTCCTCGGTGTCGGTTCCATCAAGAACAACATGGAAACCGATTGTCGGGGAATCATCTTCTTCGTCCGGTTCTTCCTGGGCCTTTGCGAGGATCGAGGTGATGTCTTCGACCTGTTCACGACTCAGTGGGACAGAGACCACCCGGTCATTCCGTATGCCCGATGCAACAGTGGTGAGAACCGCAACAGTTTCCGGTTGTTCAAGCGCTACAAGCACATGCTCGCCAACCTGGCGTTCGATCGTCAGGAGTTTCGTGACGAAACGTGATACTGGAGCATCCTGTTCATCCCCTGGTTGTTCCTCGTCCGGTTGTTCCTTGTCCGGTTGTTCCTGGTCCTGTTGTTCCTGGTCCTGCTGTTCCTTGCTCATGCCAGTACCTCGCTTGCATAGTTAGTGGCACGATCGGCCGCCTCAGGAATCCTGCTTGGATCCTTGCCGCCGGCTTGTGCCATGTCCGCTTTGCC